>JBCDMA010000224.1:0-6470 GCA_038744645.1 Pseudomonadota bacterium | reverse complement strand
TTGCATAAATACTTATTGATCTTTCGTCGCTTCAATTACCTTTATTTCTGACCAGAGTTCTTCTGCTTCGGCCGATAACATTGAATAGGACTTAATATCTCCTTTGCGCTGTGCAAGCATCGCCTGTTCAAGTTTTAAATCGTATTGTTTTCGCAGTTTCTTTGTTGGATCTCGCTGAAATAAACCAAACATAATTTACCCTATAATTTCATCAGTTGATTCAGGTACGCTTTAAGAGGCGTATCAATCACTATAACTTTTTCGGTCGCTTCAATGCTTAACGCCATTGAAACGATTTGTTTCAAAGATTCATATTCTTCCAATGAATCTGATGACAACACTTCTTTAATATCTAAGTGTATTAGATTTTTGGACGTTTGCTTGGTTGCAAGCTCTCGTTTGATGTAACGCGTCCACTCCTCTTTGTAGCTACCAAACAGCCTTTCGGGGAATGCTTGCAAGTCAAGAACGTCTTGTGTTAAGTCAACAATATCGTTTGGCTTATCAAGCAGATACCGAAAAGTGAAAAGTGTCATTACATCAGCGGTGTCTAAATCTGTCATCAGTTTGCTCCACGAAAATTCTTTACGGAGCGGGTTCTTTTTTGGTTCTTACACGCAAAAAAAATCTGATATTGATACCAAAGTCTTAGGTTTTTATTGTGATTTATTATTGATTTAGTGGTTAAAAATAGTGTTAGGGATCACTCAAAAGCATGATATGAACTGATTGGTGGTCAAAGGAGGAAATGTTATTGTTGGATCCAATTAGCCGAGGAAATAAGCAGGAAACACTAGCTCAAGAAAATTAAGCTGGAAAATTGTGTATGGAAACAGACAGAAAAACTCGGTCAACCCCCCCCGAGTTTTTCTTCGATATTATTATCCTAAAGTAAACTAACTCTCTGCTTCTAATTTCTTCTCAAGATAGTGGATGTTGGTTCCGCCGTTAAAGAAATTCTCATCTGCCATGATCCGTTGTTGCAACTGAATATTGGTTTGGATCCCAACAATAACCAGTTCATTAAGCGCGTGACGCATCCTCGCAATGGCTTCGTCGCGACTCTCGCCATAGGTGATTAGCTTACCAATCATTGAATCATAATGCGGTGGGACGCGATAACCTGAGTAAATATGAGACTCCCATCGCACGCCCAATCCCCCCGGCGAGTGAAACATTGTTATCTCTCCCGGACTTGGAATAAAGGTATTTGGATCTTCCGCATTAATGCGACACTCTATTGCATGTCCTTGGACATTGATTTGCTCCTGTTCAACCGATAGTGGCTGGCCACCCGCGATTTTCAGCTGCTCTTTGATCAAATCAACGCCTGTCACCATTTCTGTTACAGGATGTTCGACTTGTATACGGGTATTCATCTCAATGAAATAGAACTCGCCGTTTTCATACAGAAATTCAAACGTGCCAGCGCCGCGATACCCAATCTCAATGCAGGCTCTACGGCAACGCTCGCCTATCTTCTCTCGCATACTTTGACTGATGCCTGGCGCAGGGGCTTCTTCGACAACTTTTTGGTGTCGACGCTGCATTGAGCAATCCCTTTCGCCCAGGTGAATAGCATTACCCTGCCCATCTGAAAGCACCTGGATTTCAACGTGTCGCGGATTTTCCAAATACTTTTCCATATACACGACATCGTTATTGAAGGCTGCGCCTGCTTCCGCCTTTGTCGTGGCTATCGCAGTTGCTAATTCTTCTTCGCTGCGTATTACACGCATACCTTTACCGCCACCACCACCCGCTGCCTTGACGATCATTGGGTAGCCAATGCGCTTTGCGATGGCTTTGTTTTTTTCCATGTCATCACCCAGTGGGCCGTCAGAACCAGGAACACATGGAACGCCTGCACTCCGCATTGCTGCAATTGCCGACACTTTATCGCCCATCAGGTTTATTGTCTCAGCTTTCGGACCAATGAAAATAAAGCCACTTTTTTCTACGGCCTCGGCAAATGCAGCGTTTTCAGAGAGAAATCCATAACCGGGGTGAATAGCCACAGCATTGGTAACTTCAGCAGCAGCGATTAAACGGGGGATATTGAGGTAACTCTCTGTCGCAGGTGCATTCCCTATGCAAATCGTTTCATCTGCAAGCAATACATGTTTTAACGTTCTGTCTGCGGTTGAATGGACAGCGACAGTTTTTATGCCGAGTTCCTTACATGCGCGCAGTACTCTAAGCGCTATCTCGCCCCTGTTGGCGATTAATACCTTATCAAGCATTTCAACCGTCCTTATTCAATGACGAATAACGGTTGATCAAATTCAACAGCTTCTTGGTTATCAACGCAAATCTCTTTTATCACACCGTCTTTGTCACACTCAATTTGATTCATCATCTTCATTGCTTCGACAATGCAAAGGGTGTCGCCTTTTTTAACGCTGTCGCCAATTTCAACGAACGCAGCAGATTCGGGTGACGACGAGCGATAGAAGGTACCCACCATAGGTGATTTGATCACATGGCCTGTCGTTGTGACGCTTGGTTCTGCGGCTGTCTCAGCTGGAACAGGTGCGGCAGGCACAGCGGGTTGAGCCGCCATTGCCGGAGGTGGTGCATAATGCACGGGTGCTGGTTGGACTACGCCTCTACTGATCCTAACAGACTCTTCTCCCTCGGTGATTTCTAATTCAGCTATACCTGATTCTTCAACGAGTGAGATGAGCTTTTTTATTTTTCTAATGTCCATTGATTGTCCTATTTCAATCTGTAATTTTATTTATTGCATTTATCAATGCCAAAAGTCCATATTCATACCCTTTGACCCCGCAGCCTATTATCACCCCAGATGCTATGTCAGAAAGGTATGAACGATGCCTGAACGTTTCGCGCGCATATACATTAGAAACGTGAATTTCAACAAAGGGTATATTGGTGCCTAAAAAAGCATCTCTCAATGCAACGCTAGTATGCGTAAATGCACCTGGGTTTATAAGAATGCCCGAAAGCCGGTTCATGCCATGGTGTATGAAATCAACCAATTCATGTTCGGCATTTGATTGCATTGATTCGAGATCAAACCCGTGAATTTGAGCGATCTTCGTTAACGACTTTTCGATATCCTCTAATGTTGTGGAGCCATAGGTTTCTGGCTCTCTAGTGCCTAAAAGATTTAAATTTGGACCGTTTAATAATGCTAATTTCATGTAATTATTGTTCTAAGTGCAAGTGAACGTGCAGCTTATTGCGTCAAAAATCTTTTTTCTTGCGGCGTTTTAGTTGCAACGCCTTACATATGTATACGGCTGCGCTAAAACACGCAAATTACCACAAAATGGTAGCAAATTTTAGAACTTTTCTGGTCTAATCACCGAATTTATGAAAATAAAGAACGCTACTTCATCTATTGGATACGGCATTTTTATCTTCATTAAATATACAAACCAAATTGTCCTTTGTGTTACATAAGACTTCATCCTTTGATAAACTCAGCCGATAATAATAACTTAGCAAACTCAAAAAAATAGACGTGTAACACTCAATAATGTCACATCAAAAAAAATCTTCTTCCGATAGCTGCATAACCGACAAGAAATCGAATGAAGACAATAATGCTAAGCTTTATTACAGCCACCTCAAACAGCTAGTAAAGCTCTGGGGTATAGCCAGAAAAAGCAAAACCAAATCGGATATTGTGGCATTTGATGGTTGTCTAAGCGACATTAGCAACATATACGCTTCGAACACTTCATTAACGCTGCATCAGGTAATTGCTTCAATCAAAGACCGCATTTCAGCAACAGATAACCGTCAAGTTGAACTTAAACTTGCAATTGAAAACATAGACCAGCTGGTAAACGAGTTAATAAAAGCCAGTAAAGATACAAATGACCCTATGTTAATGGAATATACTGAAACAACGCCATTGGATTTGATTGAAGTGTTGGCCAAACCCATTGAGCAAAAGCCAAGGTTTCACGCATCGACCAATGTCGTTGCTGTCATTGACGACGATAGAGCAACGCGAGGGGCACTAGGCAAGATACTGGAGCAGTTTAATTTTAAAGCGGTGTTGTTTGATTCAATCGATGCATTTAAGGAAAACAAACCATCTGTTGAACTTATCTTGCTTGACGTTGTTATGCCTGGTGTCAGCAAAGAACAAGTATTCGATTTTGCTGAAGAGCAGTATAGGCTTGGCACTCTAGTCGTATCTTGTAGCGGTTTGTTTAATCTTGAAACACGACTAGCCGCAGTGCGCGCAAATGTTGCTGACTTTATCGTCAAACCGGTAAATAGTACCTCGTTGATCGAAAAAATTAATCGCGTGATTCAACGCAAAAAACATATCCAATACAAAATCGTATTTGTCGATGACCAGGAATCAATGGGGACATTTTATCAGACTGTCTTTAAACAATACGGTATCCACGTAGAATATATAAGAGCCGCGAATGAGCTTTTTGATTCACTCGATAGTTTAAAACCAGACCTGTTTCTGCTCGATATGTTTATGCCTGATATTGATGGCCTTGAAATTGCCACCATGCTCAGGCAAGAAGAGAAATTTGACTTTGCGCCCATCATTTTCTTAACCTCTGACGATACCTCCGAAACTAAGCTATCTGTCCTAGAACATGGCGCGGATGACGTGATATCAAAACAAACTCCAGCACACCTGGTAGCCAGGCAGGTAATTGCTCGCTTAAGCAGGTCGAGCATGATCAGTAACTTTGTATCAAAAGATGCATTAACGGGTGTACTAAATCATGGACAAATCATTGAAGCCGCTTCTAATATTTTGCGATTGAGCAAGCGCAATGAGACAAAGAATGTATTAGCGCTAATTGACCTTGATAACTTTAAAAGTGTAAATGATACCTATGGCCATGGTGCGGGAGACAATGTATTAAGCACGTTTGGTCAGCAACTACGCCGCTCACTGCGAGATACTGATCAAATTGGCAGATACGGTGGAGAAGAATTTATCATTATTCTGCAAGGCGTCGAGATGCCGGATGCAATAACGAAGCTCAACGATATGCGGGAAAACTTTGAGCAGTTATCGTTTTCTCATGGGAAGCAGAAATTCTCTGTGACTTTCAGCGCTGGTATCGTTTTACTGAATGATTTCGGACAAATTCGATCCGCAATCAACACGGCCGACAGCCGGCTTTATGAAGCTAAAGCATCTGGCAAGAACAAGATTGTTTCAAAGGACAGTACGCGTCATTAAACTATAAATTCTTGCTTAACATGCTTTTGCAGAAAGTTCTCTCAGTCAAGGAGGTTGACTGATTTTGCGTAAAACCCAGTTATAATCGGGTCCCAGCGCCTTTTTTCTCAATCGCGGCGGTGAGCACAGCGCTCATCTTTTGCAGCGGAACAACTTCATTTACGCCACCCATCTCATATGCAACTCTGGGCATACCATATACAACGCAGCTAGCTTCGTCTTGTGCAAACGTCATAGCGTTTGCTTCCTTGAGCGCAAGCATGCCGCTCGCACCGTCTTTACCCATACCAGTTAAGATCGTTGCCACGCAATTCTTACCTACGACTTGAGCAAGTGAGTCAAACATCACGTCAACAGATGGTTTGTGACCGCTCACCAGCGGTCCATCGATAAGTTTTATGCGATAATCTGCTCCACTGCGCTTGACTTCAAGGTGTTTGTCGCCTGGCGCAATATACACATTTCCTGGTAATAAACGCTGATCATTTACCGCTTCACTGACATTAACGGCACACTGAAGATTCAGTCGATTAGCAAATGATTTAGTGAAACTGGGTGGCATATGCTGAGTAATAACCGTAGCCGGAAATGCAGGCGATAATCCCCTTAAGACTTCCTTAATAGCTTCTGTTCCGCCAGTTGATGCACCGATGCCCACAATAATTTCAGTGCCTTTATAGGCAATGGGAATGGTTTTTTGAGCCGTATTCGACGTAGCACGCTTCTTTGGTTTCGAACTCGCCGCCATCTTAATTTTTTCAACGATTTCGCGCTGGTAATCTCCAATACCTTCTGCAACGTTAATTTTTGGCTTGGCTATAAAGTCAATTGCGCCAATTTCGAGTGACCGAATAGTTGCATCGGCGCCTTGTTCCGTCAATGTGGAAATCATGACTACCGGCGTTGGTCGCGCTTTCATCAGCCTATCTAAAAACGTTAGACCGTCGACCTTCGGCATCTCTATGTCTAATGTGATGACATCAGGTTGTAGTTTCACCACCATTTCTCTAGCCACAAACGCATCTTGCGCTGCACCGACAAGTTCAAGCCCCGGCGCCTGTCTAATAATTTCCGAAAGTAAACTGCGAATCAGTGCAGAATCATCGACGACAAGTACACGAATCGACATCATTTACTCAGTCAAAAAGGTCAACATCACCAGATGTTGGCTGTTGATTGATCTTGACTCGGTATTCACTTTCACGATCAAGTATCGTTGTGTTGTGCAAGCTTTTAAGTTTTCTGACTTTTACCTCTCCCGTCATTGGAAAGA
>JBCDMA010000223.1:0-6511 GCA_038744645.1 Pseudomonadota bacterium | reverse complement strand
TGGTGCACTTTTCCCAACATCAAACCTAAATATCAAGTCAGCGATGTTACGCTTTGGGGAATGACGCAACTTCGCAAAAAAGGGTTAAGAGACATCGGTGGGACGCTGGCACCAGCGTCTGCTCATCCGATATCGATTGGGTTAGAAACGCTGTCTTTGCGCATGACAACATCATCTGAAAATGCACTAAAACTCGCCGAGTTTATGTCGCTAGATGCGCGATTCACAACAGTTAATTATCCTGGTTTGCCTCAGCACCCACAGCATGAACTCGCTGCTAAGCAGTTTGGTAATCAATTCGGTGGCATTTTGAGTTTCTGTTTAGATCCTCGCATAGATTTTCGTCGCTACTTGAATAACTTGTCTTTGGTATTACGCGCAACGCATTTGGGAGATACACGGACATTGGCGTTACCAGTCGCATCAACCATCTTCTTTGAAAATGGCCCAGAAAAGCGAGCTGCAATGGGCATCGATGACAATCTGATCAGGATATCGGTGGGCATCGAAGACATTGATGACTTGATAGCTGATTTCACTCAAGCTTTCGAAAAAATCGATTAATACACCTTACTTTTCGCAATTTTATTTTATAAAAATGAAACTACACTCTCTTTAAGTTAAAAACATAGGGAGTTTTTCATGAAATCAGTGTTAGTTATCAATTCAAGCCTTAATGGCAACTCAGGCAATAGTAACAAAGCCGCGCAAAAGTATGTCGACGCGCAATGGGAAAATGAGCAAATCTCGGTCACTGAGGTTGATTTAAACTCCTACGGGTTAGCACATCTGGGTGCAGAAGAGATGCAGGCATGGCGCACACCTGACGCAGAACGAACGCCAGAACAGCATGCGCTCGCACGACACAGCGACGGTTTTATAGAACAATTGATAAATGCTGATGAAATTGTGCTTGCAGTACCTATGTACAATTTTGGCATTCCTTCGACATTAAAAGCGTATTTCGATCGCATCGCTAGAGCGGGCAAAACATTCGAATATTCAGCAAAGGGTCCCAGGGGCTTAATCAAGGGGAAAAAAGCTACAGTTCTTGCTGCGAGAGGCGGTAAATACCAAGGCACGCCAATGGATACACAAGGTCCATACATTAAAAATTTTTTAGAATTCATTGGCTTCACTGACATAAACTTTATATATATCGAGGGGTTAGCTATGGGTGAAAACAGTGAAAAAGCCGCTTGGGAAGGCTTTGATTTAAATTTAAATGAACTTTTCCCTATCCTAGCAGACTATAAATAGTACTGATTGGTTATCAACTAGCCAGTCAGCGTGTGTTCCTAGTTGAGTGTGTTGATGCCCCACCCCGGTGGGGCTTTTTATTGCCTATACGTTGAACGTTTTGCGACAAAACAATCCCTAAGACACTCGAAATTGTCTTTTAGGTTGATTTTTTTAATTCAAAAAACGATTCACTTATTCGGAGCCATAAATTTATAAACAATCCCAGCCAGTATCGCACCAACAATAGGTGCAACCCAAAATAACCAAAGCTGGCCCATAGCCTCACCACCTACAAACAATGCTTGACTTGTACTTCTCGAAGGATTTACTGATGTATTGGTCACAGGGATGCTTATTAGATGAATCAAGGTTAACGCCAAACCAATTGCCAATCCTCCAAAACCGGGTGATGCGTTTTTATGCGTAACACCGAGGATCACAATTAAAAACATGAAGGTCATTGTGACTTCTGTGACAAGTGCTCCGACCAACCCGTAATTCACGCCATATACGTTAGCATCATAAAAATTAGTTGCAAAAGCTCCTGCTCCGGAAAAACCAGAAAAATCTGCTGAACTACTTACAATTAAATACAAAATTGCGGCGCCACCAATGCCACCTAATACTTGTGCGATGATGTACCCTGGTAACTCTTTTGCGTCAAATCGTCCTCCCATCCATAAACCGACTGAAACGGCTGGATTAAAATGTCCACCAGAAATATGCCCCAAGGCGTAAGCGCCAGTTAATACGGTTAAACCAAAAGCGAGTGATACGCCTACCAATCCAATCCCAACATCGGTAACGCCAGCGGCTAATACTGCGCTACCACAACCGCCTAAAACAAGCCAAAAGGTACCAATAAATTCTGCAATAAGTTTTTTCATATGTTTAATTTTTAGTTTTAACGTGTGAGTTAGTATGGACTAAAAAAAACAAATTGATTAAGTAACTTCTAAAATTCATTTTACGCAGATTTTGAAACCCTTCGTTAAAATAGCGGATTGCCCTTTTTAGAGTCCCCCAGCGTGACCTCAGCCAGAGGAGCACAACAAATGGAAATCCTTATAGAAGGACCGGTACTGATTCAGGGGGAGGGGTACCCTCACCCAGTAAACAATTGCATCAACGCTTAAGCTTTACACCCTAAGTGCATTTCAACATTAAAATTTCTCGTTTTTGGCCGCTACTTACCCCATAGGTTTATTTTTAGGAGCGTTCTTGTGTTCGCAGCAAGTGAGAAGTCAAGCAATAGAAAAACAAAATTTACACTTACATATCTCATTCACACTAAGGTAATTTGGGCTTTGTTGACTCAAGGTACAACTTTGAGAATTCGCTTGCCGATGAATCGAACAACTATGTAATTGAGTACACAGGCGTTGACGAAGTTTCTTACATAGCTCGTGAACAGACTTTTGCTCTCGATTTAAGTGGACAAAACTATCTTGAGCTAAACCCTTAGATGCACAATGATTTCAAACTTGATGAATCACTTTCTATCAGCCTTGATTTTTATTTTAAAGACACAGGTGTAGACGAAAGCGTTCGCGTTCTACTCAGCAACAAAGACTGGGCAGACGACGTTCCCGGTTTGAAAATAACCGCATTTAATGAAAAGACAGAATGGCAGCCAGAGGGTGTAATCTTTGTGCAGTTCAATATCGGTGTTGGAACACGAGAAGTTGCTACTCGCTTTTTCGGATTACCCATGAATGAATGGCATACTGCAACTGTTGATATAGATATAGAACAAGAGCTTGTGTTTTTCGGTGTAAATGGTCGAAAAGAGCAAAAAACGCTCACCGAAAGTGAAGGTGGCGAACCCATTAATATCGACCTGTTTTTAAATCAATTGCAGAGTTAGCCATTTAGGATCGGTGTTCATCAGTCTTCGGGAGACGCAGCGCCCGAGTGGCGACATGAATACGATATTGAAAACGGCAACACGACGACGTCAAATTTGGCTGAAGTATATTTCGATAATCTGATAATTCAGTCGCCCAAAGCCAGTGGGGATGAACAAGTAGTTAAGTCAGCTCTGATCGGATTAAGCGATCACTTAACGGGTGACGCTATTTTAGAAGAGGAAGAAATAACGAACTTTTTGATTAATCTGCGAGAAAATTTGAATGATGTTAATTTTGATGAATTTTCTACTGAGGCAGGCCTTTTTATTGCAAGCCATGCTCAAGATTTCGGTCCTCTTTACACTATTGAACACCGCAACAACGCTGATAACGTACGTTATGATGATTTACCGGATGTGTCAAAAGCCTACGTCGATCTTGGTGTCTGGATGCTTACACAAGGGTTAACGACTGAAAACGCAAATTCTGCTACCGGCATTAGCTTTGTAGAACATACACAATGGCCGGGGGCACTTATCGAAGGTGCTAAAAGGATTGAAAATGGTCGCGCAGATATTCGCGCTGAATACGTGCGAGATCCCGGATACTTGATGGGGGGAATGCGTCAATCTCCTGAACAAGAATTGGCCGCCTATTTGTATCGTCCGACGGGATTTTATGCACCAGCAGGGGAGGTTGTGAGTATCACTGTGGATGAATCCTGGGTGAATTCTGGATTACACATACGCGTTGGTGCTCATGCCGATAATCACTCAAAATTAGCGTCAACTAGCCGTTTCCCGGTCTTAAATGCCGATTACAGAATTGATGCCGCAATTGATTGGATGGTGACTCACAACTTCAGAAATGGCAATCCCATCGGTTACGACCCGACCACTGATTTTCAACCTATTGAAACCTCGTATCAAACCAGGGGGCATGCAAAATACATCGACCTGGCTGCAATATTTAACACTTGGGATGTGCTGGATGATATTTATCGTCAATATTACGAAGAAGACCTAGCCAGTGGTCAACCGGCAAATACACAAGTCGGTGTGAGCCATGATGAGTTTTTGAGTAAGGGTAGTCATGCGATCGATTGTAACCTAGCGAGTTTGTTCCATTTCTGGGGTATTCACCCAAGCGAGAGTGTTGAAAATGAATTGGCAGAGCTACCGACTTGTGATGGAGCTTTCGAAAGAATAATTCACTATCTCGACAATGCACTTAGAAACAATGTTGAGCTTACTGCATTTCATGCTGAAAAGACTGCAGTTGAAGAGGGACAGTTGAAGTTTCAAATTTACGATAACTTACTTGTGAACTTTGACGAGGAAGAAGGGCAGTAAATTCGCACAACTGGCAGAGAAATACTTCAGAAGTATTTTGAACTAGAAGATGATTTACCGCCTTCCTCACCGGCGATAGAAACCACAAGCATAGCGATTCAACCTGAACAAAATGATATTACGTTCACTTGGAGTGAAGCAGAAGATCCTGAAGGTAAGTCGCTAAACTACACTTGGGTGTTGATGGACGCCAGCTCTAATGAAGTACTGCTGTCAAGGCTAATGCAGAGTGCCAATCAAGTCACTGTCGATAAGGCAGAGTTATTGGAGGCAGCAGTCAGCTCAGGAGAAATTGGGAGTGAATTATCGCTTATCCAGAAAGTGACTACTTCTGATACGTTTCATGTTGTTAGTAGCGCATTAACCAATACTTCAATTCAGTTTACCCAGAGCGGCGATAGTGGGAATCAAACGCCAACACCTTCTCCAGACCCGTCACCTACACCGTCAGAGCCTGCCAGTGAATCAAGCGGTGGAGGTATGATGTCGATGTTTATGATAGTGTGTTTATTCATTACATATCAATTGAGAAGAATGAGATATCGGGGTAGATGTATCTTTTAGTAACGGATTCGCTTGGTATTAATGCATTCTAGTCTGATTTGATTCACTTATACCTAATGCAACCCACAAAAAAGACGGTACAAAACCGTCTTTTTCAACAAGCAATGCCTCTACTGCAACGCAGCTTTGATATCGTTTAAGAAATCCTCATCGTCCGGTTTAACTCTGCTGCCATAATGCGTAAACACGTCACCTGACTTGCTCATAAGAAACTTATTGAAATTCCATTTTGGCGCTTTACCGGTTTTCTTTTTCAGTTGCATAAAAAGCGGATCAGCTTCGTCACCGCGTACTTTTACTGTCTCAAACATTGGAAAGTTGACACCGTAAGTGAGCTCGCACACTTCAGCTGTCTTTGCTTCATCAGAGTGTTCTTGTCTAAATGAATTAGATGGGAATCCTAAAATAACCAAGCCTTCGTCTTTGTAATCGCTATACAACTTCTCCAGCCCTTCAAATTGTGGGGTAAAACCGCATTTGCTTGCAGTGTTTACGAACAGCACAGCACTGCCATTATATGCTTCGCATAGATTTACCGTCTCTTGCGAATTCAGTTTGCGTTTGACGTGTTTTAGTACATCGGGACACTGCTCCATGGCAAGGCTTATCGATGAAAATGCGAGTAAAAATAGGGTGAGTATGGTTTTCATATATAGCTCTCCAGTTGAATAAATCTGCATATATACTTTGGTAACCTGAAGGCTTTAATTTAGATCATTACCATCTACACTATAAACACATCAAAATGCTATTAACATTTGCTATGGGCGACGTGCTTTAGTCATTATTCACAGTGAGTATCGATGGCACCTTTGGCTTAACTGCATAATTATCTGCTTGAAGAGCCGAATAAAGAATCAAGTAAAGATAAGAACAATCCTCCAAGAGTAAAAAATGCGTCAAAAACACACCTGTCTCACCTTTTGTTTCACTGCTTTGCTTATCAGTTGCACTTCGACAGAAACGCAAAACGCGGCTCCCGATGCTTCGGATTTCAACACTGACGTTATAGTTCAACAAACCAGTGTTGACACGCCCAACACGCCAGAAGCTGTCGAATTGACACTTAAACAAATCATGTCCGATCCGGATTGGTTAGGTAGACAGCCCGAATCCCCTGGATTTGCGCCAATGAGTGATAGCGTTGTGTATGAGCGCAAACGTGAAGGCAGCGTTGTACGCGACCTTTATGTCACCCAAACGGGCAGTGGTAATGGGCAAAAAGTTGATCTCAAAGAACTGCATCGATACAAAGCAGATGAATACATTGATGATCCTAAAATGCCATTTGTTAGCTGGACCTTTGAAGGAAACGTGTTTATTCGAGAGCGTCAATCACAAGACATTCAGCAATTAACCAGTGATACAAAAACCTATACTGACTTGTCGTATTTTGATGGCAGAGGTGTGTCAGTGCGAAGTGGCAATAGCTTTTATGCGATTGATTTGCAAAGTGGGCTTAATACAGAAATTCTTACTTGGCAGTTTGCCGAAAAACCTACT
>JBCDMA010000222.1:0-6512 GCA_038744645.1 Pseudomonadota bacterium | reverse complement strand
GTCATGCGTTCGACAATTTTCGCAATTTCAACCGTGTTTTCTTGCGAACGATTGGCAAGCGTTCGCACTTCATCTGCAACCACCGAGAAACCTCGACCTGCATCACCTGCACGCGCAGCTTCAATGGCAGCATTTAACGCCAGTAAGTTAGTCTGATCGGCGATGCTATTGATGACGTCTAACAATTGGTTGACCTGAACGACCTCTGTTTTAAGCGATTCAATAACTGCACCAGATTCTTTTATCAATGAAACAAGTTCATTGACCTTAGTCGCGGACTTATTCGTTTTAGACTTGTGCTCAAAAATACTTTGTTTGGTTTTTTCACTTTCATTTTGGTTCTGCAAAATCGTGTCGGTGATATTGCTGATAGACGTGCTCAGCTCGCCGATAGAAACCGCTACGGTGTTTGTCTCAACTTTCTGTTTCTGACTTATCTGACTGCTGTGCGATGTGATTTGCGTCAACTGTGCGGCCGATGTTGCCAAGGCTTCAGAATCCGTTCGAACGCCGTTGATGATTTTCTGTACTTGCTCAATGAACACATTGAATGAACTCAACAATTCATCAATCTCGCGCACACCGCACTCTTTCATACGAATAGTTAAATCGTCGCTACCTGACGTCAATTCTTTGCATGTGTTTCTAACACTCTTAAGTGGTTTGCCTATCTGCGCGCTTACCCAAAAGGCGATAGCCGTGCCGACGCCTAACATTATCAACGCTTTGAAAAAGGCAATTATCATCAAATCAGAGCTTATCTTATCTGATGCTTCCAATGCTTCATCCACATCAAGTTCAGCCATGAGCGCAAGTTGACTATCGCCAAAACGAATCGGCGTATAGGCTGAAAATACATCAATACCTCTATAATCTTTGATTTGTTGAAAACCAGTGCTGCCAGTCAATGCTTCCTCAATTGCACCGTTTTCAAAACTTTGACTACCCACACTAGTGCCCGACGCTTTGATTTTGCTCGCGTTTTGCGACTGAGACTTGTCCAATAGAGCTAAATAACTATGACTGTCTTCAAGAAACAAGCGGTTTTCGGTAAGTAAAGTTTTGTTTGAATTGACAAGGAATGTTTGACCTGAATTACCATAGCCTTGCTCTTCCCATTTTCCACTTCTCGTCATGATACCGTTGAGTTTATCCATGGGTACTTGGAAAATCAGGATTCCTACCAGTGTATTACCATCGAATATCGGTGCTGACAAGAAACCTGCAATCGCTTCATAAGAAGGTAAGTACTTGTCTAAAGCACTTAAGAAAACCTGGCCAGGCTCAGTTGCCTTTAATGCTTTGTTAAAAGCGTCTGCAATACCTGTGTTGCGATAGGGCCCAGATTTAAGGCTAGTTGCATAATCAAGTTCTTTGTAGACGCTGTAGACAATGTTCCCCGTTGAAGGGTCGGCTATAAAAATATCGTAGTAACCAAACTGATTGAGAAAGCGGCTGGCCACTGGATGAAAATCACTGTGAATTTCTGCATAGTCTGATGCATTGCCCAGCGATACCAACTTGTCTTTTTCTCCAATCGGAAATGAGGAGGCTGCGATAAAGTCATGCTGTAAAAGCATTGCGTTATCAGAAAGGCCGTTAACTAGGCTCTGTAACCCGGGAACATTGGCTTGGTTGCGCTCCTTATACAAAGGCGCAAATTCGTTTTGGTAGTATGATTGCACGCGCGATCGTTGCGCCTTCGTTAAATTGGGTAATTGACGCTCGTAAGCATTGAAGGCCGACGTGAACTCAACAGCCGCCTTTATCCATTTTGGATCTTGAGACTCTGTCTTTATCTGACTTTCCAATAGGCCAAAGTAGTTGGATATGCTATCGCGAGAACTCTTCACTTGAGAAGTGAGTTTCTTTTGCACGAGCTCTGTCAATGCGTTGGACGTTGCAGTGTACGAACCCCATATAGAGGAGACGGAAGAAATAAGGATCGTTATTACCGTCACAAATAAAATAGAAATGACAATTCTTTGGGAAAGTGCCATGGGTTCTCCTAAAACCTAAGGGCGCGCGAATGCGTAGTTGTTGGGATGTATCGGCTGATATTTCGATTTTTTAAGTTAGACGATAGGATAGTTTTTAAGCGAACCTGTTATTATTACTGGTCTGTAGCGATTACTTCACTGCGCAATTGGCATTGTGCAACTTCATAGCGATAGCCAACGTCTTGTTCGTTGTCTTTGTACACGAATAAGACAACGCCCTCTTCTATTGGAATGGTTCTAACCTCTTGAGGTTTCTCACAAAAACTGTTGGGATAAGCTTCCAAATACCAAATGAAATGAGCAATCCACTTGTCGATGATTAAGCCTCTTTGGATTGCATCGGCGCGATCTTCGTCATCTGGCTGCACATCCACAGTAACTTCGGCTATCGGTTGCTCTTCAAGACTTGTATCAGCATCGGCAGCATCTGCTATACCTTCTTGAAGTTGTTTCCTAAACTCCTGCGTTGTAAAAATATTGTCCGTTGGGTCGCCAAAAAAGTCCACAAAATAGGGTTTGGTCGCCTCCAGGATCGACACAACAGCAAGTGGGATCAATGCGATGCGTAAAAACATAGTGAGAACAGCGCGTTTCTTGTCTTCCCAGTGCAATTGAATGTCAAACCCGATCATTTTTATCGGTAGCCTGACCAACAGCCAAAGATTCACAACAATCAAAAAGACGAGGAAAACGAGCACTGTAGATAATGTTAGCCAAAACGGCATGAGAACAAGAGTGGTAAACCCCAATGTGAACGTAAACGGGGTCGGTTCAACGCCGGATATCAAATTGATCTTCATTGCCGCATAGGCCAACGCGACGTTTGCCGTGGACGCATACAGAATAAGTATAGCGCCTTTGCCCAGCGTCGTATCCCAAATGCGATGAAACAAATGCAATAATTCTCGCACTAAACCGAAGAATGCGACCCAACCTGCTAGCGTACCATAACCGTTGCCCTCATCGGCTAATAAGCCCATGATGAACAGTATGCCCGCAGTGAAATAACACCACTGTGAAGGATTATACTGTTGCGCCCATGCGGACAATGCCCATGCTCTTATGGTCGCAACGAGTTTTTGTGTGTTTGTCCGGATTGCTCTGAAGAAATTTACAAATGCTGAATCGCTTGGGATTTGGTCTTTCTCTGGCGCTTGACCGAATCGTTCAATTTGTCCGCGTCCACTGGGTTGGTCTTTATCTGTTGTTGGCGTTGTGGACTCTGTCATTGGGATGTTTGTTTTATTTTTCAGCCACTGTAGCAAAGCGTGTGAAACGTGTCATTATTTACACTCAATGCGACTGCTGGGCGGATTTTATTTATCTCCTTGACGCAATTCTGCTTTACGCATAGGCATTACATCAATGGTTTCGAAAATGTGAGGTAAATTGAGCGATTCAAATCGCATTTTGGTACCGCCGTCGAGTCCAATTAACAGCCCATTGTGTTTATCCATGCGCGCAAGCATTTCACTGGCGAGTTTAGCATCAATTTCACCGCCCCCCTACTGTTTGACATTACTTCCATCCACCAAGAAGACTACAAGCCGGCGCTCTTTGAGGGCGTCCATAGATTCCATCATCGCTTCATAATCCACAAGTTCATGCTCTACAATCAGTATGCGGTATTTCCAGTGCAGATCGGTTAATGAATTCAAAGCGTAAGAGTCCCAAGTCATGCATAAAACAAAAATGAAAGTGCTATATTTCAACATAAATAAACATCGCGTTTTTCTGTATTCAAATTTGTTTACGCGCAAGTGTTTTGAGGGATCTTATTGTTAGGTTTACGAATGAGTGCCAAAAGACATACTCCTTGGTTACTGTCACTGATTCTCTTCTTGGCAATTGCCTTCCCATGCTTTGCAGAAAACTCAATAAATGCATCATGGCAAGGCGAAGGACCACACATAAAAGTCGCTTTGATCAGCGAGAAAAATGGCCTTCGTCCAGGGGCAACGCAAATGCTTGCAATCAGGATGTCACCCGAGACCGATTGGCATACCTATTGGCGTAATCCAGGGGACAGTGGAGAAGCACCACGCGTTGACATGAGCTCAAATGCTAGGCTTGAGTTTGGCGACTTACTGTGGCCCACACCAGAGGTTATTCCAGTCGCACATTTGGCGAATTACGGGTATAGCAACGAACATCTTTTATTGGTCGACGTTACCACACCCAAGGACACAACCATCGGTCAAACTGTATCAATTACAGCAGACTTATCATGGCTGGTGTGCAAAGAAGACTGTATTCCGGGCTGGGCGACATTAACGCTCAGTCTGCCTGTGACAGAACGCCCGGGCCCCACCGAATTTGCAGATCAGTTTTCGCAAACCCGCAGTAACTTGCCTTCGAAACGAGAAGTCAACGCGCGCTTTGAAGTGAGTGAAAACCATATTGCCCTGCAATTTGCCGGTGAAGAGCGTGACGGTTGGTATGCTTTTCCTTTTCGTTCGGACTTGATTGATCACGCTGCCGCCCAGCAACAAGTGTTTGCAAATGGCACAGTCAATGTCTTGATGGCGCGCTCTGCCTATTTTTCTGGCAATCCAACAAGCGCTAACTTTTTGCTTTCGAATGGAACAGATGCGTTCTATGTTGATGCCGCTTTAGCGTCATCGGACGCCCAAAGTAGTGAAACGAGTTTTTATGGTGTGCTTATCCTTTTGGGCTCAGCATTTCTGGGCGGTTTGATATTGAACATCATGCCGTGTGTTTTACCGATCCTTTCAATCAAAGCGCTTGCTTTACGACAGCACACTCAACTATTGAGTCATAAGCTCGCGTACCTTCTGGGTGTATTAGTCTGTTTTAATGCCTTTGCCATTATCGTGATGATATTGCAACAAGGTACTGAACAGTTGGGTTGGGGTTTTCATATGCAGTCCCCGACAGTTATCTGGTTGCTGGCATTTTTGTTTACTTTTATCGGACTGGTACTGTTAGATGTGTTCATTGTGGGGAGCAAAATGGCCGGTATAGGTGAATCATTGGTAACGGGTAATACCGCAAAAAGCCATTTTTTCACTGGTCTCTTGGCAGTTGTTGTTGCATCACCATGTACTGCGCCATTTATGGCAGCTGCATTGGGAGTCGCGCTTGTAAGTGAGCCTTTACTTTCGCTTGCGATATTTAATGTGCTTGCCGTTGGCTTTGCATTGCCTCTTACTTTGGTGTTTGCTTCATCAACACTACAGCGATGCATCCCGTCTCCTGGTGCCTGGATGCAAACCTTTAAACACATCTTAGCATTTCCTATGTTTGCCACGACAGCCTGGCTTGTCTGGGTCTTTGCAGGACAACAAGGTTTGGTCGCACAATTTGTGTTGATGCTGGCGTTGGTATTTTTCAGTTTTTGTGCGTTTATGAGCGACAAAACGCAGCGCTCGATGCGAGCGGTTTTTATGGCATCAATGCTGGTTTGCATTGTCTTGCCCTTGCTCAACGTGTTGCCAATAGCCGATGATAACAATACCAACCTAGCGATCGCGACCAGTCAGAAAAACTATGATCCAGCCATGTTAGATGCACTTAAAAGAGAACAACAGGTCGTTCTTGTCAATATGACAGCGGACTGGTGCATTACGTGTAAAGTGAACGAACAAGTTGCTTTAAACACGACGTCTGTAAAACAAGCGTTGAGCGACGACGACGTGCACTATGTTATCGGCGACTGGACCCGTAAAGATGATGAGATATTGCAATATTTAAGACAATATGAACGCGCTGGGGTGCCGCTTTATGTGGTGTATTCAGGCACACAAAATCATCAGGTTTTACCGCAAGTATTAACACCCGGCATCGTAGTAGATGCCATTGATAATGCCAAAGAGGAGCTTAGCAATGTTAATTAAACGATTTATCACAATGGGAGCTGCAGTGCTCATTTCCTTCAGTGCTTTTGCCGCTAAAATTGAAGAGGCGGCCCCTGTATTCACGCTGAAAAACAGTATGGGAGAGGCTGTTTCTTTAGATGACTACAAAGGCAAGTTTGTCATTTTGGAGTGGACTAATCACAAGTGTCCTTATGTCGTTAAACATTATGGCAGCGATAACATGCAGTCTATGCAGCGAGACTATGCTGAAAATGATGTCGTTTGGTTGACGATCATTTCATCCGCACCGGGTAAACAAGGCCACGTCAGCGCAGAACAAGCAAATGCGTTAACCGAATCAAGAGCTGCGTCACCAAAGCATGTATTGTTCGATCCAGAAGGCATCGTTGGCAAAGAGTACAAAGCAAAGACGACGCCGCACATGTACATTATCGATCCTGAGGGTGACCTGCGATATGCGGGGGCAATCGATAGCATCAAATCCGCTAACCCAAAAGACATTCCAAAAGCCGTCAACTATGTCACCGAGGGAATGAATGCATTAATGGCCGGAAATTCGCCCGAAAAAACACTCACTCCACCTTATGGCTGTTCGATTAAATATAAAAGTTAAACCTGGTGGATGGAGACTGTAGCCTTATATGTGCTGCAGTCTCCCAATGTAGGTGCTATC
>JBCDMA010000221.1:0-6545 GCA_038744645.1 Pseudomonadota bacterium | reverse complement strand
CTTTTTGTAGTTTGGTACTGGTTCGTTGACGCCAAATCTGTATGGGTAACATCTACGCTGCCCTCAGCGACAGACACTCGCACTTGCTCTGGTCCAAGTTGGACATCAAACTCTGTCCCTGTGACTGACACATCGACAGTGTTTGCTTTGACTGTAAATGGTCTATCTGCATCTGGTGTTACATCGAAGAAGGCTTCGCCTCTTACAAGCTGAGAGGAACGCTTTTTGTTACTCAGACTTACCACCACTTTGCTTTCAGCACCTAGTATTATGGTGCTGCCATCATCCAATGTTATAGGAGTGATCTCACCAACAGCGGATTGATACACCAACTCTTGTGTATAGTTGCTTGTATATTGCGCGAAAGCGAATATACCAATAATAGCAATGAGAAATGAAGCCGCAGCCGCATATAGCCAGGACCGAATGTGTTTTTTTGCTGCAGATGTCTCTTTTATATCGTGCAATGCGTCGTTAGCGGGTTGAATTGAGTGAACCGTTTGCAACGTTGCATATTCCATATAGTCACTTTGCGAAAGCTTGCCCATCGCTTTCCAATATGTACTGATTTCTTCATATGCACTGATGTTTTGTGGGTCAGACGTGTACCAGTAAGCAAAAGCTTCCAGATCTGCATCACTGACTGTCTCATCCTCAACGATAACTAACCAGTTAATTGCGTCTTTTCGGCGTTTTTCATCAAGAGTTGTATGCGTTTTCATGATCCAAGCCTTTCAACAATACTTTCCATTGCTTTTGCCAAGTGTTTGGTTACGGCCGGACGAGAAATCCCCATTTTCGCCGCCGTCTCTGACTGATTGAGGCCATCTATACGCACCAGCATAAACGCTTTGCGACGCTGAGGCGGCATTGATAACAGTACCTCGTAAACCAATTCAATTTCTGCCCTTGTAGTTAATACGTTTTCCGGCGGTTGTTGGTAACCCTGTTGAAGGCCGCTCTCAACTGTTTTTTGCTGATGATTTTGTACTACAGATAGGTGTCTTCGTTCTGAAATAGCAAGATTGCAGGCCACGCGCCATAAATACGCTTTGGGATTTTTGGCCTCAGTCAAATCGCTTGTGTTGAGCAGTTTTTCAAACGCAGATTGGGCAATGTCTTCGGGTGGGGGTGGACCAATTCCGAACTTGGCGCGCAAGAAACCAACAAGTTGCTTAAAACACTCATTATATAATCGATGAACGTTGACTTCCGACTCATCCTTTTGAGATGTCGTTGCGCATTTTTCTTGGTTTCGAGCATCGGATGATACTCGACTACTTCTTGGTGAAGCAGGCATACCATCCTTATTTATTGCACTTGAGAATCATTTGCGTTCGAGTATACTGCGTATTCGGTTTTGTGCAAGCGCAGCGCTCAGTTTATATGTGGTAGCTCCTGTTCGTGCTCGCTGGAAGTGGTGTTAACTTTGGATAGCGAATTAAGAGACGGAAATTCATCGCGGAATTTGGAAGACTTTGAACAAACCGACACAAATCCTAGTTGCGATTCAACAACCCTTGATATCAAACCATCCGTCACTGTCTCACCGTTAGAAACGAAAGCGGAATCTATTTACAAAACGCATATAAAGCTATTAATCGGCTTTATTAGGAGTAAATTTGGAAATGGGCCTCCAGATCCGGAAGATATCGCTCATGATGCATTTGAGAGACTCGTCAATAGCCCTCAGTTCGAAGAAATAAAAAATATCAAAGCGTTTTTATGGCGCACTGCGCATAACTTAACCTTAAATTATAAACGCTCAGAACTAGTTAAAGAACGAAACCAATTAAACGTTGAACAGGTTTTTTTTCAAGAAAATGGTTGCACTTTATCCCCCGAAAGAGTCCTACTGGCGAATACGGAAATTGAAAAAATAAACAAAGCACTGCGGGCGATGCCGTCACAAAGACGATTCGCCTTTGTACTTTATAGATTTGAGCAACTAACTTTCTGTGAAGTTGCAACGCGCATGGAGATTAGCAGAGCTGCAGCCACCAAGCATATTGCAAGGGCTTGCGCAGAAATTGAGACTGCATTGCGTGAATTGGATGAAAATGACTTAAACGGAGGTTCAACATGAATCTTCAAACTGATATCAATGACATGGAAAATCTCACCATGATTCAACAGCGAGCGCATGAATGGCGATTGCGATTGGAGGATCCCGAAGCATCAGATGAAACATGGATGGCATTTCATCAGTGGTTAGATACTGATCCACAACATCAGGATGCCTACCGCCGGGCAGAGAGTACCTGGTTAAAGCTTGAGGCGGTTGATAGGTCACGACTTGACCCTGAACTTATTGAGATAAATAACAAACCGGCGACATATAACTGGCGTGCACTAATTGCCATTGCTGCATCAATAGTGTTGATGTCGATTATCGCAATACCGTTGATGACTGTATTGGAACCCTCACTAGACGAAATAGTAGCATCAACCGAAACCAATCATCAATCAGGCAAGGGTGAGATAAAAGAGCTTGTACTCACAGATGACACTAAAGTTACACTCGATGCAGACTCACAAATCACCATTAAAATGTATAACGATAAGCGCACCGTTAAGCTAACCCGAGGGCAGGCTTTTTTCAATGTGACGGATGACAAACAACGACCATTTATCGTATCCGGAGCTGATTTGAATGTCACTGTTGTCGGCACACAGTTTTCAGTCAAAGTTACTGAGACCATTTCAAGGGTTGCTGTGGCAGAAGGTAAAGTTGATGTCAGTTATCCTATCTTCATTAACGGCAAACCGCAAAATGTAAAGGAGAAAATTGCTTTGACAGCGGGACAACAGATTTCGGCGAATGATAGCAGCGGCATGAAACAACTGGATACACTAGGTGATGGAAAAATTGCGCAGTGGCGTTACCATAAACTAACCTATCTAGGGGCTACATTAGGCGAGATAATTGCAGACGCGAACCGCCATAGCAGTGTCCGAATTGTGTTAAATGATGATGAACTTAGCTGGTTACCAGTAACTGCTTCATTTCACAGTAATGATATTGATACGATGCTCAAGACTTTGGCAAACACACTTGAACTTTCAATCAACCAACAAGTAAATGGAGACATAAATATCTCCGGTAAGGAGTAAGCGCTTCAAAGTGAACGCCTTTGAGTAAAAACATCACAATAACTCTGAAGGCGTATATCAATTTGCGATGGACTTTTATATTAAATAAGAACGTTCGTTTAAGTGCTATTAAATTTAAACGGTTTTAACTTGCCCACAGTACATCTCAGATAGAATGTGCGAATTGAGAATCAAACTTCTCTTCCAAAGTAAACCTTTAGCGGCTACTAGAATTTAACTCTAATCAACCCTTAGTTCCTCTTAACAAAAAACCATTCTCGTCTAATAGAAATAACTATCATTTTTATCAAAAGATGGTTGCATTAATTGTATGGGTCGTGTCTTACAAACGAAAACACACAGGAATTAAACACTTTGTAAGGAAGTAAACATGAAACACACATTATCAAACGCTTCAAATCATGTAACGCAAATTAACTTTCGCAAAAAAATAGCTGCAACTGCAATCGCCACTGTCCTTAGTACATCTTTAGCATTTGCCAACGCAGACATGCAAGTTGATGTGTCAGTCCCGGCTGGTAGTTTAAGCAAAGCTATCGTATCGATAGCTCAGCAGTATGATGTAACGATTGTTGCGCCTGATGCGTTGATTCTTGGTTTGAATACCACCGAATTTGCCGACAAAATATCACTTGATGCCCTATTCCAAAGGCTGTTGGATGGTACCGATCTTTCTATAGTTCAATTGGATGAAAAAATCTACAAAGTACAAAAAACTGGAACTGATTCTTCTACTTCCACTGATGGCAAAAATGATAGTGTGTTAGCAGAAAATGTTGAAATCATAGAGGTCATAGGAGAGTTTCAGCAGTCACTAGTTGATAGATTGCCAATTAAACCACAAGAGCTTCCATTTACTTTAGATACCATTGGTAGGGATGATATAGATATTCGCGGATTCATTCGTCCAATTGACGTTCTTGATACGTTTCCCAATGTTCAAATTTCCATAGACACACTTGGCAGTGGAACGCCGCTTTTTCTTGTTCGCGGCTTTGAAGCCCCCGTACTGATTGATAATCGGCTCGTTGAAGCAAGAGATCTTGCGCAGCCAGATAGCTCGTTTGTAGAGCGTTATGAAGTTCTTAAAGGACCTGCTTCTATTGCTCTGGGGCCAGTATCAGGGGGTGGCGTCATTAACGCTGTTACAAAATCACCAAGAGACTTTACTTTTACTACATTAAATGTATCGGGGGATCAATTTGGAACGTTCATAGCTGAGTTAGATTGGAATGTAGCCGAAGCCTTGGGCAACGACGCTCTGGATTTTCGATTAAGTGGAGGGTATCGTGACTTCGAATTTGATCCAGAAGAGCAAGATAGAAAGGAGTTTGCGTTACGGCCTGTCATAGTTTTTGATATTGGGTCAGACACGATCGTTAAAACTAGCGTTGGATACAAAAATACAGATATTAAGCCCAATGTTGGTTTTCCTCTGTACTCAGACGGCTCTGTGCCTGAAGAGTTCGACACCGATACATTCTTTGGCCTCGCATCGGCTTATATCGAGGTCGAAGATATTGGTTTTGACGCTCAACTTACACATAGTTTTCTCGATAATCTTCGTCTGGTTGCCAGAGGCGCTGTTCAGTCCACAGATCTCAATGCGGTAGATCGGAATGGTCTATATAATTACACTTATAATGATGGAGGACCGGGCGCGTCCCGGAGTAACCCGGTTGGTTATAGTTACAGTCAAACCAATAACATCGATCGCGATAACGAATTTTTTGATGTTCAGTTACTCTACTCATTAGACCTTCTAGGTCAAGAGAGTAATATCGTTGTGGGGGGATCTTATCGTACTAGCGAGACTGCGAGTGATCAGTCGTTCTACGGTGCGATAGGTCCGTTCGCTTTTTCCAATATAGATGAGCCGAGGTTCGGGGTCATTGGTCAAATTGATCCCGCTTTTGTGCGAGATCAAGTGTTCACAGAAGACTTATGGTCACTCTACAGTGAGTTTGCCTTGCGCACCAACTCATGGTTATCGGTGGTTGGCGGCGTTCGTTACGACGACTTCGAGAACAGCAATATTAACTTTGCGGATAATGATCCCGTGCTTTCTACAAGCGAAGAGACCGCGACTACATATAGATTAGGAGCAAGTGCTCGAATCACAAGTTCTATAACTGGATTCATTAGTTATGCAGAGGCCTTTGTTCCGCAAAGTCGAATCCGCTCAAATAATGAGGCAGTCGGGCCAGAACTCTTGACGAATTATGAAATCGGTTTGAAAGGCAACATTTCTAACGGGTTAGTTGTTTTTTCAGCATCTGTTTTTCAAACAGACAGAACCAATGTTGCGGTTGATGACCCTGCCTTTATTGACGGTTTCTTTAGGCCATTTGCTGTTACTATTGACGCCCAACGAAACGAAGGATTTGAAATTACAAGTGAATTGACGCTATTTGATGGTTTAACGATAAGTGCTAATTATGGTTACATTAAACAAAGACTGCTTGAGAACACTGAAAATGTATTTTTCGTACCTTTTCCAGAAAACCAGGCAAGCGTTTTTTCTGATTACACAATTCAGACTGGTTTTCTCAAGGGACTAAGATTGGGTGGGGGAGTACGCTATTTCAGCTCGAGAATCTCGGAAGTTGAAACTTTTGATTTCCCATCCGTGACGCTTTTCGACGGATTTCTCGGTTTCGATATTAACGAAACTACATCAATTCAACTAAACGTATTGAATCTTACTGACGAGCAGTACCTTGAAACCGGAGGAACTACAGATGGTTCGCTAGGTGGGCAACAGCAATTTGGTACTCCTATGACATTTAGACTTTCTTTGCGTGCTGAGTTTTAAGGTGGTTCCTTTAATTATCGGATTATCGGGCAAGTCTACAAGATGTTGAAATACCTATAGTCGAGGATATTGCATCCATAAATGAAAATTCGATTGAATTGATTTCTCGCGAAGGTTTTGGTGTAACGCAATGCAAGAATAGCGAAGTTACACTGAACCCAATGATCGGCCAATTGAAATTAGCGTCTATTTCATCCTTAGCATGATTTGCCCTGGGTCTGTCTTATCTATTTCGATAGGGTGCATCCTTGCGATAGCGTTGATGATCTGATTGACGTCATCGCCTCTGAATACGCCGCGCACTTTAAAATCAAGTAAGGGTTCAGAACCGTCTGCAACCACAATTGGAATGCTAGAGTACCGGTTTGCATCAAACAACAGTTCAGACATTGGAGCGCCTCTATATGTCAGCTTGCCTTCACGCCAACTTGAAATGTCTTGGATGTTGAATGTCTGAATTGCTCCTAGTCCTTCATTTGATGTAGCTTGGACGCCTTGACCAGCACGGATCCTCTCTTTTTGTAAAACGGAGATTGGCTTATTGTCGATGATGACAGGAAATTTGACCTCAACCGTGCCTTCTTTCACAGCAACTGTTTGTAATGTACCACTGTTT
>JBCDMA010000220.1:0-6547 GCA_038744645.1 Pseudomonadota bacterium | reverse complement strand
TCGGCTGATACAGCGCCCAACTGAAGAAGCACTTTTGCTGTTTCGACCGGCAAGCTATCATTTGCGTGCGTGCATTGAGTGAGCAGTTCAGGCGGATTTTCAACACCTTTAATCACGTTGTATGCCGACAAGAAAAATTGCTTTGAAGCGTCGTATTCACCCAATAAGCGATAGACATAGGCTTTGTTAGACAGGAGATTTGACTGTAGTTTTGCGCCTGTAAATTGAGATAACTCCATTCCTTCACTTAGGGCTTGTTGCGCCTCAACCAGACGACCCATATAGGTAAGAGAAATAGAATGGCGCATATACATCAGTGCGAGTTGTGCTTTTGGCAGATCTGATTTCTGGCGTTTGTCTATTGCAATGCGACCAATACGCTCTGCTTCTTCGTGAAAATCGTATACAGTGTAGAAATTAAAAAGGGCCTCTAGCGCATCAACTATTTTCGCTTCCTCCCCTTCTTTTTCAGCGTCCACTAGCGCAGCAATTAAACGCTCCTTCTCCAAAAGCATGGCTTCTTCATTAAGCCGCGTCTTCTGCTCAACGGCAAAACAATCAGGACAAAAGGAGCTTATCGAGACGAAACTCAATGCAATAACAAGACTTTGCTTGATAAACGCGATCATTGGATACCGAATGCTAGGTAAGGTAAATAACCCACCCCAAAAAGACAGAGAAGGATTTTTTCGTATTCACTTCTGTCCACTTCAATATATCGCATATTAACTCATCGTCATCCTTAAGGTATGTAGCGAATTTTCCGTTCGGAAAAAGCTGTTTTACCATGAAAACGGATAACTTAGCCAATACCCACTCTTCAACAAGCCACTCTTCGTCACCAGCGCCTTCAGTGTCCAGTGGTATTGTGTTGACCAACACACTGGGGTCCACTTTACATGGATGAAACTGTGCTTTAATCACCGCAGCTTCATATGCTGGGTTCCAGTTGAAACTCGGATCTAACACTTCAATCGCATATTCTGAGTCGGGTTTTTCTTTTTTGATAGTGTACTTATGCCCTAACGGCGGCATCCATCGAGTGATGGCGCTATTTTGTGATACATCCTGATCATAATACGTAAATACAGTTTCTTTTGGTCCAGGGTCCTTTGGGTTTGCTAAAAATCCTGCATATTTTTTCTCGTCTAAGCCTTTCGCCATAGCTTCTCTTCCTTTTGTTTTCTTAACCTTGGTTGTCTACTATCCACTGATAAACGCCGTGCATCACATTCTCATATTGATCGCCCAAACCACTTTGTACATTTAATAAGTACCCACCCCATTCACCCATAGTGCTAGCGGCCTGCGCATAGTCGTATTTGCCCAGCTCATAGACAGAAATAGGACTACCAGCAATCGACGCGCACAGTACCTCGCAGTTTAAAACACTTCCTACCATGCCGAGATTTGTGCCTCCCTCTCGCACTTCGGCTTCAGCCAAGATATAAAGCCACAATGGCAGCCAATTAAAATACTTGGCTGGGATCTGGGTCGGAATAAGCTCTCGTCCGGTTAAGATGGCCCCAAAGTCCAGCGTTTTAAACTGTTTAGCCAATACCTTGTGCCAGCATTGGCCCGTGTGTAGCCCTTTATCTCTGCTGGCTTCCAGATTGCGTTTAGCGATGTTAATCAAACTATCCATCTCAGCGGTTTGCTCGTCAATTGAGGCCATGCCCAAGACTATTTGGGTGTCAATGTTCTTTGCGCGCATATGACCAGGTATTCGCGTTAGGAACGTTTCAAAGTTAACAAAACGGTTCAATGGAATTTTGTTGTGATTTTGAAATATCTTTTCCGTTATCACTGAATTGGCACGCATACCTTTACGGTGAGGTGCGAAAAAGTATTCCTCTCTTACCATCGAATGCCCAAACCGAAAACTCGCATGACTAAAAAACTTAGGTATTCCCAGAGACAAATCAACCTGTAACGCTGGATGCTGCACTTGGCCAAAGTAGTAGTCATAAACATTTTTATGACACACCTGTTTTAGGGCAAACTCAATGCACACTAACTGAAAGGTTTTGATGACATACTCTTTGGCTTGTACAAAATCTTTCGCCACTCTATTTCTCAACAGCGTATTGTGTAGCCGCATCCACAGCACGGTAAATTGACTGACAATAACATTCACGTCGTTTCGTGGTTCAGGGGTTTTAGCGAGATATTGCGCAGTTTCTTTACGCTCAGCATCTTGAGTCCTATCAAAATCAAACCCGTACGGATACGCGATATTTATATCTCTTGCGTAGTTAAAGAACCCTGCCTTATTAGTGATTTCTCGCCTGATCAACTCATCTTCAGAGTTACCGTAAATACTGTCTAAATTGAGATAAGGGCTTATCTCATCGATTCTTCGGTCGAGGTGCTTTTTCTTAGTGGCGGGTACAATATCATGAGCGACAAGTTGTAATAGGTAAGTCACTGAAGCAAGTGGTGTTTTGCCTTTAATATCCTCGTCACGATGCTGTTTGATAATTTCATCGGCAATGACACTGATATCTGAGTCTTGAAGGCTCTTTGCCATTGGTGACACTTTATATTCTCTCTTATTTTTCTTCGAAATACCGTCACAAACCGCCTATTGACGTACTCAAAGGCTTCTTTGACCATAAAAGCCTGAGCGTATTTTCTATTATCACAACAGGCTGATTGTCATCGTATTGGTATCATATACGCCAAATTTAACATCGTATAGCCCCGGTTTAAGCTGGCGTTTATTTAATGTCACAGTAAAATCACCCGACGCGTTTAACTGCACAATTTGCTTGAAGATTTCCTCGTCGCTCGAATGACGCAGAATGGTAACCAACTCACTTTCACCCTCTACTTGACTCGGTTGCAGCAACAACATTATATGATCTGCGTCGTTGCTTAATGAGTAAGTTGCATCCGCTTTTGCCTGAGCCGGTATACTCCTCAATGGCGACACTTCAACTAAATCAACCCTCCCCAGATTAAGTGCCTGACTACCATGGCTGTGATCAGCGCGATCAAATACTAGCGTGCATAACGCGCCTAATGTAAACACGCCGACGTAGCTGGCAACTGGCTTTTGCCACCAAGGCACCGCTTCGACGGTATCGCTTTTTACATTCTGTCTTGCCTTCTCAAACGCCCCTGGTAAGTTATCTACTAGGACAGATTCCATTTCAAGTCTCTCTATCCACTCAGGCTTATCTATAATGTATTCCTCGAACTCAATTGTTTCTTCTGCAGTCAGCTTTCCTTGGAGATATCGTTCAACAATATTATTTTGGACAATGTAATTATCATTTATCCTATTCATACGTACCTCGAATCAGATGTTGCCTTGGCCTTCAACCCGTCTAGAGTATTTTTAACAACATCATGTGATTTTGACATCTTGCCAATACTGTGTTGCTTGTTTACGCTATCTCTCACTTCCTTTGCGGCGTAGTTGTCTTTTTCTACATTGAACATCAGCAGTGCTGAAAATAAAAAGATGCCAATCAAGCTGATGCCTTTGAATGCGCCAGGAGTAAACCTGTGTTGGATTAATTGTTTGAGGCGCTGTCTGGCACGAAACAACACACGATCGTAATGTTCTGGCGGAAGCGTGAGTTCATTACAGATTTGCTCTTTGGATTTGCCGTAGACATACGCGTCACGCAGAATTACGCGGTCGCGCTCAACGTTCAGCTCTTCGATGAGCTTTACTGTAAGTATCATTGTTTGTTCAGAATGCAATGCGTCAATCATGTCAGCATCTTCTTCTGAAGGATGTGCATCGATATCATCGACGTAATGAGTGTCGCGACGAGATTCTTTGCGATAATGGCCGATCAGCAGGTTGATACCTGTTTGCCGAATAAAAGAAGGTAATGCGTGGGGATTTTGGATTGCATTATCTCTGGCCTTTTTTATTACAACAATTAAGGTCTCGTGAACGATATCCTCTGACAGTGATAAGTTATTCGCTCGACGGTTTATAATTAAAAGTAAACCGCGATAGTAAGTATTAACTAACTCCGTCTCTGCATTACGATCACCTCCCGCGATTCTTGATAACAACGTATCAAGCTCAATTCCCTTTAGTGCTATATCTGCGCTCTGCATTTCTTCGTTTCTTTTTGTCTAGCTATTTTTTCCTTCTTTTCACACTACAGCCTAATCTATCTTGCAAAGTGTTGCAATTTAGAAACATATTTGAAGTGAAATAATCTTAAATTTAATTTGACAGGGTAGGTTTTTGTAAATTGAGTTGCTGTATTGGTTATGAGTGTCACGATTAATTAGAGTAACAACGCAGGTGGGAAGTATCAGAGCTTTCAGTATCTGCGGGGTATTCGTCTACATTTCTTAAATGTGATTGAAATTTTTCAATATGAGCAATAGCCGCTATTTTTCCTTCCAATTCATACAATCGAAGCACAGCGTCATGAGCATTCTCAGTTTCATTATCTATATAATTATGCAGTACATCAGATTCACCATGATGTTGAGCTATCTTTTCCAACAGCAAAAGCTTGGATTTATTCAGCTCACATGCAATTTGAGCACTTTTTGATTCGTATTTCTCAAATGCAAGCGCATATTCATAGAGCCACCGCGTATCTAATGTGATAGAAATGTCCGTAGGTATCAGAATGCCCGTTCTAATTTCTCCGGCGGATTGCCCTAACGTCCCTGCATTAGACGGAATATCGGATTGATTAGATAAAGGTTCATGAACTGACAATGCATCATCAAAATGTTCCGACGGTATTGTGGTGTTTATTTGATTTGATGTCGTCATGATTGAATTATCAGTTTGAGCAAAGCTGTCTTCACTCAGATGCAATGGCGTCTCCAGCGTCTCAATAGTAAAACTTGAACTGCTAGCGACTAAGCCTATGATAACCAGCACAATCACCAGTGTTTGTCCAAAAAGCTTGCTTACATCGTCCATTTAATGCGCTGCCATGCTTGTTTTTGCTGCCAAATCTTTATTCCGTGACTAAGCCTAGTGTCGCGACGTTGAAAAATCTCTCGCACGGATTATCAAATTTTTTCAAAAAAATAGATTAAATAATTTGATTGCAGATGAAAGTTTCAATCGAAATATTAGGTCTTGGTGTTCATTGAACAGAATTAGTGTCAGGCAATAACCTAAAAAGTAAGTTTGATTGACTACTAAATTCATAACGAAATTAAAGAGGTAAATAATGAAAACACAATCACCTACATTGGCGCTATATCATAAAGACTACTGCCCATATTGTATGCTAACTAGAAAAGCGATTAAAAAGCTCGGGTTAGACATTGAGCTCAGAGATACAGAATCTAATGCAATGTTTCGCAATGAATTAGTAAAAGAAGGCGGTAAACGACAAGTGCCATGTTTGAGAATTGAAGACGCCGCAGGCAACGTTCAATGGATGTATGAGTCTATGGATATCATTAAGTATTTGAGAGATTATCAAGCTCAATTGCAGGTGGCTTAATTTTTGGTCAAATTTGATATAAATCTCAGGATGTGAGCACGGACTTATTGGACATGTCCCTAAAACTGATTATTTTTATTCAATGCAGTGTCATGAAACGTGACGGCTTTTATGTAGAATCCCGATTAATTTCAATTTAACAAATATGCACGTTAACTCACATATGAGATTGCTTTTTTAAGTTCGGAATTTTCTTTAAAGTAAATAAAAATTACTAGAGCGTGTTGATCTTTCTGATATAAAAATAAAACAGCAATTGGGTCGGCTATAATGGTTCTGCGAAAAATCAACATAACTTCCCCAACTGCCGAGATTAATGCTAACAGATAATAGCTGGTTATTGCTATCAGAGATCATGCAATCAACAGGACGTATTTATAAGAAGTCAGAGCATCGAATGACGCTTGAAGGTATCTTATATCGAATGAGAACCGGGATTCCTTGGCGCGATTTGCCTAGAGAATTTGGTGATTGGAGTGCAGTATTCAGACGATTCAATTTATGGTCAAAAAAGGGCGTTATGGCTGAGATATTTCGATATCTTTCACGGTTGAACGACTCTCAGTGGCTATTTATTGATGGCAGTATTGTAAAGCTTCATCAGGATGGCGCGAATATTACGGCTCAAGACAAACAAGCTATAGGTAAAAGTCGAGGTGGAAAATCCACCAAGATTCATTTGGCCGTGGACAGCGGCGGACTGCCTGTCCACTTTGAATTATCCGGTGGGCAAGCACACGACGTTAGCTATGGTGGTAATTTAATTAAATCGTCTCCTGACTCTAAGGTCGTAGTTGCAGATAAAGGATATGACAGCGAATCGTTGAGACAGTTAATCAATGAACGAAACGCCAAGCATGTCATTCCGAGGAAAGGTAACAGTAAACGCGGTAACGATGATATTGACTGGGCTATGTATCGTTATCGCCACCTTGTTGAGAATGCGTTTTTAAAAATCAAAAAGTATCGAGCAGTGGCGACAAGATATGACAAGCTGGCAAGAAATTATCAAAGTATGGTTGCCTTAGCATTTTCTTTGATGTGGCTACCGATGTGGGTGGACTAAAAATGTGTGCGAAAGATCAACACGCTCTAGT
>JBCDMA010000219.1:0-6549 GCA_038744645.1 Pseudomonadota bacterium | reverse complement strand
TTTGGCTTGAAATGACCCCCTTACGCACCCATTTCTACATTATCTAAATCACGGAGTCGGTATCATGCGGTTGGATAAATTTACAAACAAATTTCAAATCGCCATTTCAGACGCACAGTCGTTAGCGTTAGGCAGAGACCACCAATTCATTGAACCAGTGCACATGTTATCTGCACTTCTCAATCAACAAGGCGGTACTGTCCGCCCGTTATTTGATCAGTTAAGCATCAACATCAACCAGCTACGCTCCGCCATCGCCGAAGCAATCGATAAGCTTCCAAAGGTGCAGGGAGCGGGTGCAGATGTGCAGCTTGGGCGAGAGACCGTAAGGCTTTTAAATCTTTGTGACAAACTGTCTCAGAAGCGTAAAGATGAATTCATCACATCAGAGCTATTTGTACTAGCTGCAGTGCAGGATGAAGGCACCCTTGGGAACTTATTGAAACAACAAGGGGTAACGTCGCAAAAAGTAGAACAAGCCATTGAAAAAATGCGCGGTGGGCAGGCAATTACAGACCAAAATGCTGAGGATGTACGACAAGCGCTAGAGAAATATACGACTGATTTGACAGAACGTGCTGAACAAGGAAAGTTAGATCCAGTCATTGGCCGTGATGATGAAATCCGGCGGACAGTCCAGGTACTGCAGCGTCGAACAAAAAACAATCCCGTACTGATTGGGCAGCCAGGTGTGGGTAAAACCGCAATTGCAGAAGGCTTAGCGCAGCGAATAATCAACGGCGAAGTCCCGGAAGGCCTTAAAGGAAAACGCGTCTTGTCACTGGATATGGGCGCATTGCTAGCAGGCGCAAAATACCGTGGTGAATTTGAAGAGAGACTAAAAGCCGTGCTAACGGAACTCAGTAAAGAAGAGGGGCGTGTCATCCTGTTTATCGACGAACTTCACACCATGGTAGGCGCTGGAAAAACTGATGGTGCCATGGATGCTGGTAACATGCTGAAACCAGCGTTGGCGAGAGGTGAGTTACACTGTGTGGGGGCAACGACCCTTGATGAATATAGAAAATATATTGAAAAAGATGCCGCTTTAGAGAGACGGTTTCAAAAGGTATTGGTCGACCAACCATCAGTTGAAGATACCATTGCTATTTTGCGCGGATTAAAAGAGCGTTACGAGCTGCATCATTCCGTTGATATCACCGATCCTGCTATTGTCGCTGCAGCCAGCTTGTCGCATCGCTATATCAGCGATAGGCAACTACCTGATAAAGCCATCGATCTAATAGATGAAGCGGCATCCAGTATCCGCATGCAAATCGACAGCAAGCCCGAAGAAATGGATAGGCTTGAGAGGCGCATTATTCAATTGAAACTTGAAGAACAAGCGCTGGCAAAAGAAACAGATGAAGCCAGTTATAAGCGGTTGCAAACAATCGAATTAGAGCGCGAGCAAGCGGAGAACAAGTTCGCTGATTTGGAAAAAATCTGGTCGTCTGAAAAAGACGCAATGCAAGGCACACAGGGGATCAAAGCTGAGCTGGAACAAGCCAAATTAGATTTAGAGATCGCCAGAAGGGCATCAGACTTGAATAGAATGTCAGAGTTGCAGTACGGTAGGATCCCTGAGCTTGAACAACGGCTTGAAAAAGCAGCAGAAGTAGAAACGTCCGACAATCAACTATTGAAAAACAAAGTGACTGATGTGGAAATCGCCGATGTATTGTCGCGCTGGACCGGTATACCCGTCGCCAAGATGCTTGAGAGTGAAAAACAAAAATTGGTCAATATGGAGTCGGTCCTTGCCAAACGCGTAATTGGTCAGGATGAAGCGGTAAAAGCCGTTTCCAATGCAATTAGACGCTCTAGAGCAGGCCTATCTGACCCAAACAAACCTGTCGGTTCTTTTCTCTTTTTAGGTCCGACGGGCGTAGGTAAAACAGAATTATGTAAAGCACTTGCCAACTTTATGTTTGATACTGAATCAGCAATGATCAGAATTGACATGTCGGAATTTATGGAGAAACACTCGGTTGCCAGATTAGTCGGCGCGCCCCCAGGCTATGTCGGTTACGACGAGGGTGGGTATTTAACTGAAGCTGTTCGGCGTAAACCGTACTCGGTGATATTGCTTGATGAAGTAGAAAAGGCGCATCCAGATGTCTTTAACATTCTATTGCAGGTATTGGACGATGGCAGGCTTACCGACGGGCAAGGGCGCACTGTCGATTTCAAAAATACGCTGATAATTATGACGTCGAATCTTGGGTCTGATTTAATCCAAGAGCAAGCGGGTGAGGAAAACTATGAATCGATGAAATCCAGTGTGATGCAAGTGTTAAGCATGCATTTTCGGCCTGAGTTTATTAATAGAGTAGATGATATTGTGGTTTTCCACCCATTGACGAGGGAGCAAATTAAAGCCATTGCCAAGATCCAATTGGCCAGCCTGCGACAGCGGTTGCATGATATGCAGTACAAACTGGAGATATCAGCCAGCGCGTTAGATAAATTAGCAGATGCTGGATTTGACCCTGTATTTGGAGCGCGACCATTGAAAAGAGCGATACAGACGCAAATCGAAAACCCGTTGGCAGAGAAGCTATTATCAGACTCTCTTGGCAGCAAGGAAACGATCAGAATCGATGTTACTGACGATGAGCTTAGTATTATTTAGTCTAAAAAATTCAATAATTTGATATACTCATTAAATGTAAAAACGGTAAAGCAGCCCAAATATATTTATTAGGGCTGTTTTGTTTTGTAGTGATATGTGGGAAGGGTGAACGACCTATGGAAAAGCATCGCGGGATTTATCTGTTGCCAAATCTTCTTACAACAGCAGGATTGTTCAGTGGCTTCTATGCAGTTGTAATGTCGATGAACGGCCGCTTTGAACACGCTGCAGTAGCCATTTTTGTCGCGATGATATTCGATGGTCTCGACGGTCGGGTCGCACGGATCACCAATACACAATCAGCGTTTGGCGCTGAGTATGATTCTATGGCTGACATGGTATCGTTCGGCATTGCACCCGCGTTAGTTGCCTATAATTTTGGTATGACCGAGTTAGGGAAACTGGGTTGGTTAGCCGCATTTATCTATGTTGCGGGGGCAGCACTTCGCCTTGCCAGATTTAATACTCAGATCAATGCTGCTGACAAAAGATTCTTTCAGGGACTGGCAAGCCCGGCAGCAGCAGCAGTCGTTGGAGGAATGGTTTGGGTTTGTTACGACTACGACATCAATGGGAACGACTTTTCTATCTTTGTTGCAATGATCACTGGTTTGACCGGGATATTAATGGTCAGCAACTTTAAGTACAATTCATTCAAGGAACTGGATTTTCATGGCAAAGTGCCCTTTGTGGCCATGCTTGTTGTCATGCTTATTTTTATTATTGTGGCCACCGCTCCCTCGCTTGTTCTACTGACGGTTTTTACATTATATGCGATCGCGGGACCGGTAAATACGTTTAGAAGTGTGGATAAAGTCACCCTAGAAGACGTTGTCGGAGACACAGAAGCAGATGCTGATTTCGAAGAATTCGAAAAACAGTCGCGGCAAAAGCGAGACAGCGACGCCGCAGATAAGTAGCAAGGCGGCAATAGCAGATTCGCATAGAGCTAGACGTACTTTGGTTTACCTTAGCTTTTATCCAAATTTGAAATAAATGACCACTGGCGTCCTTCTCTATAGTAGTAAACCGAAGGCCAGTAAAAGTTTTCTTCTCTCACTTGGTACTCTGCCAGCTGAAAGTTTTTATCCAGCCTTACGGTGAGGATTTTTGTAAATTCACCGCCGGTTTTATTAAATAATAATTGCTTCAATTCTTCCGCATTGCTCACGGGATTGTCATCGACTGTGAGTATGCAGACCGGATCTGAGCCCAGCGCGCTATACATAGGCGCACCAAAATATCTAAAGCCAATTCGCAAACATGAGGTCCTCGTACCTTCAGGCGTATTAATCAAAATAGGCATTTCGTGAATAATTGAACCACCCCAAACCATCACTTCTGAAATGTTCAAAAACTTCGATTTCTTAGGTCGCAGCACGATTTCCATGATTTCGCCATTCCGCAATACGGTCAATTGATGTTCCTCTTGACTCAATGCTAGGTACAAATCGTTTAAACGCGTTAGATTTTTGTTATCTAGCGTCAGTAGGATATCACCAGAGCGCAAGCCGCTGTTTTCCAACTCTGCCCCTTGCGTGACGAATATTTTGCGCTCTATTTGGTTGATATAAGGTGCGCTAAGACCTAACTCCACCGCTTCAGCGAAACTCACATAGCTTAACTGGTCCTTGAGTTCGAAAATCCATTCTTCACCTGAAGTAACTTTATCAATAAAATCAAGCACCAATTCGGATGGAATAATCATGTCATAAGGGAATTTCTCAGAGTAACCAGGCGCGACACCAATAAGCGCCTTATCTTCACTTACGTAAAAAGAAAAATCACTCGGTAAATAAGTAACATCGAAGCTGTCAAAAGTTGTATTTGCATCAACTACTAGCGGCCAGCCGATGGCCACATCAGAGTTGAAATCAATGTGAGTGCTTCGACCAAACAAAACTCCGTCAGTATAATTATCAACCTTGATCTTCTTGAGATCAGGGATGATGTTTCTTTCAAAGACAATGCCTTTCATATCAGCGCGAAGCAACACCAAGTTCAAGAATGGGTGTATCGCCAGTACTTCAGCAGATACTGTCGCACCGTTGTCAAAATACACATTTGTTTGAGATAGGCTGGAATCAATTTTACTTTTGTCTGTAAGAATGAGTCCTTTTTTCTCATCAATAACCAATCCTAAACCGGTCATCGTCACATCGCCTCGTATATTGACTTCTATTGGTCGAAAGACTTCCAGATCAACAAAAGGACTGGTGACTTTTTGCCTTACCACTGCTTTTCTTTTGTCAGCGAACTGCATGGAAATATCAATGTTCGTGCATTTCCAAAATTTGTCACCAAGAGACGAGCTGCATCGTCGATTAATGAAGTATTGCGCGAGATTGCGGATTTTAACGAATTGTTGATTTTGTTGGTTGTAAACGTGTTTATAGCGCACGCTTACTTTTTGATTTAAGGCAATGTTGGAAAGTAATGTTTCCAGCATGTCGATATTGTCGATTGGTTGATCGTTTATTGAATCTACGCGGGCATAGTTTCGGATCCCTTGTCCACCAAAAATACGACCATCTGAAGTAATCAACACGCCATCACTTGGCACATTAAACAATCTTGCAAGAGATAGGCCGATAGGCGTAAAGATGGCTTTTCCAAACTCAACGTATTCATTGGGCACCAAATTAAACAAGTCAATAACCTTCAGACTAAATGTCTTTATTTCACCATTTCGATTTATCTCAACCGAAACGGATTCATTAACTGCTTGGTTAAGGACCGTTTCTAAATCATAAAAATCAAAGATATCGATTGAATCGACGGACAACAAAAAATCGCCAAGCCTAAGATATTGGTCAGCATCGCTTTGTTTAACAATATGTTCAATGAGTAAGCGACCAGTTGCCTCTCCATTTGAAGAACGAAGCGAGTTGATTTGCGCTGCATCCTTTCCAAACTTGTCCATTTGATTAAAGGGGATATGTTCGAATACAACTTCAAAGGTACCTCTTTTCACTGGGTTACCCTGAAGCACATTCTGAATTACGGGATACATGATTTTCATTGGAAGGAAGAATGCGGCAGCGGTATCAAACCTGCCTCCCGCATTTATCGCGATGGCCTTTCCGTTTTTATTTAAGATAGGGGAGCCCGAAGAACCTCCACTGGTTCCAAGCGCGGCCTGCATGTAAAAGGTGTTGTAATCATTGTTGGTGCTGTTGTAGTTTGGAGATGGTCTGTCTAACCTAGATAGTACCCCCTCTATAATTGACAATGCTTCACCTCCATCATTGCCATACAGTGTAATGGCATCACCGACAGTTGCATTAATATCTAACTCAATTTGTTTGATATCCAAATCTTTAATGAGTGTTGGATCGTATTTGAACATTCCAAAATCATGCACAGGATCCCTGTAGATTGGCGTCAATGGCAGTTTTCGTTTGTTTGAAAATTCAGCGAACGCGACAATGGGACCTACATTTACAATATGCTTGTTTGTAAGAATGATGCCTTGGTTTGCATCTATAACAAATCCAGTGCCAAACCCAGATGAGTTATACCCATCGTCCCAGGGCACCACTTTATTGAATTCTATATTGACGATCGCATTCAAAATCGGGTTGTGGTTATCCGCTGCTGCTTTAAAAGAAACAAGGGTTATTAAAACTACGAAGAGACGAAAAAAAGTGAATGTCGATTGGCTTTTTTGATTTGGATTTAACTTCATTAAAAAAATAAACTCTGAAAACCTAATGCGCTAACGATGTTAACGTAATTACTTAAAAAAAGATTGTTTAATTCACCAAAAAGGGTTGCACATTTCGAGTGTGTCTGTACAATGCGCGCTCGCTGTCAGGGAATAGCGATTTTTCAGCAATATTTTGCTGGAAAACAAGAAAATAAAAGCACTAATATTTGCCCATTTTTTCTTGACAATTTCGCCGGTTGGCGTA
>JBCDMA010000218.1:0-6603 GCA_038744645.1 Pseudomonadota bacterium | reverse complement strand
TTTGAATACCAGTCGTGCATGGATGCTGGAGGGTATTATCAGTGGATTGCCTGATAATGACCCTCGGATTGCAGCGTTAAAGCTGGCCGTAGAGTCCCACCGAAAAACTGGCCTTGAAGCCGTTTTAGGTGAGATGCATTATATGGGCAGTCACTGGCTGGGAAGCTTTGCGACTTATCTTCAGACCAAGCGTGGGATTGAATAAGCTATACCATAGAAAAATTTTAGTTTGATAAAACAACTTGGCTGCTGTCGTTAAAAGCGTCCGCATGCTGTATTGATAGATGGGGAAGGACTAACACGATGTGTGATGAATTTACAGAAAGTGACAAGCGCAAATTTGAAATAAGTGGACCAAAACTCAGTCGCCGGGAATTTGGAAAACTGAGCGTGGCTGCCATCGTTTCGCTGTGTTATGGGGAGCTTGCACAGGCAGGAGGACCCCATGAAGAACAGCTAATAGAGTCCGATGTTGCAGTACCAATGACCCATGGTACATCCGACAGTTTTTTTGTGCATCCTGCCAAAGGCAAACACCCTGGTATTCTTATGTGGCCAGACATTCGAGGTTTGCGCCCTGCCTTTAAAGCAATGGGCAGACGCTTGGCTTCACAAGGGTATTCTGTCTTAGTGGTTAATCCCTTTTATCGCGATGCTAAAGCCCCTGTCATCGACCCTGCAAAACAGTTCAGCGATCCTGGCGTGCGCGAATTCTTACTGCCAATGTATCGAAACCTTGATCACGAAGCCAGCATGTCAGACGCGAGAGATTACATCGCTTTTATTGATCAACAAACAAATGTAGACACCTCACGCAAAGTAGGCACAGCCGGTTATTGTATGGGTGGACCCTTGATCATGCGCACCGCCGGCGCTGTGCCAGAGAGAGTGGGTGCAGCAGCGTCATTTCATGGCGGTGGCATGGTCACGGACAAAGAAGACAGTCCGCATCTTTTGATCCCAAATTCTCCCGCGCATGTTTTACATGCATTGGCTGAGAATGATGATGAGCGCAATCCACACGTGAAGCATGAACTTGCCGCCGCCTACAAAGCAGCAGGTGTACCTGCTGAGATTGAAGTATATAAAGCACTGCACGGCTGGTGTCCGCCAGATTCTGATGTCTATGACGAAGAATTAGCAGAAAAAGCCTGGGCGAGAATGCTAGCATTGTTTGAAACAGCACTCGCGTAAAGTGGATATGATTGCAATTTGGTACTGCTACCGCGCCCTAATTTGAACAGCGTTAGCGGTGGTTATTAGTTCGTACGCATACAACAAGTGAATAAGGAGAGTTTATGATTACGCTGTATGGTTTTGGTCAAAATTTGGGATTGGCTGATCCTAGCCCTTTTGTATTAAAAGTGCATACGTTCATGCGTATAGCAGGTATCGAATATGAAACCGTTGCGAACATGAACAATCTGCAAAAAGCGCCCAAAAATAAGCTTCCCTATATTGATGACAATGGCACCATAGTTGCCGATTCAACGTTCATTGTGAAGTATCTGAAAGAGAAGTATTCCCCCACAATGGACGAACACGTGTCACAGGAACAGCAGGCCTTTGCGTTTCTTATAAGTAAAGCCCTGGAAGAGAATCTATATTGGTGTCTCATTTATTCTCGCTGGTTGAGAGAGGATACTTGGCCAACAATAAAGCAAGCTTTCTTTAGTAAGATGCCATTTCCACTCAAGCATATTATTCCCTATGTAGCTCGCAAAGATTTGCGTGCCGCGTTACACAAGCAAGGCATTGGTCGGCATAGTGATGAAGAAATCTTAGAAATCACGAAGGAGACTTATAAGAGCATGTCTGTATTGTTAGGGGATAAAACGTTCTTTTTTGGTGACAAGCCCTGTAGCTTTGATGCGACTGTATTTGCGTTTCTTGCAAGTGCCATCGTGGTGGAGCTAGACAACCCATTTACTCAGGTGGCAAGGTCTTACCCGAACCTCGTTAATTATTGCGAAAACATAATAAATCAGTATTACTAAATTGTATTGAGTAGGCTTGATGGCTGTGTTGTGGGCTAAGAATTCAGCACAGCCACCGCGTAATGAAACAATTTAAGCAATTGTCGTGTCTATATATGTAATCAGATCTATAACTAAGATGTTGTTACATTGCCGAAGTTCTTACCTATCTCATGCCTAGTCTTTGTGACGCTGTTATTTGTGTTATCAACAAACGCTTTTGCTCTATCTGAATCGACTTACAAACTACCTGTGCGAGTGCATCTTATCTCTTCCAAGATAGCACCGCTTAACGCCCATCTTACAGACAGCAAAGTACGAGAATTGATGGAACGAACTAACGGCATATGGGAGCAAGCGGATATTGAATGGCAAATTGAATCTATCGTGCGACATCCACTACCGAATGAAGATCGCTTAATCGCAAGTTTTCGCAGCAGAGGTCGAGTCAGTCCTAACCAATTATTTGTTTCTATTATGTCTGGTCGGCGAAGCGCTGGTGTTTGGAATGTCTATTTAGTGCAGGACCTAACTGCAATCATGGGTATGCCAGGTGTCTATGTTCCAGGTGTGCAAAGCTTGATAAGCTCATTGCGCGACCCCGCGGGCGAAGGCGATCCAGGTCGTATTTTAGCGCATGAGCTAGGACACTCTCTGACCTTACCGCATATCAGATGCACTAGCGAAGGGAATTTAATGTCTCCGGGTTGCGCTGCAAACGATCGGGTGCGTTTAAGCGCTGATCAAATCGAAGCCGCGCGTTCTCAAGCTGACAAAGGTGAAGCACTTCGTTTATTTTAAAAACGAACCCGTCGCAGTCCCATCTTGCGCGCCTTATGCTAGTTCGCCTAGAAAATGGCAAAAAGATAAAAAACTTCATGAATGTTAATGACGTATTGTACTTTATCGAGTTCTAGATTCGCCTACAACAAGCCCATAGGATATTTGCATGTCTAATAGAAACTCAATAAATGTGCTTGGCACGCCGTTAATGCCTTGTTGTAGCGGCACTGGAATATATCGGGATGGAAGCTGTCATGTGCCAGCAGGGGATACTGGCAATCATTCGGTATGCGCGATTGTTACTGATGCATTCTTGCAACAACAGGCTTGGTGCGGAAATGATTTGATCACGCCAATTCCTCAACAACAATTTCCTGGATTAAAAGCGGGCGACAAATGGTGTCTTTGTGCAAAGAGATGGATGCAAGGATACGAACAAGGTATTGCGCCAGCTGTCATATTGGAGTCAACTAATCACAAGGCGCTGCAAGATATTCCACTACAAGTGTTGCAAGCTCATGCGGTAAAAGACGACAGTTAACGACTTAGAACGCGAGGTAACTTACGCTAAGCACTGCATTTGGCGATGCAATCTGACCAACAGGTGATGCATCAACACTCTCACTCACATAGTGATAACCTACTTCAACATTAAAACGTCCTGCATTGGCACCAACACTGAGTTCAGCGTACTGATAGCTAAATAAACTTGGGATATTGAGGTTGCCAATTTTCGCTCGCCAGTAAAAGTCGTCGTTGAATCGGTCTGAATAGCCAACGTTGATGCCGTATGCTTTTACATCTGATGAGTAATAATCATTAGCATAACTCACACCTGCAAAAACACCGTTTCTGTGATTGATATTAGTAAGAATTTCTTCGTAGTGCCATTTGCGGGCGCCGCCAGGGAAGCCTCGGTGCACCAAATACGTGGAGCTGAGCCAATCGTCGGCGATTTGCTTTTCAAAACCAACGTAAGCCGTCACGTTACGTTGCCTTTGTCGAACGGTGTTTGGCTCTGCGTCTTGCAGTTGTAGGCCGAATACCCATTGTGGACTGAGTTGTAACTCGGTATTAATTGCAATACTTGGCTCTGAGCCACTTTCGCTGGCGCCATTGTATATACTATCGGAAGCGACTCGAATAACCACGCTTGGCTCAACGCCGGCGAAGCAAAAAACAGGAACCATCAAGAGTACGACAGCGACAATCGGCAAAATGAGTGGGGTCTTTTAAAAAGTGATTTCAGGCCCTCTAGTTAACCATGCTTTGAGACGGTTTGCGATAGACTTTTTATTTACTGCCGGGTCTGTGCCAATCAAACTGGCAGCCATAGCTGTTATTTGAGGTGTTGCAATCGAATGCCCTGAATACACATCATACGAACCTTGAGGTGACAGCGAAACGGCAGAAGCGCTGGCTAAAAACGTATTGCTCGAAATATAAAAGGGTTTAACGTCGCTCATGCCATATGCGTATATAACACCGGGGCGGGGTTGCGGAAATCGATTGTTTTGATTGCGTTTATTGTCATGAGCAGAAACGATAATAGTGCCCTGCGCCAGCAACTTTTCGACGAGCGCTTCTAGTACTCTGTCTGCAGGGCCTGATAAACTCAGGTTTATTACATCTGGCGTTGCTTCAATGGCGGCTTCAAGCGCAAGTGCAAGGGTGAGCGTCGTGCATACACCTTTGCCATCACTTTTTTGCCAGCAGCCTCTGTAGTGCATGAAGTTTGCATCGCTCATCATGCCATTCATCGGCATATCTGCGTTGTCACCTTGAGCACCCAACAACGCCGTGACAGCCGTCCCATGGATCTCATCTTGACCGTCTTCGGAGTCAGATACAAAGTCCTTATATTGCATTCGTGTATCAGAAAATGCAGACAATTGCGTATTAAGACCAGTATCGATGATCAATATGTTAATGCCGAGTCCGCGATTGGGGAGTTTAACGTTTGGGGTCATTATTGGAGGATCAATTATCGGTTGATCATTTACCGGTGCTTTGTCTTCCGATTGTGGCTGTTCACGTAATTCAGTATTAAATTGATTGAAGTCCTGAACCCATTTTACTCGTCGATCTCCTTTTAATCTCACCAATATGTCAGGTGTAGGGGTTTCGATGACGATGCAATGAACGCCTAGACTTCGCAATGGCCATTGTTGACCGGCAACTAATGCATAGTCATCAACTATCTTTTTTGCCGCCCTTTGAAGCACTGGATCTTTGTTGTATTCCACGTTCGCAGCATATCCAGGGCTGGTGTGAGCACCAAATCTTTTTCTCTCGCCCCTTGGATCTTCAATGACCAGCAATAAAGGTTCTTTAAATTCGTTGTCTAATTCGAAGTTAGTTAAGTTTTCTTCCGTCGTTGCACATGATTGTATAAATTGCAGCACTGACAACAGAAATAACAATTTCACTAGTACGCACGGACTTTTCATTTTACTTTGCCTATTTCTTTTACAAGCACAATTCTGGGGTCAACCTGTAGTAGCTCTAGGTTGGTATTTTTACTGTATTCTACGTCAATAATATTTCTGTTGGGGTATGTTTGACGTATGCTGAAACCATACTCAGCAATGACGTCTTCAGCATATGTGCCATCTGCCAATACAATCTGAATGAATGGGCTACTCGATTCCACTGAAGCATCTGTGAGTGTTTCAAACTCGTTGTTTTCAATGGTGTGATCCGCACCATCAAAGCCCACACCAACAAAGATGAACGCAACTAGTAATACGGATGCCGCTGCAGATAAGCCTAAACCAAAGTTTCGATTTGACGCATTTGGCTTTTCAAGTTTGTTTTGGATGCTTGAAAATTGTGGTGTCGGTAATGGCGCTTTTGTCTGTCGCATCTGTTTCTGCCATTGTCGCGACTGTTCAACTTCTGCTTGCAGATCTTTATTATTCTTTAAGTCTTCTTCGAATTGTTGCCGTTGTTTTTCGGACAAGTGACCATTGATATAGTCAATGATGTCCTGATTCTCGATTTCGTTATTACTCATATTCTATAACACCTTATTTTTCCATACTCATATAGGCATGTATTTTTTGCCTAGCATGGTGTAACCTCGTTTTGACCGTATTTACCGGACAATCTGCAATTTCTCCTATTTGTTCCGTTGAATAGCCTTGGAAATAACTCAATTCCACTACCATTCTATGCTTTGCGGATAATTGTTTTATCGCGATCCTTAATTTTTCGTGTTCCTCGTTATCAGCGTCCTCAAAACCTACAGCTTCTTCCTCATTTTCCCTGAATAGAGAAAAGCTGTCTAAAACCCGCTGTCTAAACGTTTGTTTTTTCAATATTTTTAAGCACATTCTGTAGGCGATTGAAAACACCCAGCTGGACACTTTTGAATTACCTTGAAATTGATCGGCTTTGTTCCAGACGGTTAACATAACGTCGTTATACACTTCTTCCAGCACAGCATGATCGCTTGTCATTCGGCTTAAAAAAGGTATCAACCTGCTTCTGTAACGCTCGTAAAAATTCTGCATTGCGGCAGTATTTCTATTTTCTGCGATTTGCTGAAACAGTGCCTTATCTATCGCATTGGCCTGATCATCATCTCGCTGAGATACTTGACACATTCTAATTTTCGCTACTTTGTTCCGTAAGAGTGGGTCTTGTATGGATTCGGTTAATTTTCAATTAAATCTCCCAAAGTTATAACAATTTCATCCTGATTCATGGATGTCACTTTTTTTTTGAACCCGGTAAGAACGTCGTCAACTCGTACTGCGTGAATTTAAACAAACGTAACGAGATTGATTGAAATGAAACGCAATACATATAAGTATCTTTTAATGTCGATGGTAGCATCCGC
>JBCDMA010000217.1:0-6619 GCA_038744645.1 Pseudomonadota bacterium | reverse complement strand
TTTTGCACTGCTACCTGCCACGCTATTTGGGTTCTACCTGTATGGCTGGCCAGCAATTTTTCTTTTCATCGTAACGATTGTTGCTGCCATCGTGACTGAGATACTCAGTCTGCATTGGCTCAAACAACCTTGGTATCGTGTATTTGATGGAACGGCGCTGTTAACCGCATGGCTCATCGCGATGACGCTGCCGCCTTGGGCGCCTTGGTGGATCGGTATGTTAGGTGCATTTTTTGCCATTGCGGTAGGTAAACAGCTGTATGGTGGATTGGGTCAAAACCTATTTAATCCGGCGATGCTTGCAAGGACCGCTCTACTTATCACCTTTCCATTGCAAATGACCACTTGGGTTATGCCGGCACCATTTGGCAGCGAAGCAGCACTATCATTTCAACAGGGATTGGAGATGACATTCTTTGGCGCGGCCGTTCCTGATGCGCTTACAGGTGCCACTTACTTAGGTGATCTTAAAACCAGTTTGACCATGGGCGGCACTGCTGATGAATTTTTAGCAAATGACTTCTCTCTTGGTCAGGCTATTCTTGGTTTTACACCCGGTAGCCTAGCGGAAAGCTCAGAGCTTCTAGTACTTCTTGGAGGGGCGTTTTTACTCTGGCGCAAAATCATCACCTGGGAAATTCCTGTCGCCCTATTAACTATTGTCGTCGTGTTCAGCAGCATTATGTCTCAGATAGATGAGACTGCATATGCTAATCCTTTGTTTCATTTGAGTGCTGGCGGATTGATGCTCGGCGCATTTTTCATCGCGACTGATCCGGTCACTGCACCTATCAGCCGAGTCGGTAAATTATTATTCGGCGCTGGATGTGGATTGGTGATCTTTGTCATACGCACCTGGGGTGGATTTCCAGAAGCAGTTGCTTTTGCTGTGCTCTTCATGAATGGATTCACTCCGCTACTCGATCGCTATTGCAGACCTCGTCCATATGGCCGTTCTATCAAAGGTGAGCCGTTGCCATTGCCGACCCAAATCGAACTTGCGCGCGAGGTTAACGAACCAAAATGAAACTTCTAGCCAATTTCAGTCTGAGCAAACTGCGTGCACATGTCGGCTACCAAAGTGCCGCAATGGGCATATTGTGTACCCTAGTTACGCTTCTGCTTATGACTGGACAACAGGTCACTGCAGAAGATATCAAGCTGCGACTTGAAGAAGACCGACTTGAATTGCTGTCGCAAGTATTGCCCGCCACATATTACGATAATGTGCCACTTGAAGACGTAGTTGAAATACATGACCCCTTATTTTCAAGCGACCCCATCGAAGTCTTTGTCGCCAGAATGAACAATGAGGTGTCTTCTATTGTGTTTGAAATGAAAACCGAAGGATATGGCGGCACGATGAAGCTATTTATGTCGTTAAACCCACAGGGACAAATTGTCGGTTTGAGAGTACTCAGCCATAAAGAGACACCGGGGCTAGCGGACAAACTCGAAATCAGTAAAAGCGACTGGATCACCACCTTTAATGGTTTGTCTTTGGCCAGTCTGCCGCGCGAAAAGTGGGCAGTGAAAAAAGACGGTGGTGACTTTGATCAATTCACCGGCGCAACGATTACGCCCAGAGCCGTTGTCAATAGAGTCCTTAATGGGCTTGATTTTTTCGAGCGCCATAAGCGCCAATTTTCAAATCCCGATGCAAAGGTAAAACAAGATAAGGAGGTTGCAGATGAGTGAAAGTGAAGGATGCAACACTTGCCCTACCAGTAATGGCGAAGCCGTTACCAGCTATAAAGACTATTTTTCATTTGGGATATGGGAAAACAATATCGCGCTAGTCCAGTTGCTTGGGTTATGTCCTGTTATGGCGGTAACAACATCAGCAACCAATGGCTTGGGGATGGGCATTGCCACTACGGTGGTTATGATAATTTCTTGCGTCTTGGTCTCCGTGTTACGCGATGTCATCCCGCCTGAAGTCAGAAATCCTGTGATGATTGCCATCATTGCTGGGACCGTTACCCTTGTCGATTTAGCCATGAACGCATGGATGCATGAATTGTATAAAGTCTTGGGACTGTTCATCGCATTGATTGTGACAAATTGCGCAATACTTGGACGCACTGAAGCATTTTCCATGAAGCAGCCACCAGGCGCTGCATTCTTAGATGCTGTAGGCATGGGATTAGGGTTTACCTGGGCGTTAGTTGTGTTAGGTGGGATAAGAGAGATCATAGGCAGTGGAACACTGTTTGCTCACGCGTCGTCGCTACTAGGCAGCAATTTCGAATGGTTAGAAATGACCATAGTCGACATTGATTCGGGTATTCTGCTTGCCATACTCCCACCTGGCGGATTCATTTTCCTCGGCATCATGATCGCGGTGAAACGCGCAATAGACAGCCGCACGGCCAAGGACGAACCTACCGACACTGCTGAAGACGAAAAATTGGTGGCAATTGAGCGATGACAGAAGACAAGACAGTTTCTGAGGAAATGATTTCCGTACCAGTGATTTATGCGGGCTCAGAGCAAATTATCCTCAAACAACGCGTTAAAAATGACACCACTGTTGGCGAAGTAATCCATCTGTCAGGTATTTTGGATATGTGCTCAGACATAGATTTGTCCGTCAATAAAATTGGCATTTACGGAAAACTCGTGAAGTTGGATAGCCGACTTAAAGCGGGGGATCGCATTGAAATTTATAGGAAAATCACTCGCGTTATTGATGAAGAAGATGATGATGACGATGATTTTTAATTTTTCCAAGGAGTAGACTATGTCAGTAACTGGGATTGAAAGAGACGTTGCGTTGAAGATAGCCTTAGCCGCACGCTCGCTTGCCACCGTCAGTGTCAATGAATTGCTTGTAGGTTTAAGTAAGTGCATCGATGGTGAATTAACAGAAAAGAGCCTTTCTAACCTTTCTGTCGAGGAATTGTTATCTGCGATCAATCCCATAGTCGAGGTGCCGTTGGCACTGAATGACATCAACGATGCAATACGCATTTTTAGAGGCGAACGAGACTTAGATGCGCTCCCCTTGGTTCCCGTAGCAACAGCGACACCGACGGAATCAATACCAGCTAACTCGGTAAAAGTCGCCGTTGCATCAAACAATGCAGATTTGTTCGATGGTCATTTTGGTTCTTGTCTTCGATTTCTAATCTATCAGGTGAATCGAGAAAACTATAACTTGGTGGATATCCGTAGTGCCATTCCAACTGAACTGGAAGAGGATAAAAACAAAGCAAGGGCAGATCTTATAGATGATTGCGACGTGGTTTACATGGTGTCAGTAGGAGGGCCTGCGGCTGCGAAAATCATTCGTGCTGGCATTTACCCGATCAAGAAGCCAGAAGGCGAGACAGCACCTCAAATTATCCAAGAGCTACAAACGGTAATGAACGATTCACCACCTCCTTGGCTGGCTAAAATAATGGGTGACAGCGCAGAAAAAAGAATTCGATTTGAGCGCTCTGAAGAAGAAACCCTAGCCGAGTAGAGTTGAGTAGATTTCAAGATTATTGAATGACCGCAACCGATTTAATCTGCGCCCAAACGTTAGCACCGGGGGTAATGGCAAGCTCGTGAGCTGACTTTGCGCTGATCCTAGCGACTATATGTTTGTTGCCGATATCGATTTTTGCGAGAACGGACCCTGGATGCCTGTCCTGTTGCACTTCTGATACCTGCGCTTCAAAGCAGTTAAGGATGCTGCTTTTGCTGGGGTGGTCAATAATCAAGCTGACGTCTCTCGCAAGAATACGCACTCTGACATCATCCCCTATCGCATATGACATATCGCGACATTGCAGCAGTAAACCCTCTGATTCTACGGTGCATAAATGAAACCGCGCATCTTTGTCGATGACTTTGCCTTTGAATACGGCTGCAGTATCTTCGCCTTGAAATTGAGAAAACTCCAAGCTCGAAAATACATCCTCGGCAGCGCCTTGCATTAAGACCTCACCTGATTTCATCACTACAACATTGTCAGCAAGTCGGGCAATTTCCTCAATAGCGTGTGTGACATACAAGATGGGTAATGATAGCTCTGATTTGAGTCGTTCTAAATATGGCAGTATCTCGGCTTTGCGAGGCGCATCCAATGATGCTAATGGTTCATCCATTAACAGGAGTTCGGGTTGCACCAAAAGCGCTCTTGCAATGGCCACGCGCTGCCTCTCCCCGCCACTAAGTTCTTCGGGATAGCGTTTTAACAAAGCACCAATGTCCAATAGCTCAACCGCTTGTTGCTTGTTGATGACAGGGTCTTTTCCTGCGCGTTTGATGGCATACTGGAGATTCGCTTCAGCGCTCATGTGTTCGAATAAACTGGCTTCCTGAAACACATAACCAATAGGTCGTTTGTGCACTGGCAGAAAGGTAGTCTCACTTTGCCAGTCTTGTCCATTGAAATTGACGTTCCCCACTGCAGCTCTTTCCAGTCCAGCGATGCAGCGAAGAAGCGTTGTTTTGCCAGAGCCGGACGAACCGAATATCGCGGTAACGCCATCGGCCGGTGCGATAATGTCTACATCAAGTTCAAAATCCGCGCGCTTGAGCAACAGTCGGGCTGATAACTTGTCTGATTTCAAAGTGGTTTGCGTTTTTTCGAATTAGGTTTTTGGATACTATATAACAAGGCAAGCGTCAAAAAGGAAAACAAGACCATAGTCAAAGACAATGTGTGCGCTTGCGCATAGTTTACCGACTCTACGTGCTCGTAAATCTTAACTGAGATGACCTGTGTTTCACCGGGAATATTGCCACCAATCATCAGCACCACCCCAAACTCCCCCACAGTATGCGCAAATCCAAGCACTGCTGCGGTGTAAAACCCCGCTTTTGATAACGGCAAAATCACTGTAAAAAAAGTGTCTATCCGGCCTGCCCTAAGGGTTGAGGCAACTTCCATCGGTCTAGAACCCAGTGATTCTATTGCGTTTTGAATGGGTTGCACGACAAAAGGGAGCGAATAAAATACGGACGCAATGACCAAACCAGAAAAAGAAAAAGCCAAGCCCGGGAGCCCGAGAGATGAAGTCAACATACCCAGTGGGCCTTGTGGCCCCATGGCAATAAGTAGATAAAAACCCAAGACACTGGGCGGTAAAACAAGCGGCATAGCAACGAGAGCACCCACCAGCCCTTTCCATTTTGAGTGAGTACTAGCTAACCACAAGGCTATTGGTGTTCCTACTATGAGTAGAATCACTGTGACAGTGCCTGCGAGCATTAGCGTTAACTTAATCGCAGTTATATCATCGCTTGAAAATACCATACTACTCTAAAGCCAACGATGCTTCCCTATAGCCAGACGAAACAATGATTTCCTTGGCTTCATCGGACCGCATAAAATCCACAAATGCGAGCGCAGCTTCATTGTTTGTTTCTGACGCCATCAGCACAGCATCTTGAACGATGGGTTTATGCAGATGAGGAGGCACAATCCAAAACGTGCGTTTGTTTTTGTCGATTATCTGTGAAAGCGCCACGAAACCAAAGGGCGCATTCCCACTGTAGACAAATTGGTATGCCTGAGAAACGTTCTCTCCTTTGATAATTTGAGGTTTGGTTTCAGACCCGTTCAACTGTTCTAACACTTGCAACGCCGCTTCACCAAAAGGAGCGAGCTTTGGATTGGCAATCGCAAGTCTTGTGCTGTCCTGTGACTGAAAAAAAGACGCTGGGTTGTTGCCAATGTCTTTGCCACCTGCCCATAGCGCAAGTACACCCACCGCGTAGGTGAATCGCGAAGATTCAACGGCTAAGCCATCTTCGATTAATCGTTTTGGTTTATCGCTGTCCGCAGAGAAAAATAGCGCAAAGGGAGCGCCATGGACGATCTGGGCATAGAGCTTGCCCGAAGACGCATAAGAAAAAGTGAGTTCGTAGTTTGGGTGAGACTCGTAAAACGCGGACTCTATTTTTTTCATCGGCGCTGTAAAATTGGACGCCACTGCCACGCGCGCGTACTTTTTGCTCGCCGCGTCAGCAGCACTTGAAAACAAGGTGAACAGCAAGATTGCGATGTTCACCAAAAGTTGATTAAGTAAGAGGCCTCGTTTAAACGGCACCGCGCATCTCTCTTTTAACTTCTGTAATAAATGACAAGGCTTCATCGAATTCTACTTCATCGAAACGAGGTGAAAAATCGAGCAATGCATCATACATAGTGATGACCTTATCTTCCGCCGACTGTCCTTTGAAATCTGACTTTTCAAGGCACAAGTCGTCCATCATCAATGTCCAAACAGCACCGTCATCATGTGGGATAACAGTTACTGTTTTGCCATCTACATTTACTTTCAGTGATTTACTGATATTAGCAGCATAGAACAACAATGCAGTGTTTTCAGATAAATCAGTGTCGTATTTTGCGACAAAACTTTTTATATCTGCGACGTCATCCACGGCGCCTGCGACCATGCTAAGAGCGTCTTGAGTACTTAATGCGACTGCTTGTTTAAGCGTCACTTTTGGTGGATGACGGCGGCCTTGAGCATCAGCAATATCACCATCAACTATAACCATGTCACCGCGAAAAGCGAATTTACCATCTTGTGATGTTGCGCCATTAACGCTCACGTTACACAGTTCACTGTTGTTTGCATAAGTTTCAAAAAGCATGTAATTCTCCGTAAATATA
>JBCDMA010000216.1:0-6640 GCA_038744645.1 Pseudomonadota bacterium | reverse complement strand
GGACCGGGAGACACAGTGGTTGTGCGTGTTAAAGTAAAAGAAGGTGACAAAGAGCGCCTACAGGCCTATGAAGGCGTTGTAATCGCTAAGCGTAACCGTGGTTTACATTCTTCTTTCACAGTTCGTAAAATTTCGAGCGGTGAAGGTGTAGAGCGTGTGTTTCAAACTCACAGCCCAGCAGTCGACGCGATCGAAGTCAAGCGTCGCGGTGCAGTGCGCAGAGCCAAGCTTTACTATCTGCGCGAGCGTTCAGGAAAATCTGCACGTATCAAAGAAAAACTTAATTAAGATTAATCCAGCGTTATTGTTAACATTGAAAAACCCGCTCGTCAGCGGGTTTTTTGTTGCCTACATGCAGGCAATGCTGTTCGTTTAAGCAACGCTTTCTATCTGCGGTATGTTTCCATTTAGAAGTCGCTGTCTAACATCCATGTTCGCTCGGGCTTGCACATCCATGTGCAAGCACGCTTCTAAATGGAAACATCCCTCCGCTATGCGCTTATTGCTTAAAAGAACAGTATTGCGTAGGCGAGAGGATGATATTTTTTAATTGCTACCTCTTCTGGAAACTGCATCCTTTGGCGAGCTCAAACAATAGCATTCACAACGGTAGGCACTCAATTGCCTTAACAAAGAACGCTTAATGGTTATTCCGTTTCCTTTATTTTTTACTCATTACGAGTACATTGTGAAAAAAACTAATTCAACGATATGTAAATGAATAAAACCGAATATCAAAAAATGCTGGCGGGGGAGTATTATCTTTCTACTGATAAAGCGCTAATGCAAAAACGCACTATTGCGAAACAAACGTGTTTTGAGCTTAATCAGTGCTCGCCGGCAGATACAAAAACAAAGAAACGACTGCTAAAAGCATTAATGCCTAATGCAAAAGGGTTGTGGTTGGAAACGCCGTTTTATTGTGATTATGGTGAAAACATCCATTGCAACGGCAGTGTGTTTCTCAATCACAATATCACGGTATTAGACGGTGCCAAAATCACCATTGGTAGTGGGACGCTTGTTGGTCCAGGTACCGTATTTGCCGCGACATCGCATGCGATCGAGCCGGAACAAAGAAAGCTTGGGGTTTGTATTTCACGCGAGTTTGCGATTGGTGAAAACGTTTGGATAGGAGCGAACGCGACTATTTTGGGCGGAGTTGCTATAGGTAACAACGCCATCATTGGCGCCGGTGCTGTTGTGCGACAAGATGTAGGCGAGGGTGAAACGATAAAATAACTGAAGCACTTAAAACTGCGTATAGCTCTTAAGTCATTTTCAACGATTCCACGTATTAAGCACCGATTCGTTTAATTGGCTACTTTCATATGATGCCAATTAGACGTCGATGCCCCAATATTTTGTATATTTCATGCGTGGTTAGGCTAAACAACACCTTGCATAAACAGACTGTTCTCTCATAATAAAACTGCGGCTTATGTTAAAAATAATGCGCATGAACCATTTCCAGCCCATTTGCGGTATGCGCCAATGAATTTTGCGTTCGCAAACAAGTCAAAACAACGAAATGAAAAATAATAACAACGACGGAGCGTCCTACGATGCAAGAAGTTAAATCCACTTGGATTACCAGATCACTCGATAAAGTAGAAGTCGTCGGAAATAAGCTACCAGATCCGGCCATCATATTTTTTATCTGCTTGCTTATTGTTTGGGTACTGTCAGCCATACTGTCTCAGTTTACCTGGGAAGCTATCGATCCTCGAACGCAAGAAGCCATTGTTATAAATAACTTGCTGACAGGGGAATCGCTAGCCGATTTTCTAAGCCGTATGGTCACTATTTTTACAGGCTTTACGCCGCTGGGTGTTGTTTTAGTGGCGATGCTGGGTGTCGGTGTGGCAGAACATTCCGGTTTTATCAGCGCAGCGTTGAAACGCATGTTGGACGCAACGCCGCAAACACTTTTGACGCCTATGGTCGTTTTGGTTGCTATCGTTTCTCATACTGCCACTGATGCGGGTTATGTATTGGTTATTCCGTTAGCAGGCGTGATTTTTTACGCCATGGGCCGACATCCGCTTGCAGGCATTGCCGCTGCATTTGCTGGCGTATCCGGTGGATTTAGTGCGAACTTTATCCCCAGCGCCATTGATCCATTGCTGCAAAGTTTCACTCAAGAAGCCGCGCAAATTATAGATCCAGCTATTCAAGTCAATCCACTTAATAATTGGTGGTTCAATTCTGTCTCCTCAATATTGGTTATTGGGATTGCATGGTATATCACCGACAAAATCATTGAACCTCGCTTAAAACATCAGGAAGTGGATGGTGATCCTAATGAAATCCCTCGATTTGATGAATTAAATGATCAACAAACAAAGGCCCTGCGTTGGGCAACGCTAAGTATGGTGCTTGGGATCATGGTGTTGATTGCTGCACTGGTGCCCGCTACTAGTCCCATGAGAGATGCAACGGGTTCACTGACAAGTTTTCAAGCCCCCGTAATGCGGTCCATTGTACCCATCATATTTTTATTGTTTGTGATACCGGGTGTCGTCTATGGGTATGTTTCAGGGGTATATACCAAAACCAAAGACATGATTGATAGCATGACGAAAGCGATGGACGGCATGAGCTATTACATCGTAATGGCATTCTTCTGTGCACTTTTTATTGATGCATTTGGTAAGTCTAATCTTGGTGCTCTACTGGCCATCGAAGGTGCGCAATTGTTAAAAACGCTTGCTTTGCCAAGCATGGTAACCGTGGTTGGAATTGTGTTTTTAACAGCGTTTGTGAATCTATTCGTCGGTTCTAGTTCTGCTAAATGGGCGCTTCTCGGACCAATATTCGTCCCTATGCTGATGCAATTAAATATTTCACCAGACCTAACGCAAGTTGCCTATCGCGTGGGGGATTCCTCGTCAAATATCATTACGCCGTTAATGCCCTATTTCCCCCTTGTCGTCCTCTACTGTCAACGCTATGTCAAGTCTACGGGTATAGGCACGTTGTTATCCCTAATGTTGCCGTTTAGCATTACGATCCTCATCGCATGGACGATATTTTTGCTTATCTATTGGAGCATTGGATTTCCTTTGGGTATTGGTGCTAACTATGTTTATCCCGCAGCGGGTTAACATTAAAATCGGCAGGTCCACGTCTTTAGTGGGCTTTTTGATTAAAACTGGTATTTTCAATTGCGTTCATATGCTGGTTTTGTTACAACGTAGACCGCTATACGAAGCGGTATCCTGAATCAATGGATTTGTAGATAGACGATGGACTATCGAAGTAACCGTTAAAAGGGTTGTAAGCCTAAAAGCTCAAACTTTCTAATCGGATTTTCACGCCGTTATATTGCGTCACAAATCAAGACTGTTCAAAGAAGATATTTGAGAACAAGAAATAAAAAGGATGAAAAAAAAGCGTTCATCTGACACAACCAGTATAAGCAGTAGCGCGGCAGTAAAAGACTAAAGTAATAAACACAATGCAAAAAGACAGTATTAACAATCTACATGTTTCAGGCGAGCAAGTCCTGGTTTCGCCTGACCAGCTAGCACAAGAGATGCCCATCAGCGAAGAGGCATCTAGCTTTGTAAAAGAAGCCAGATCAATCATTTCAGATATCATTCATAAACGTGATCACCGACTGTTGGTCGTTTGCGGCCCTTGTTCGATACATGATGTAAAGGCAGCAAAAGAATATGCGAAACGGCTCAAAGAATTGCACGAGTCATGCAAAGATACGCTATATATCGTAATGCGTGTTTACTTTGAAAAACCGCGCACAACCACAGGCTGGAAAGGACTGATAAACGACCCCCACCTTAACGACTCATTTGATATTGAGACCGGCCTGCGCACAGCAAGAGACCTGTTGTCCTATCTCACAGAGTTACAAATACCTGTAGCAACAGAAGCGTTAGATCCTATAAGCCCGCAGTATCTAGCTGAGTTTTTTAGCTGGTCTGCAATCGGTGCGCGTACGTCAGAATCTCAAACGCATCGTGAAATGGCGTCCGGTTTATCCATGCCTGTAGGCTTTAAAAACGGCACAGATGGCTCATTGGACATCGCTATCAATGCATTAAAATCTGCAGCATCTGGGCACAGTTTTATGGGTATCAATAGAAAAGGGCAGGTCAGCGTCATAAAAACGGAAGGCAACCCTGACGGTCACGTGATATTGCGCGGTGGAAAACAACCCAACTACGATTCAGTCGCCGTTGCACAATGCGAAGAGGATCTCGCAAGCGCCAAGGTATCATCCACACTTGTTGTCGATTGCAGTCATGCAAATTCGTCAAAAGACTATAGACGTCAGCCACTCGTTGCAGAAAATGTTGTGAATCAGATACTGGAAGGCAACCAATCTATTATCGGCGTCATGCTCGAAAGCCACTTAAATGCTGGAAACCAAAGCATGAATGGCAAGTCCGTTGATGAACTTGATTTTGGCGTGTCGATTACAGACGGCTGCATTTCTTGGGATCAAACTGAGAAAACCATCAATCTGGCGAGAAACAAGCTCATAACCGTATTGCCGCTACGACAACAAAAAAGCATGGATAACTGATGCAAAATGCTGATTTAAAAGCAGCGCTTAGTGAGCTTCGACGTGAAATTGATGATGTTGATACTGAGTTAGTTCACCTGCTAAAGCGCCGTGCCAATATCACACAACGCGTGGGAGAGATAAAGCGACAGCACGCCATGCCTGTGTATGTGCCTGAAAGAGAAAAACAGCTCATCCATGCGAGGCGTGAACAAGCCCAAGCGGAAGGAGTAAATCCTGACTTGGTCGAAGACCTGCTGCGCCGAATGTTTAGAGAGTCCTATCAATCACAACATGTCAATTTCGCTAAAGTGACATCCGACATTAATCACGTTGTGGTTATCGGCGGAGAGGGCGCACTTGGCCAGGTTTTTGTTAAACTTTGCAAATCTACAGGCTATCAGGTATCGATCGTCGAAAAAGACGATTGGGATACCATTGAGAGCGTTGTCGCAACTGCTGATTTGGTCATTGTTGCAGTGCCAATCAATAAAACAGTGGACGTCATTGCAAAATTACCTCCATTGCCTGAGGACTGCGTGTTGGCCGATGTCACCAGCATAAAAGAGAAGCCGCTTAATGCAATGCTGGAAAATCATAGCGGACCAGTGATAGGTTTACATCCAATGTTTGGTCCTGACGCGCCGGGCATGATCCGTCAGGTCGTGGTTGTTTGTCACGGTCGTGGGCAACAGAATTATGCCCCGTTTCTGGAACAAATGAAGTTGTGGGGTGCGACCCTGTATGAAAGTAGCGCACAAAACCACGACCGAGCAATGAGTATCATTCAGGTAATGCGACATTTTTCCAGTTTTGTCTACGGTCTGCACCTGCACGCTGAAGATCCCGATCTTAAAGAGTTGATTGCCTTTAGTTCGCCCATTTATCGATTAGAATTGGCAATGGTTGGTCGCCTCTTTGCGCAAGCACCAGAGTTGTATGCGGATATTATTTTTCAGGATGCATCGAATATTTCATTGCTTCAGAATTTTGCCGATCGTTTCAACAACGCCATTCGCTTACTTGAATCGAATGACAAGGAAAGTTTCATGGAGGAGTTCAAACAAGTCTCAGCTTGGTTTGGCGATTACGCAATGCAGTGTTTGCTTGACAGCAAACAAATGCTGTTAAAAGCAGATGATAGCCATTTGCTCAGAGGTGGTAATTAACATTGTTAATAACTAAATAAAGCGTCAGTATCGGGTCTATTCGGCCCCTGAATGTCATTGTTCAGCAACTGAAATTCGCGTTGGTGCAACCGACTCGATGGGATAACAGCCCAACACTTTTAAATACTTCGTCATTGAGCTTAGCTCGGCAAGTGCATCTTGCATTGGACCATCTGTGATATTGCCATGCATGTCAACATAGAACATTTCTTCCCACGGATTTCCAGGGGTTGGTCGTGACTCTAATTTAGTTAATGCTATCTGATGGTTCTTTAATACGAGCAATGCATCAACCAGCGCACCTGGTGTCTGCACGGTGGACATGATAAGCGTTGTCTTTGCAGGAATTTGAAGGGGTACCTTTATTGAATCTCTTGCAACGATGATGAATCGGCTATGATTTTGATTCTGGTGCATCAGGTTGGATTGAATAGGCGAGAGGTCATAATATCGGCCACCTTGTGCCGGACCAATTGCTGCAACATTTGACGACTGGAGTGTCTGGACTTTTCTCATTGCAGCAGAGGTATTATCACACGGCTTAACTTCAACATTATCTAACTCTGTCAACATGTAAGAGCATTGCGCAAACACTTGGGGGTGTGCGTAAAGGGTTTGAATATCGTCAATCGTAGTTTCGGCGCACACGAGCAAGTTGTGCTCGATAGTCTCCGTTATTTCGCCAACGATATGCAGCTGGGTGTGTTGGAGATGGTCATAGACTTCATTGATGCTGCCAGATGCTGAGTTCTCAAAGGGCAATACGCCATAGTCTGCATCCTTTTCTTCTACTTTCTTGATGACATCCAGAAAACTTTTACACCCTATTTCTACGCATTCTCGCGACCTTCTGGCAAAGTATTTTTTTCCAGCAAAGTAACTGTAAGAACCTTTCTCGCCTAATATAGCCAAACGGGCGTTTTCTTTGAGCGCTGAAGGGTTT
>JBCDMA010000215.1:0-6666 GCA_038744645.1 Pseudomonadota bacterium | reverse complement strand
TAATTACATTTATTTGCGCAACGAAGCCGCAAAATCAAGCATTCGATTAAGAGGTAGCATCGCGCGTTCTCTCAATGCATCATCGACAAATATTTCTCGTCCTGTGCCATCCAATAATGCGTCACACATCGATTTTAAACCATTCATTGCCATCCACGGACAATTCGCACAGCTTCTGCACGTTGCGCCCTGCCCTGCGGTTGGCGCTTCGATTAATTCCTTGTCTGGTGCAGCCTGCTGCATCTTGTAGAAAATACCTTTATCGGTTGCCACGATGAACTTCTCGTTAGGCAGTGTTTTAGCCGCTGCTATCAATTGTGAAGTTGAACCGACAGCATCAGCCATTGCGACAACGCTTGCGGGTGATTCAGGATGGACCAGCACGGCTGCATCTGGGTGCATATAAATAGCTGTTTTTAACGCTTTTGATGAAAACTCATCATGCACAATACATTCGCCGTTCCACATGAGCATATCAGCGCCCGTTTGCTTTTGAATATAAGCGCCGAGATGACGATCTGGTGCCCAGATAATTTTTTCACCATTACTATCAAGATGTTCAACAATCTCAAGTGCGATAGAGGATGTAACTACCCAATCAGCTCTGGCTTTCACTGCAGCGGAGGTATTCGCATAAACCACTACTGTGCGATCAGGATGCGCATCACAGAAGTCAGAAAACTCTTTCTCAGGACAGCCGAGATCGAGCGAACACGTCGCTTCTAACGTCGGCATTAGCACGCGTTTTTCAGGGCTGAGTATCTTGGCAGTTTCCCCCATAAATTTAACGCCGGCAACAATAAGCGTGTCTGCATCACAGTCTCTACCAAATCTGGCCATTTCTAATGAATCAGATACGCAACCACCCGTCTCTTCTGCCAGTGCTTGAATTATTGGATCAGTGTAATAGTGCGCAACTAGTGTGGCATTCTTTTGTTTGAGAATCTGTTTGATTTCTCGCGCTAACTGATGTTGACCATTTAACGATAACTTAGTTGGTTTTTCAGGGAAAGGGTATTCAATTGGCGCGATGCGCGCTGCAAGGCTCATAGCAAATCAGTATTACTTTAAACGTCCGGGCATTATACGCATTTGTCACAAAAAATTAATACTTTTGTATTTTCTAAGACGTTTTTCATAGATGGTGGGTCGTGCTGGATTCGAACCAGCGACCAATTGATTAAAAGTCAACTGCTCTACCAGCTGAGCTAACGACCCATCGAAAAGGTGAATAGTCTGCGAAGTGGTGGGTCGTGCTGGATTCGAACCAGCGACCAATTGATTAAAAGTCAACTGCTCTACCAGCTGAGCTAACGACCCAAATCGCAAGGCGTGTGATGTGTAATCAACGCGGGCGCATATGATACTTAAAACCAACGCGCGTGCAATAGTTAAATGAATATTTTGGCTATTTTGATGGAAATAATAATAACTTAGAACAGCGGCGTTGGAGCGTTGGTTACTTTTTCTACAACTGTTGCTCTGCTAAGCGCGCAGGGGTGCTTCCAGGATATTCATTGATGACTTGCTCAAAGAAGCTCTGAGCACTTGATGTGTCATTCGCCTGCTTTGCAATCATACCCAATTTAAGTAGAGAATCTGCTCGCTTCGTTGAGGATTCAAACTTATTTGCCACCTGCATAAACTGCTCTTTTGCGCGCGAGAATTCCTGCTTATTGTAAAGCAGCTGCCCTAACCAATAATGTGCATTATCAGTAAACTGAGAATCTGGATTCTTTTGTAGAAAGCTCTCAAATGCTGGAATCGCCGCGTCATAGTCTTGTTGCTGAAGGATCAGATTAACCGCATTTTGATACTCTTGCTGCACATCCTCAGACCCTGCAGGCGACAAGGGAGTGTTGTTGGGGTCTATTTGGTTCGCAACTGCGGAAGATTGTTGCTGAAATGAAGAGAGACTTTCTTCAATTTTGAGGTAAAGCTCTCTTTGGCGTTCTAACACTTTTTCCAGTTGATGCGTGTGCAATTCAATGGAGCCTTGTAATGTATCAACATCCTCTTGTAATACATCAAGTTGGCCCTGCATGCGTTGTTGATTTTCCGTTCGGGATTGCACTATACGCTCCAATACTTGCAAGCGTTGCTGAAGCTCAAACGACGTCGTACCGCCAGTACCGGTTGAGGTATTCAACGTTTGAACATCCGTTGTATTTACATCTACAACGGGTGCTTGCGCCCAAGCACCCGTAGCAGAAATCATCAATATAGAGAAAAAGTGTAGTTTCATAGATTACTCGTAAACGACCACGCCTCGACGATTTTGCGCGAAAGCGTATTCAGATGTGCCGCTAACCGCTGGCTTTTCTTCACCAAAAGACACAACAGCAATCTGTGATGAACTTACGCCTTCGTTTCTCAAAAACGTTTCAACCGCTTGTCCACGGCGCTCGCCTAACGCAATGTTATACTCAGGCGTACCTCGACTATCAGTATGTCCTTCAATGCGCACTGACAAATTGCCATTTTTCACTAAAAACGCCGCATGCTTTTTCAAAATTGCTTCAAACTCAGGCTTGATAGTAGAGCGGTCAAAATCAAAATAGACAGTTTGTTGCGACTCAAGTTCTGTCTTTTCTTGCTGCATTAAATCTTTTGCAACACGAAGCGCTTCAGCTTCAGCCGCTTCCGCCTGTGCCAGTGCTTCCGCTTGTGCTGCTTCTTGTGCAGCCTGCTCTGCTGCGACGCGCTCTGATTCTTGTTTTGCGCGTTCCGCTGCCAGTTCTTCTTCACTAGGACCAGATGCACAAGCCATAATTGTTAGCGCGGGAATGACAACAAGCAAAGTTTTTAGTTTTTTATTAGTAAGCATGTTAAATCCTTAATTCTTCTGCTATGTAGTAGTTGTTAGAGTAAAAATGGCGACCAACTGGGTGATTTCACCTCACCGTCAGTGGCTGGCAATAACGCTTTAAATCTTCCGTCCAAAGAAACGAGTGACAACACCTGTTTGCCTTCATGCAACGTACTGTAAATGATCATACTTCCATTTGGCGCAATACTTGGCGATTCATCCAAAAACGTTTTTGTCAAAACCAACATATTACCTGTAGATAATTGTTGACGAGCTATATGATAGTTGCCTTGCGTCTGATTGACCACTACTAAATTGGCATTATCCGGAGTAATTTCGGCTCCGAGGTTCCTATCACCCTCAAATGTGAGTCTTCTTGCTCGTTTTGTCTTTAAATCTACTTTATAGATTTGCGCTTTGCCACCTCGCTCAGAGGTAAAAGTCAGCGTTTTACCATCGGGAGCCCAGGCAGGCTCTGTATCAATGGCGCGATTCCGGGTAATTCTCTCAAGCTGTCTTGTTGCCAGATCCATGACGTATATTTCGGGATTGCCGTCTTTTGATAATACCATTGCCAACTTTTCACCATCGGGCGAGAACACAGGTGAGCCATTGATGCCATCAAAGCTGGTGATCAATGTTCTTTCGGTCGTATAAATGTTTTGAATGAAGATCTGTGGCCGCTTATTTTCAAAACTCACATAAGCTAGCTTATTGCCGTCTGGGGACCATGAAGGAGACATCAGAGGTTCTGGTGAAGAAAGCAGCCTTGTTTCGTTCGCTCCGTCATAATCCGCAATGACCAATTGGTAAGGCAGGCGATCGCTCACTCTATCTTTGACTACAACATACGCGATACGAGTAAGGAACGCGCCTCGCTCACCAGTGAGTTTTTCATAGACGATATCGCTGATAATGTGTGCATATTGCCGAAAGTCTTCGCCACGTATATTTTTCGCGCGATCTTCTAATACATGATCCTTAGTGGCGATGAGCCTTCCGTCAACCAATACACTGTTCTCGCCGCCGGTCATTTGCGCGCGCAAAACATCAATCAATTGAAATTGAACGCGGTATTGACCGCCTTCTACCGGTTCGATACTGCCTGTAATAACAGTATCAATACCAATATCTGCCCACGCACGGTAGTTTATTTCAGTTTCCGTCGTCGGAAATTGCGGCATATCTGACAAACTGATGGGGTTAAATTTACCGCTGCGCAATAAATTATTTGTTATGACTTGGGTAATGTCTTCAGGCAAAACAGAACTGCCTGTCCATTTGAAGGGAACAACGGCGATGGGTCTGGCATTGTTAACTCCTTCGGTGATAACAATTTCCAGTTCAGCATGTGTTTTAGTGCTGATAAAAGCAAAAATGCCAACTATAAAAGTGATCAGATAAGCGCGTTTTTTCATTATTGTGGTTTTACCGTAAGTTTTATCGTTTTCATTTGATCGAATACTGCAGGATCGCTTGACACTGGCAGCGTTGCTGGACGCAGAACAGCGCTGCGTGCTGCCTGACAAAGTGCCGGATCGCCTTCGAGAATTGTTGTGGCTATGACCAACCCATCAGGTGCTAGTTTTACACTTAAAATGCATTCTTTGTTCTTGGCTGAATCATCAATGTATAGGTTTTGATAGATGGTCTGCATGATCAGACTCCTATATTTCTGCAGTTCCGACATGACTCTTTGCTGCTGTGCTGCTTGTATCGCTTGCTGCTCAGCTTTGAGTTGGTCGGCGAGTTCCTTCTCAAATTGCAATTGCTTTTCTCGTTCTTCTTTAACGCGACGCTGAAACTCGGCTTCTTCTTTTGCAGCTTTTTCGAGGCGTTGACGCTCCTCTTCGCGTTTTTTCGCCTCTTCTCTTTTGCGTTCCTGCGCTTTCTTTTTTCTTTCCGCTTCTTCTCTTGCCTTTTTCTCTCTAGCCAGCTGTTCTTTGCGCTGCTGCTCTTTTTTTAGCTGCTCTTGCTTGATCCGTTCTTGTTTTAACTGCTGCTCGCGTTGAGCTTGCGCTTGGGCTTGTTGTTGTCGCTTTTCATCTGCAATGGCTTGCGCGTCTATAAACACAGCCTTGACCGGTTGTACTTGCGTGCTTGCAAACACCATCTTTGTTTCGTTGAAGGAAAAACCAACGACCATTGCAGCAATCAAAAGACCATGCAGTAGAATGGATATTAATAATGCTCGGTTGTTTTTCATCAAATTGCTCTCAATAACTACCTATTCACACGTGTCCTTACGCGTCCACTGGGTCGGTCATTAAGCCAACGGAGCTGGCGCCAGCTGCTTGCAATACCACCATCATTTCAATGACTTTTTCGTAGCTAATAGAGCGGTCGCCATTGACGACCACCGGGATTTCTGGATTGACCTGCAGTCGCGTTCGCACCAAGGCAGCGATGTCACTTGCTGTCATTGATGCTTCAGGATCGCTATTGATGTTTAGGTAGTACAACCCCTCTGCGTCAATTGAGACAATCAGTAAGGTTTGCTCTTCGGTCTCAATTGATTGCGCTTCTGCTTGAGGTAAGTCAACAATGACGCCTTGCGCGATGGCCGTCGCAGTTGCCATGAAAATGATCAATAGCACGAGCATAACATCTATATAGGGGACGACATTGATTTCTGACATGCGCTTACGTCGTTTTCGCGTGAAGTGCTGCATATTAATCAGGTCCTAGTCGTGATCGCTTGCCGGTGCAAAATAGCTGAAAACTCTTCCATAAAGTTGCCGTACGCATTTTCGATTTTTTCAACTTTTGCACTGAATCTGTTGTAGCCAACGACCGCGGGGATAGCAGCAAATAAACCAATAGCGGTGGCGATAAGTGCTTCGGCAATTCCTGGTGCCACCATCTGTAGGGTTGCTTGCTTGACCTGCCCTAAAGCAATAAATGCTGTCATTATGCCCCAAACGGTTCCTAATAATCCGATGTAAGGCGATATCGATCCGACAGTTGCGAGGAATGGTAGACGTTGCTCTAAATCATCAATCTCGCGTGACATGGCTACCCGCATTGCCCTGTATGTACCATCCATGATTGCCTCTGGTGCATTTCCAGCCACTTTTTGTAAACGCACATACTCTTTGAATCCGCTACAAAAAATAAGCGAGCAGCCCGTGGTGTGTTCTTCTTGAGAGTAGCCATTGTAAAGCTGGTTCAAGTCTGCACCTGACCAAAACTCGTCTTCAAATTGCCTGAACTCGGCTTCGGCGTGTTTTAATGCGCTATTGCGCTGAAAGATAAAGGCCCAACTGACGATAGACAAGGTCAGTAGCAATGCCATGATCGCTTGTACCACGATACTGGCCTGCAAAATTAGGGACACTATTGACATGTCATGACTCACTGCGCATTTCCCTCAAAATTTGTATTGGTATTCTACAAGGTCGTTTTGTTGTAACGTTGACACAAGCAATTTTGACCGTTGCTGATACTAGTTTGTTATTCACAGCACTAATCTCTTGATGGATTATTATACTTGCACTGCCAATTTTGGTCGGTTGACAGTTTACCGTTAACACTTCATCTAATTTAGCGCTTTGATGAAATTCAATCTGCATGTCTTTGACGACAAATGCAATATTTTGTTCCAATAACTGCTGTTGGCTGACACCAAAGGATTTTACCCAATCTGTTCTTGCACGCTCCATATATTTTAGATAATTGGCGTGGTAAACAATACCTCCTGCGTCGGTATCCTCGAAATAAACAGTTACGTCAATATTAAAATTTTGCGTCTCAGCCATATTTTGTTTTTGTCGCTTTCACCTTGACGTCTATCATGCCGTTTTTGTCAACGTGTCCTGTGCTAACAATTCGCTACTGGTATCGCATGAATGCAGTAT
>JBCDMA010000214.1:0-6683 GCA_038744645.1 Pseudomonadota bacterium | reverse complement strand
TCAATTGGTTATTGCATTCTGAACGTTTTCTTAAGTTTTGACGTGGTTCCCACAATGCAGACTATGCAAAATAACCGCCTCGTAGCGGTTATTTTACTCGGCGATTAAGATACATAATCTGCCTGTACATTATGGGAACCATTATTTTTTGTGCATAACATTATTGTTCAATAAAATCCTATAGTTATCTTCGGGTTTCTGTTTTTCCATTTTGGCTAAGGCCTCGAGCATGACCTGTCTGTCTGTGTAGAGCTCGTTGACGGTGTGCCATAAATTTGAGCCTTTATATTGGAATTGGATCTCGTATGTTTTCGTCATGATGTCATCATCCTTCGTTCGCCGTTTTAATCGCTCTGGCTGCTGCGCTCGCGCCGCGCCGCGCGCTTAAAACACACTCACTTCGGGTCTGTTGGTTATGACGTGACGGTTGTCCGTGACGGGATTTAATTTGCAGAACACGTTGGTCGTGGCGTGCCTGAAGGTTAACTTTGAATGGCAATCACTGACGTAAAGCACGGCAATATCGAACTGCTTAAGCTCATGGTTGGTGATGTATGCAATACCTTTTTGATACTGCAATTCAAACAATAAATTAAGCTCTTTTATTTTGCCGTTTTTGTAACTGTTATTGCTGCCAGAGATGTAAATTTCATTTGGCTCGTTGGGCAACGCTAGACGAATATAATCCGCCATATCAGCTTCATCAACAGCAAGATAACCAGGAACATCAGCAACTTTGCGAGCAACCGGCCCGCTACTTTGACCACTTTTTTCACCGGTTTGGGCACCCGTGGCGCTATCTTTCGTTTCAACGTTTTCATAAAACGCAATGGCGTAGATAAGATATCCCAAGCAGCTTGCCAGTACCAACGCAGTGAATATAAAAGGACCTGACGTAAGCGGTGTTTTTCCGACCCCCGAAGCAGTGACTTTTCCGGTGGCGGTGGATTTGTAGAGTTTGTGGACATCGACAGGTACCTTTCTAAATTCGATGATGTCAGATTTTCTGTTCATCATGCCGTTTTCTTTAACGGGGTGTTGCTTAATCCGGGGACGCCTTTTGTAGTAAGGAATGATTTGACCAAACTTGTCTTTTGATGCGTGTTGGAACGCCACTTCACATGCGCTTCTTACAATCGTGTTGATTTCAGTGATATCCGGTGTGCACACCAGAATATCCCAGTTGTATTTACGGTGGCGCATGAAGGCTTCTTTAAGCGTTGAAGGGTAAATGATGTGTCCATTTTCATCGAAGATTTGCTGTTCTAAATCGTCGATATCTTCACTGGTCAGGTCGGCAGGTCGTATATCATCAAGGCGTTTTTTATGCTCCTCATAGTACTTTATTGGCACATCATCTTTGATGGTATCGATATGCTTATAGTCGTATTCTTCTGGCTTAAAACGACGATCGGTAGGATATACATCCTGCACTTCATCAATGATTATCATGGCCCCTATCGGTGCCCAATGATAGAAGCTTCGCATCAACTCACGACCCTTGTCCTTGAGTGTTGATACGCGCCAGATATCCGCGCCCTCTTCGAACTTTTCACCCAATGCCTCTTCTATCTCATCGACCGGTTTTATCCCTTCGATGTTGGTGATAACAATGCGACCTTTTCGAAGCGCCGGTAGCGCTTCATACCAAACCGCGCTTGATGTTTTATAACTCCCTGGGGGACCGTGGAATATCCAGCCAGCCATTAGATTAACTCCATAACATAACGTGTGACGTGCGCGGTGATGAGGATTTCTAGCGCATCCATGATGCGAAGTGATGCCATCGTTGCTTTCACGTCTTGAGGGAGAGGCGCGAGCATTGATTGGAGCTGTGTGCCAAAGGCTAAGTCTTCTAATATCAGTTTTGCCACGCCCCAAGCGAACTGCACGGCCTCTAGTTGGAGATAGAACTTCAAATACACTGCCCACTCGATTATGTAGGCGAAGAAGCGTTGGATCATGCTGGGTGTATCTTCTAAGAAGAACAGCGCCATATCATCGAAGAACTTATTTGCGCCTGTGAAAAATGCGCCGAAGCCGCTTTCCTGGCCAAGCGCCACTGCCGGTATCAACAGCACCATTATGATGATGATTTTTTTCACGGGTTGGCCCTTATTAAAATGAACATAGAGAGGATGGTTGCCACTAAGATGACGATGTTGCCTATCGATAAAAAATCACCTGCAAAGCGTGCCAGTGAGATATTGAAGTTGCCTTGTGTCAGCGCTAACGTGCGTTGCTCATACGTGCCGTTCACTTCAGGCAATTGGAATAGCGCTGCCGCTTCAGTGCGTACCTGACTGATGTAATCGGTGATTTCTGTTTGCTTTGTTCCTGTGAGCGAGATGATTTCATCAATCTTTTCTTGTGTGAACAATGCATTGATACCGGATTCTGCGCCTGTGTAGGGTGTGAATGGTTCGCTTAACGTTTCTTCGATTTCTCCCAGGGCACTTATGACGCCTGAGTTATCTACTTGCGCCGTGACATTGATATTGCCAATCGTCTGGCCGTTACCATCACCATTGCCGTCATAGGTTGGGTCGTCTTGGCCGTCACCATCTGCATCCACATCATTGTTGTTGGGAATACCGTCACCGTCGATGTCGGGGTCAGCATAATCACCAATGCCATCTAAATCAGTATCATCAGATAAGCACACGAAGGCTTCTTGGCCACCGAAGCCTACGGTGCCGCAACCTTCATCACAGGTGCCTTGACTATCACATACATTGTTCGGATTTTCAGGGCATATCGTGACAGTGCCTTGCGTTTCACAGTTATTGCTCGACGGTTGGCTTAATGCCTGTTCTGTGAAGATGGGTAAATCCGACCCGAAACATGTCGACGGTTCGAATGATTGCGCGTAATAGGTCTGACCGTTTGATGACGCTCGTGATAACACGCACTGCGAATCATCTGCTTTTGTGTGGCAATAGGAAGTTTCTGCGTTACTTGATGAGAGGCGAAGCGTATTGATGTCACTGTCACAGGTCGCGGCTTGCTCTACATCGAAGGGTCGGTAGCAGAAGTTGTTAAATTCTTGCGTAAAATCTGACGGATTGCCTTGGGCATCTTTTCCGCATTCTGTAATGGTTGTTGTCCTGCATCTTACATAGTCAGCGCCGCCTCCTAATACTTCTGTTGGCGGGTCACCAACATAATCGATTGTTGAGTAAAATACGCGTCTTCCCCATTCTGCATCTGTTTCTTCTCCGAACCAGTGTTGAACGTTACCTATCGTCAGTACGTCTACTACCTGGCCGACTGTTTGTTGAATGGCGCCTACTGGGCTTGGATAAATGTATTCTGAATCTTGTCCTGATTGCGTGCCGATTTTGCACACTGTTTGGTCCTCGACGAACGGCGATTGATTCGCGAGGCTATCGTATATTGATTGTGCTTGCACCGATGGTGCTAGGAAGATGAGCCCGAATAGAATCCAAGCAAGAATGCCATGATAACAACGGCAAAGATGATGGTGGTGGTAAGCATATTGTTCGTCCATTGAAAGCATTGGGGGCAACACTAGATACCCCCAACCCTCTTTACTCTTAGCGCTTAAGCCAAGAGTAAACGAGACCCACACCGAACATGACTGCTGCAACGGCAATAACCGCGGTGGCAACCGCTGTTACGTTAGTTGTTGCATCTGTTTGCGCTGACGTGATTTCGGCTGAGTGGTCCGCTGCGAACGCGACAGATGACGCGACAAAGCTCATTACGATTGCTACCATTACTGATAGGCGTTTTTTGATAAAGTTCATATCAATGACTCCTTAATGTTTTTGATATAACACCGGCTGAGTAGCCGACTATGAAAGTGACGAGCGCCCATCCAGATAACTGACCGAAGGTTGCTGCGTCGAATGCGAAGAACTCTGTGAAGAGTGTCTCCATTGTTTGAATCGTTTGGACCGATTCGAACTCTGTCACTGACATGATGATATGCGTACCGCCATTGGCTGCGCAGTCGGTGTTATCCAATGAGATTGGATCATATCGTTCCCGACCTGCTTGATTCGTTGACACGTACGCAACGCATGTCATTAGCTGTTGACCTTTTTAAGCTCTTTTGGCGCTTCTACGAACTTAATGTGTCGAACATCTTTTATAAAAAACCCGTATCCACCGTCTCTTTTGTTCTCCCAGAACGTCATATCTATCGATACCATATCGCCAACGCGAGAAGTAAATTGATTAGGATTTGTACCCCTAGGTAACAGTGGACTCTCGAACTCTGCCATGTCGGATAACACACCACTTGTAGGTACTTCGAGAATTTGTAATCCGAAGCGTTGAGTTTCTTTTCCATTTTCCTTCTGCGTTCTTTCAAACACATGAATTAATTTGCCTTCTAATATATGTCTCATGCATGAGCCTCCTGGTACCAATTGGGTAAAATAAGTGGTGACAGGTTGATTGTTCCTGCCCTGTGTATTGAGACGGGCGAATGACGATACACGTCATATTCATCCGCTATATCAATTCCGATTTTTCTCAAGCGCGCTCTGTGTGTTTGCACTTGGCTTTTTGTTAGGTCAAATTGTTTACCGTTCATCCATAGCATTGCATACCCTGCGGTCGCATTTGCTGCCTGAACGCTTTTTACATATCCTTTGTTTAATAATTGCTCTGCAATATCTTGAATCTCCATAATGGGGACCTCTTTCTTTTCGACGATGCATGTAAAGTCATCGAGTGTGTTAAGTAGTAGAGACTCGTCGAACAATCCCCAGTGACTTAACCGATGCCGGTTTAAATATTCGCTATGCAACTCTAATTCAAAGCGCACTACCCCATTAGTTCGCAAGTAATCAATGAGTTTTTCTATATATTTTGCTTCCTCTGACTCCTTCCCATATTTTCTTTTAATTTTTGGTTGTTGATGGAGTACCAACTCATTTGCTTTGTCATAAACCTTTGGATACATAAGCCTTGCTTTCCCAAGCTTACTTAACCAATCAGTACCCATGCCGTTTGTGTGCAACCTTGGTATCGAGTTTTTATATCGGATGGTTGAAACGGCTCTGATGAGTTGCCTTGAATGACCACTTGTTGAGTAGTTTTCATTTAGATGGATTTCTTGGATTTTGGCTCCATCTGAGAATGTCTCAACGCGTTTGTTTTGTTTACCTTGCCGGTGAAACAACCTTGAACATTTGGTGAACGGCGGTAAACCCAATTTAATGAGTATTGCGTTGATGATGTCCATCGCTTTATTCAGTGTTTTCACACCATCAACGTTATCTAATCGGTTCCATTTGCTCGGGTTTCCCCTCACCGTCAACCGACTTCCGCTAATACGAATATTGAATGACGAGCAGTGACTCCCTTCGTGCTTTATCGGCTCTTGTGTGACATTTATCGTTTCACCCGTTATGGAATTGAATCTTGCACTACAAACGTCAGACAACAGCGGAAGCTCGAATCCGAAGTCCTGGGAAACTTTCAACATGTCGATATTCATCAATTGTAAATATCTATGAATTAAATTTTCTTCATCATATTGAACTTCTGTATATTTGTAAATATGTGTATTTGAGATAATACTAAAGATTTACTGTAGATTTATGAGGATGAAAATAATTATGCCAGCGACGGTAGCACTTATGAGCGACAAGAAATTTGATACCACAATGCGAATTGATGCGTATCGCAAACAACTGCTTACCCAAGCAGTTTTAGAGATATCCATGAAACGTGGTGAACTGATAAAGATAACAGATGTCGTCAGACACCTGATTGATAACTACCTTGATGATGCGACACGCGATATGTCCGAGGAAGTAAAAAACTGAGCATTTACCCCGGAAGTCCGGGGTAAAGTGTGGGTGTCATAAACACCCACACTCTAAACACCTCTTTTTAGCTGGATATATATCCAGTCGAACCAACTCCGAAATTCCGCAGTTTTGCTAAATTTCAAATTGTTTTCGTTCGTGCTCTAACACATCTTTGATTGCGTTTTGAAGATTCAGTAATTTGCAATTCGCAACATCCAATTCTTCGTCGATATCTTTAGCTAGATTTCTAAAATGCTGTTTTTCGTTAACGAGTTCCATGAACTTCATTGCAGCCATCAACACAGCTTTTGAATTTGTCTTTGTTTCGAAGAGACGCTTCAGCTCTTCAATTGCTTCTATTTCCTTTTCATCAGTGATATTTAGTTTTATTAACATATTGGTACCTTTTTGCAGTTCTCGAGGATCCTTCAGCAGGATTTAATAGTACCATTACGAGCTAGCCGGCTCGACCAGGATTTGACGTTTTAGTACCTTTTTATTGTCACTCGCCGTGACGGGCAGTAAAAAAGCCCCAATCTCCAAGCTCCAGGAAGTAAATCAAATTAGCGGTATCCCAGAGGGTCCCTCCGCGAATTTCATTGACTGCCTTTCGTCTTTCCGATGCGAAGTTACCACTTCGAAATAAGCGCACACTCTACGCGTGGCGTTATTGCGAACTGATTAAAGGGGCTTAATATGACGAATGACCAAATACATTACTTAACTGAACGAACTTTTATTTGGAACATGTTTCGTGGTGGGATTATTGATTTTGATGAAATGATGGAACGTATTAAAACACTTTGTGTCGCTATGTGTTTGTACTCTAGCGACTTTTCATCACCCTCTATGCTTGGTACTCGTATGCCGCTTTTATGGCTAAAAACGCATTAC
>JBCDMA010000213.1:0-6695 GCA_038744645.1 Pseudomonadota bacterium | reverse complement strand
GTTTGCGACAGGTTCTTTCTTTTCTGCATCTGTAGGCAACGTGTTGTCTGAAAAAATACTGGACCGCAAGATCACGGTTACGCAAATGAATTTCTGGGCAATGACCTATGGCGTCATTTTGACGAGTTTTGTTGTTGCCTTCGGCACCAGTAACATCGTTATTCCAAAGAACGCAGAGTTTTACTACGCCCTTACTTATCTGGCCATCTTTGGGTCAGTTTTCGCCTTTGCTGCTTATATGAAGTTGCTTAAAAACATCGGCTCTGACAAAGCCGCTTATGTGGTCTTAATTTACCCCATTATTGCGCTGTTAATCTCTACCATATTCGAAGGCTATCAATGGAGTGTATTTTCAATTCTCGGCGTCATTGTCGTACTCATTGGAAATGCGATTGCAATGGGCAAGCTCAATCGACTCTACGTCCGGGTGTTTTGATTTTTTACTAACGCTCAGTAATAGATGCCAGTCGCTATTTACACTAGATGTAAAATCATTTGATTTGGTCTGTTACGAATTGGGCGCCCTTGTAGTCAACCGAGGATTGCTGCTTTCCTCTAAAAAGACGTTTTACATCATCCAACAACACATAGAGCGTCGGCACCAAGATCAAGGTTATGACCGTCGCAAATAGAATACCAAAGGCAAGTGAAATCGCCATCGGAATAACCGCTTGTGCTTGCAGTGAACGTTCCAATAGAATCGGCACCAACCCAAAAAAAGTCGTTAATGACGTCAATATGATGGCTCTGAATCGTTTTGTCCCAGAGCTAGTAACCGCGTCAATAAGAGACAGCCCTTCTTTTCTCGCTCGGCTGATAAAATCCACCATGATCAGTGAATCGTTAACCACCACACCGGATAACGCAATAATGCCGCAAATGGACAATACACTCACATCTTTACCCATTATTAAATGCCCAATGATGGCACCAACCACACCAAAAGGGATGATTGACATGATAATTAGTGGTTGAGAATAGGACTTTAACGGAATGGCCATTAAGGCATACACACAAGCTACTGCAAATAAGAAACCCAGTCCTAATGCAATGAGACCTTCTTTCTGCTCTCTCGCACTGCCTTGTAATTTAAAATCTACTTGTGGATATTTTTCGAGTAGTGGTGGCGTGACTTCTTTTTCTACTTCCTCGAGGACAGCATTGGGTTCTACAATCGAGGTATTTAGTTCAGCAGAAACCGTTACCGCACGTTCACCATCGACACGAATAATTGACGTGTACCCCTTATCAAGCTTGATATCAGCGACTTGGCTAAAAGGTATTTCATCACCGTTGGACGCTCTGATGCGCATATTTTCCAAGTTGCCAATGGAATCTCGCTGATCTTTTGGGTAGCGGATCATGACACGCACTTCTTCTTCGTCTCGCTGTATTCGCTGGGCTTCAGCGCCATAAAACCCATAGCGCACTTGTTGCGCCAATTGTGATAAAGAAATCCCTAATGCTTCCGCTTCGGGTTTAAGTTGCAACTGGATTTCATCGCTGCTTGCACTAAAGGTATCATTAACATCAGATACTCCTTCATACTCTTTTAAAAATGCCTTTAATTCTGCGCTCACGCCGACTAACGCTGAAATGTCTTTTGAACTGAATTCCAAATCTAATCGATTCCCGCTGCCCGGTCCGCCTTCGCTGCCAAGCGACAATGTACGAATACCGGCCATTTCCGGGATGAACTTTCGCCAAACATCTTTGATGTCGTTATCGCTGACTTCTCGCGTTTCGCCCTTCGATAACTCAATCAAAATGAACCCACCTAACGCACCTTCATCAAAAGCAAGTACGTGTTTGACCACCTCAGTACCATGTGTTTCTACAAAGGCTTGATTCATTTTATCAGCGGCAATGATGAGGTTCTTAAGCACTTTATCGCGCTGAAGAATAGAAGTGCCCTGCTCCATTTCAACACTCGCATTAATAAAGTCGGATGCAATGTTGGGGAAAAATACAAATCGCACCACCCCGCCTGCAAACAAACCTACGGTCAGGATCATCATAGCGAAAAAGGATACCAAGGTTGTCATCTTGTATTTAATTGCGCTAACAAGGAATGGCTTGTATTTCTTATGGATAAACGTGGTCAAAAGGGCGTTAAATCTTTCTCTTATTAATTGTAATTTGTTTTTCGGCGCATTTGGATCGGGTACGCGCATATTAGCAAGATGAGCGGGGAGAATGAGTTTGGACTCAACCAGTGAGAAGATTAGGCAAAAAATGACAACGACACCAATGGTTTTCCAGATAATACCAAAGGTTCCTGTAACCATTAACAAAGGCGTAAAGGCTGCAATTGTTGTTAACACACCGAAGGTCGCTGGCATAGCAACACGTTTTACGCCTCGAATAACATTGTCAATACTGTGACCATGTTTATCAATCTCAGAATAGGCTGATTCACCCATAATGATGGCATCGTCAACAACAATGCCCAAGACTAAAATAAATCCAAAAAGACTAATGAGATTAATCGTTATCCCAAAAATAGGCATTAATAGTAGCGTGCCTAGAAAGCACACGGGCAAACCAACCATCACCCAAAAAGCCAATTTAATTTTCAAGAAAAGCGCAAGAATGAAAAAGACCAATAGTGCGCCGATTGCCATATTTTCCAGCATCATGTTTAATCGGTCAGCTAGATAAAAAGAAGCATCCCCCCAACTGTCTGCACTGATGTTCGCCGGTAATTGTAATGCTTTTGCTTCTAGATATTTATTTACCTCTTCGGATATCTTCAACGCATTTTGATCACCTATAGCCTGCACTTCAATACTGATTGCTTCTTTGCCATTGAATGTTGAAAAACTGTTTTCTTCAACAAATCCATCATTAATGGTCGCTATATCGCCGAGCAACAATCGCGTACCGTCACTCCTATTTATCAGCGATATTTGAGCAAAATCATACGCGTTATACGCTTGCCCTTTTGCTCTCAATAAGATGTCGCCATCGTCGGATCGAATGGCACCACCGGGTATATCAATAGATGATCGCCTCACTGCACTGACTAAATCGTCAAACGTTAAAGCATATGATTGTAACTCTTGCTCTGAGATTTCGATGGAAATTTCGTAGTCTCTTGCACCTACAATTCGCACACTCGAAATGCCTGGCAAATTTGCAATTTCGTTTTGCATTTCGGTGGCGGTTTCTTTTAGCCGACGTTCTCCAACATCGCCATAAACGGATATCCAAAGCACGCTTTCGGTTGCTTTTGAGCGGTAAACAACAGGATTTTCCGTATCGGCTGGAAACGATGAAATAGCGTCGACTTGAGATTTGATTTCATCTAAAACAATTTGAACATCAAATTCGTCTTCAACCTCCGCTCTGACTGTCCCTAATCCTTCACGTGCAGTAGACGTGAGTTTCTTAATCCCCTCCAAATCCTTGATTGCGTTCTCGATTCTCAATATGACGCCTTCTTCTACTTCTTGTGGTGCAGCGCCGTTATAAGGTACTTGAACGGTAATCGTGTTGATAATGAACTGAGGAAAGACTTTCTTTTGTATTGTAATGGCGCCGTAAATACCACATAACATGATGCCGATCATAAGCAGATTTGCCGCAACGCTATTACGAGCAAACCACGCTATGATACCGGCGTGTGTATCTAACCTTGAATCGCTCATAAGTTGGCCCCGGCCTGCACAGCATTACCCGTCTTTACAGTTTCGCTTGGCTCAACAATATCTTCACTGTCAACAACCCTCACTTGCATGCCTTCATACGGATTAGGTACCGCGCTTAAAACAACTTGATGATTAGGTGTTAAACCATTGACGATATAAAGAAAGGATTCATCACTGCGCACAACACCGATTTCATTGATGTGTAAGGTATTTGCAGTATCAACGGTCAAGACGGTACCGTCTAAGCGCCCTACCTCACGCGGTAGTTTTACGACATTTTCAACTTCAATGCCTGCTATTTCAGCCTTTACAAAACGACCAAATCGCAACGCTTGCTGATGTGTTGGCCGCTTTCTGTTATACGGATCTTGGATTTGTACCACACCGAAAATCACGCGCCGACTTTCATCCAAAACCGCTTCGTTTCTGACCATTTTGCCTTGCCAGAAACGCGTTTCACCTGCGACTTGAGCACGCAGACTAACCAATGGCTGTCGCGAAGTCATGTCGCCGATAAAGGCGATATCATTGTCGGTCAATGGCAACCTGACTTCTGCAACGTCTGTCGAGTATATCTCACCTAACTGCCCTGCCACGGTGATGACCTGCCCAAGATCAACATTGCGACTCTTGACTAATCCATCATATGGAGCTCTGATTTTTGTTCTTTCGAGATTTCTTTTTGCACGAAGCAACTGTGCTTCTGCGGCTTGCAAGTTGGCTTTTTCACGCGCTAATTGTGGTTTTCTCAAACCCAGTTCTGGCGGCACGGTGGTATTGACTGAGCGCCACTCTTTTTCTGCAACACGACCTCTGGCGACTTCTTCATCCAGTGCCGCCTGTGCTCTGGCTAACTCTGCTTCAGCCAATAGCAGGTCAGTTTGATAATCGTCGCTTTCTAATTCAACGAGCACGTCACCTTCATTAAAAAAACCACCCTCGATGAAGCTTTCACTGAGTGATACTACCTTTCCGCTGACCTGAGCACTTAATACGGTGCGATTTTTGGGTTGCACAGTACCTTGTGCGTATACTAAGAATTCGAGATTTTCAAATGTGTATGCCATTGTCTCAACAAGGAATGGCGTCTCTTCTTCTTGTTTTTTATCTGGTTTCTCTTTGTTCAAAATCAGCAGCGCCGCGATAGCGACAGACGTCAATAGAATGATGAGTGGAATGACGATTTTTTTCATAGTTTAGGAGGTTGTGTAATACCAATTCCAAATGTTTTCCAACGCGATTATAAAGGTAAAGATTTACCTCTCACAGCAAGGATTGGGGATATTAGCTTTTTTACATATAAAAGTGTGTGTCAAAATGTTTCATAAAATGAATATGTTACTTAGTCTATTCCACCATCAAATCAGTTCACTGATGGCAAAGTGCTGCTTTACTTCTCTGGTTGATAGCGATGTATTAAATCGCTTTACGCCTGGGAGTCCCGCTAAGTCCTTACGCAGCAAGTGGTCGAATGCGCGTATATTTGTCGCCACAACTTCAAGCAAATAATCATAATCCCCGGTGACAGCCGTGCACCTCGATATAGATTTGTGTTGTTGAACAGCTTGTTCAAACGGCTCAGATTGCGCAAAATCGATAACAACAAAAACAACAGCTTTGATTTCAAAACCGAGCTTTTCAACGTCTAGCTGTGTTTTGTATCCCTGTATTATCCCATCGTTTTCCAATTGTTTAACCCGTTGCCAACAAGGCGTTTTCGATAGGCCAATATCATCGGCCAACTTTGAGAATGATATTCTCGAATCTGCCTCTAGTATTCGTACTATTTTTTTGTCAAATTTATCCATTTTGTTCTTTTAAATAAGTTTAATGTCAGACAATCATAAACTTTTTGTCGCCATTACAAAATATTTAGGAACAATGTTTGTTTTAGTAAACACGCGTTTGAAGCGATAATAAAACAACACAACGGTAATGTACGCGAGATTGATTAATGACGACTGAACTGAGGACACACGATTTTCACACACTCATTGAGACGCCGGAAATGTTGGATTACGGCGTATATTTGCAGTGCGATAAGCTGCTCAGTTGCCAGACGCCCATCGCATCTTTGTCAACACACGACGAAATGCAATTTCAAATCGTGCACCAGGTTGAAGAATTATGGATGAAGCTGATCGCCTTTTCTTTAACTGAAATTATGGCGCTACTCCCACAACGACATACCTTTAAAATACTGACGTTGTTTAAGCGAGTGAATATGTTGCAACAAATGATGATTGACCAACTTGCTGTGCTCGAAACGATGTCGCCAAAAGACTATCAAGCCGTAAGGTTGCAACTGGGTAATGGCAGTGGTCAGGAATCACCGGGCTTTAGAACACTGTTAAAAATGCCAAACTCTTTGTGGCAGCTCTACAAAACACATTATTTAGATGAAGACGGCCTAACCGTTAAACAGATATACGATGACCAATATACGCATGATGGGCATTATTCAGTCGCCGAGGCTTACCTTGATTTTGATGAACAGTTTCAAATCTTTCGGTGGCGACATTTGTTTCTGATTAATCGCTCGATTGGCATATCTGCAAAATCGCTAAAAGGCCGTTCTGTGGATGTATTAAAAAAAGGTGCCAGTCATCGCTTTTTCCCAGAGCTTTGGGATGTTAGAAGCGAAATGACTGACCAGTGGGGCGATGAATACGGCGTAAAAAGGGACTCAATTAGTGGCAAATCCTGACAGTGCGGTTATTTGAGACTGACGACAACTCGATGCCACTAACTTCACCCAGCAATACAGCTATGCAATTAATTATGTTTGCTTTTGATTAGTGCAACTGTTTATATTTGCCTTTGTCAGCATGTTGATTGTAATAGTCCTTTTTACCCGTCCGAAAGACGCTAGTGAACAATAGTAAATCTACGCCGTTTCCTCACATTGATAGGGCAAAAGATTCCCCATTTTACCGACCGCATTCGCAGCTTTAGCTTCTGTAAGTCGTTGTTTGCTGTACATTGCAAACGGACCTGAGGAATATAAAGGTAAGCCGTGGTGCTGACCATGTAACACCAATACTT
>JBCDMA010000212.1:0-6842 GCA_038744645.1 Pseudomonadota bacterium | reverse complement strand
GATAGAACCAAGCGCATCATTGTCAGCGCATGTAATCGTCGACGAAAAGCCTATTTGTTAAAACAAAAATCATCACCCGAATCATCCCCACACTTTAAACAAGGCGAACTATTTTAGCGCCTTTACAATCTGCATCATTGCCCGTTGAAGGGTATTAGAAAACGCAGCCAAGTATAAATGGCAGCATCCATTGTTTGTTCACATTCATTATTATCTGGCTATTAAACTTATTGAGAGAAGTATTATGTCCACTGATTTGATAGTACGTTTTGCAGCATTGTCATTTACGCTTCCTGACACCTGCGTTCGTATACGTAGTCTTCTAGACGATCCTGCGACAAGCAGTGAAGACATCGCAAAAGTGATGTCAGTAGACCCGTCTTTAAGTGCAAAAGTGCTAAAACTGGCTAACAGTGCGCTGTTCCGATTTCAGTCAGAAGTGGGCACAGTGAAGAAAGCGCTGCAAGTGATCGGTGGTGAAGCCGCTTACAATATCTCAATTGCAGAAACCGCTAATTTAGCGTTTAAATCGTTTTCATCAAAACACTTAAATTTTGATGAATTTTGGCATCGAGCGGTATTGAACGGCGTCATTGCAAAGTCCATTGCCCAACAGCGCCAGGTGCGAGGCAGCGATCGCTATTTTGTTATTGGCATACTTCACAGCCTAAGTGAACTTATCTGTGCTTCTCAACTGCCACAGCAGTATTCAGATTACAAAGTCGAATGTAAAGATTCCGTGCCTTTTGCTGCTCAACAAGACATATTTGGATTTACATTTGCTGAGTGTAGCGGCGATATCCTAAAAACGTGGAAATTGCCAGAGACCGTTTACCAACCATTAGCAGCTTTTAAACTCACCGCTCACAGTTTGTCGTATTTTGAGCAGGCCGTAATATTTTTAACAACAGCCATGGTGCATTTAGACACAGCGGAGTCTTTACTAGACCACGAAGAAATTCCATCGGTTATCTTTGACACTATTGGCCTGAAACAAGATGACTATGTTATTATCTATGAGTACGCACGGGCAGAGGCAGAGAAGATTGCACAGGCGCTCAACTAGCAGCTGATGTACTAGTAAATGCATTAAATGTAACCTAATTTACTTTCTCCGGACACAGTCGCCAACGTTTCTAGTCAATAACAAGAAAAAACGAGCATAAAAATAACAACGTGCGAATAGAATAAAGAGTTAGCGCTAATGAAAACTATCATTATCACGATCATTTGTATTCTTTCTATGAATGCAATGGCTGGCAATGTGGGGGTGCCTGACGAAGAAAAAGCATCGGCATTCTTCCACAGAAGTTTCAACGATCACATTCATTCACCTATCGCTTTTTCTGTCGTCAGTGACGCGCCAGCTGGACGCAGCTTAACGCTGGAAGGTGAATTTGGTGTCCTAAAAACCACGGGAAACACAAATACCAGTCTTTACAAGATGGCTTTGGATGCCGATCATGACTTGCCTAAGCTATTTAATCAATATTCGATTCAGGCGCTCAAACAGCTTACAACAATTGAGAATCAGCGTATTGATACTAGTCGTTTGCAAATGGCACTTGAATTTGACTATAAGCTATCAAACATTGAAAACAGGTTGTTTCTATTCGCCGAATATGACGATAACCAATTCCTCGCGTTAAGAGATCAAATCACCGGTGCAGTGGGTTGGCGGCAATTGTGGATAGACAATGATGTCATTTCATTTGGCTACAGTATTGGACCAGGATATGCCCATTTTCGACAAGAAGATGCGGGTGAATCTTTTGAAGGTTTGTTATTGCGTTCTAGTGCAGCTTTTAGCTACACATTTCATAATGACGCCCGTTTCAGACAAGTCATTACCGCGGAGATCAATGAAGCGGCAACCACTGTGAATTCGATAACATCTGCAACGGCCAAAATATTTAATGACCTTGCACTGAAATTCAGCTTTGAAGTGACAAAAGATGAAAATGTTGCCGCCAATATTGATGATTTTTCAACACAAACCAGCATCACTTTGGTTTATCAGTTTTTTTAAAACAAGAAAGAGAAAAAAGAGAGTCAGAAACAGTAGTAAATCGGCTTTGTTTGCGTTGTTGTAACCATGTTTGATTTTTAGAAATTCGTATTTAGTTGTAATCGCAATATATTTCTTTGTAATCACAACAAATGCAAATAAGTCACCACAATCATAATTATTTTGGGGAAAATGTGTTATGAAATCAGTAATAGATCACAAGAATATCGCCATAGCGAATGGGAAGGCTGCTTTTACCGCCCTCGTATTGGCGCTATCTTCAAGTGCTTTTGGGCAAGCGGATCAAGAAGTAAAGGCATTCACGTTAGATGGAGAGTTTGGCTTTATTGTAACAACGGGGAATACCGAAACCACGTCTATTAGTGCGGGTTTAGCGGCGACACAAGAGTTAGAAAAGTGGAGTAATAGCTACAACCTCAGTGGATTATATAAGAGTGATTCGGTGGTTAATGACGATGGTGAAGACGAGGACCAAACAACAGCCCAAAAGTTTTTTGCTTCAGCCCAGGGAAATTATAAGCTCGCAAATCCTAACTATCGGTTATTTGGGTTTGGTTCCTATGAAGACGATCGATTCAGTAACTTTGATTTTCAGGGAACACTTGCAGCCGGTTGGAACCATCTATTATGGGATAACGCCACAAGCTCTTTTGAATACAGCGTGGGTCCTGGTTATAGCTATGCCAAAACGCTAGAAGACGAAACCATAAATGGTGTCATTTTAAGGGGTGCTGTAGCTTACAATTGGAATATCTCAGAGACAGCAAAATTCACTCAAACAGTGGCAACGGAAATAGGTGAGGACAACACAAAGTCGCGGGCCGAATCAGCACTTACTGCTCAAATCTACGGTGGTTTATCAATGAAATTGTCATTGAAAGTGGACCACAACACAGATGTTGCTGAAGGTATTGACAAGTTGGATACTGAGACAGCAATGACGCTTGTATATACGTTCTTTTAAACAATAAATAAAGAAGGAAGATTGAGCGTCCTTTCAATGTGACGCTCTTCTTGATCTCTATGAATCGCAAACTTACTGCAAGCTATTAATGCAGTACGCGGGCTTTTATTGTGCCCTTAATAGCCTTTAATTCGGCCAATGCATCCGCCGCATGGTCCTTTTCTACATCGATGACGACATAGCCAATTTCTTGGATGGTTTGTAAATATTGCGCGGCAATGTTGATGCCTTTGTCGGCAAAGGCCTGGTTGATTTGTGTTAGTACGCCAGGTTGATTGGTATGAATGTGTAGCAACCGCGAACGGTCCGTATATTCAGGCAGGGAAACTTCGGGAAAGTTAACTGCAGATAACGTGCTGCCATTATCAGAGTATTTGACAATCTTGCCCGCAACCTCAATTCCAATGTTTTGTTGTGCTTCTTGTGTGCTTCCACCGACATGAGGTGTAAGGATCACGTTATCGTATGCGGTCAATGGCGATTCGAACATTTCGCTGTTTGATTTGGGCTCCGTTGGAAACACGTCGATGGCAGCGCCGTTCAAATGTTTTTCATCCAATGCGTTACAGAGTGATGGGATATCAATAATCGTTCCTCTTGCTGCATTGATAAGAATCGCGCCTTTTTTCATTTGTGCGAGTTCTTTTTTGCCCATCATATTTTTTGTTTGCGCAGTTTCTGGCACGTGTAAGCTTACGACATCCGATGTACTGAGGAGTTTTTTCAATGTCTTTACCTGAACAGCATTGCCGAGCACAAGTTTGTCCTCAATATCATAGAACTGAACCCGCATACCCAAGTGCTCTGCAAGGATCCCCAACTGCGTACCAATGTGGCCGTATCCAATAATACCAAGCGTTTTACCACGCGCCTCAAAGCTGCCCACGGCGGATTTTATCCATTCACCGCGGTGCGCTTTGGCATTTTTTTCTGGGATCCCACGAAGAAGTATGATGATTTGTCCTAACACCAACTCGGCGACTGAACGGGTATTCGAAAATGGTGCATTAAATACGGGTATGCCACGTACTTTTGTCGCCTGTAAATCGACCTGATTAGTACCAATGCAAAAACATCCAACGGCGACGAGTTTCTTCGCCGCATTTACAACATTTTCGGTAAGCTGAGTGCGAGAACGAATGCCGACAAAGTGCGCATCTTTGATCTTCTCAATCAATTCTTGTTCCGGCAATGACGTTTTGAGCGATTCGATATTGGTGTAGCCGGCACTTTGGAAACTTTCTAAGGCGCTTTTATGCAATCCTTCAAGCAAAAGAATACGAATTTTTTCTTTGGCTAGTGAGGGTTTGTTCATTGTTCTTCCTGTGTTACATCTTGTTGAGCTGATAATTGATGAGTTAATTATCGGTTAAGCGTATCTACCGCCTTGTTGATTTACCTTCGTAGTCAGGTCGTGGCGTGCAGACATAAGATTATTTTAAATCCAATGTCTACACCCCACACCCGACGAAAACTTATTAATCAATCAAGACGCATGTAAAACGCATAACTTAAAAGACATCTAGACGTCTAAAATGGGCAGCAAAGATAGCAGAAACGATAAAACATGCAACAAAATTTTGTTGGAAGCTAGTGGAGTTTTACCAGCGCTCAATGCCACTGTCGGTTGCGTTTATCACGATATCAGCACATCGCGAAGCAAAAATACCATTACAAACAACGCCAGTGATATGGTTGAGCGTTTTCTCAAGTTCAACTGGGTTTAGGATATTTAGATTGTGAATATCAAGGATGTGATTGCCATTGTCTGTAACAACGCCTTGCCGATACTCTGGATCTCCACCTAATTTGACAATTTCTCTGGCAACATAGGAGCGCGCCATTGGGATGACTTCAATGGGTAGCGGAAAGTCGCCAAGGACGTCCACTTTCTTACTATCGTCGACGATACAAACGAAGGTCTTAGCCACTGCGGCAACGATCTTCTCTCGAGTAAGTGCAGCACCTCCGCCCTTTATCATATGTTTATGTGCCGTTACTTCATCAGCGCCATCGACATAAATGTCGTAGGTTGATACCGAATTTAAATCAAATACTTCTATACCTAGTTTTTCCAGCCGAGTTGTTGAAGCTTCTGAACTGGAGACGGCACCTTCTAATTGATTAGCGATAGGTGTAAGTGCATCAATAAAATAATTGACCGTTGAACCGGTACCCACACCAACAATGGTCCCAGGTTTGACTAATTCTGCTGCAGCCAATGCGGCTTGCTTTTTCTTTTCATCTTGATTCATAAGCTAAAAACCTAATTAAATGAATACACGCGACTGGGTGTCGCAATTATAGGCAGCGGAATATCCCATGTCTCTGCAGGTAGCGACTGAGTGCGCTGCACATCGTGAGCAATGCCTATCACTGTTGGAATATGGTCACGCTGTTTACCTTGTTGTTTAACCTTGCTTTGCTTTATTACATTATCAACAGCAAAAGCTGACAATGTGCGGTCATAGAATCCACCACCCATGCCCAATCGATTGCCATTTTCGTCAAATGCAACCAAAGGAGTAAAAAGTACGTCTAACTGCTGCACAGGACACACTACTGAAACGTCCAACCTTGGCTCCATTATACCGTAGATATTTTGCTGCATGTGACTTTGCTTTGTGTAATGCAAGAACAAGAGATGCCCTTTTGAAAATGGGTGAAGCACCGGCAGGTAGACCTCAATGTTATTTTGCCAACAATAGTGAATAGTTGGTTCAGTAGATAACTCAGCGTCATGTGTTTTATATAGCGCTACATGGGTTTTTGGTGTTAACAGCCGTTGTTCAATGAGGTTTTCCAGCAATTCAATTGCCGCTTGTTTTTGGTCGGCTGCCGATAACCTTTGTCTTCGTTGGCGAAAAGCTTGCCGAATCGATTGCCTATCTTGCGCGCTGGAATCAACGATACTATCTCGCATATGTTTGTATGAAGAGTTTAGTCAATGTGTCATGGTCGACCGCCGTGGCCACTTGCACTTCAGGTGTATGTGTCCAAAGCTCGCTGGCTGTGCTTCCCAAAGGCGCAAAACTGGTTTGTCCCTTGTGGAGAGGATCTGTACCGATACGAATATTGCCTGTGGTCAGCGTAAATAAGTTCGGTTCAACGATGTATGCTAGCGGAAACGCGTCGTGAAAATAGCACATGTCTTTGTCTTTTCCACGAGAATAAAACTTGATATAAAACTGTGCGGCTTGAGCCACCAGACCGCCTAAACGTGGATTTTTGTCGGCCAGTATGTCAACAAACTCCGGAGGAAAAGGGATATCATAAGTCACATCCAATCCAAACATCTTCACATCCCATCCGGCAGAAAACACAATGTCAGCTGCATATGCATCATTCCAGATGTTCGCTTCTGCCACGGGCGTGACGTTTCCAGGGACCATGGCTGCGCCACCCATAATATTCACGGATTTTATCAGTTCGGGTAACTTTGGCTCTAACTTAAGTGCTAATGCAATATTACTGAGCGGACCAATGGGCACAAGGGTGATTTCGTTTGGATATTTGTGCGCCATTTCAATGATAAATTCTGCGGCGGTGCGGTTGTCTGCGGACGTCTTAGGCGGTGGCATTTGAATATTGCCAAGACCATCATCGCCATGCACAAACCTGGCGTATGTTGATTCAGGGCCCACATGAGGCATTGCAGCCCCTTTGCAAACCGGTAAGTCCACATTTGCATGTTCAAGTAATCGCAGCGCATTTAGCGTTGCCAGTTCTACATCAATATTGCCGAAAACGGTGGTGAGGCCTAACAGTTCGATTTGCGGGGATTGTATTGCAAAATAGATGGCCATCGCATCGTCAATGCCCGGGTCAGTATCTAAAATTACTTTGTTT
>JBCDMA010000211.1:0-6850 GCA_038744645.1 Pseudomonadota bacterium | reverse complement strand
ATTTATCTGCGAGCAAGCTCTTCATTTTATTGGCGAGAGCAATGTATTTTTCACGGATGGTTCGTTTCACCTTGATGTCCATACCACCCATGATATTTATGCCCTTAACAATGATTGTCGGTGCGTTGAGGCCACCTGAGGAAGGTGCACGATTATCTGTGCCGCCCATCAAATTGAACGTTTTGCAAATGACATTGACGTTTTCTGGTACGTAGATGTCGTTACCAGCCCAAAAAGTAAACGAATAGATAGTCACTGTACTACCGGCGAAGCGTGCATCTGTGAAATCTATCTCAGCACCACCCATAAAACTAAAAACATAAAGCTTCTTTGCAACATTCCATACACCATTTCTATCAGAGCCGCCCATGATGTTTATCATCCAGTCGACCTCTTCTGCAGGCTGGTCAGAATAGTTAACTGCGAACTCTTTTTCATAAGCTTGGGAGATGGTTTCATCAGTGCTTTGTTCAAGATCTTCTACCTGTGCCATCATCTCACTTGGCTTTTCTGCCGCGACCACAACATCAAGACGCCTTTCGAAAGCGTCTGAAGAGATGTATCCATGACTGTAATTGTGTACCAAAATATCTATTGCTTCTTGCTTAACTGTCTCAAGTGGTCTGTCATCGAGTGGGATAGTCATTATTTTGGTCCTTTTGATTTTTAGGTGATTGTCTTTTTATACACGGTCGTCTAGATGTTATTTGTTTTACATTTGACCTTATTTGATTTGCGTCGATGTAGCATTACGCGTGCCATTCAAAAATTATAATAAAAACAATATTTTAAAATTATTAATTCGGTACAACCCAAAAGCGTTTAACAAATTAATAGTGAAAAACGCTAAAAAATGACTAATTTCCTACGTGGACAGATAATCGAGATGTTTAGCGTTACGCGACACTAAAAATCAGAAGTTATGGACGAACCTCCATATTTTTTTACGAACAAATGCTATTGCTCTTGATTGATCCCTGTAGAAACTTAGCAAACAAAACAATACTATTTCATATCATAAAAAATACGCATTTGATTTTATAAGATCATATAAAATAACAAAGCGTTTCGAAAACTCTTACATCCATTTATTAGAGCGTTTTCAAAAAGCTCGTTACCTTTCGCTTATCCAACAAAGGAAGCACCGGTCATCAGGCCGGTGCACAACTCTCAGGCGCAACAACTCGAGTTCGATGATTGCTCACCGTCAAAAAGACTGGATAGTAGTGCAGTTTTCTTCAAGTTTTACACCTAATTACCTGTTGTTTAAATAACCTTCATCACTCAGCATATTAAAGCATTGGTTATTGCTATGTTTGATGAGTTTTTTTCACCACGTTACTTGTTCAATTTTTTAGATAAGTTGGGTGAATAGCTCGCAAGGCGCCATGGCTATCAGAATAAGGAAATTTCTCGTCGCTTCTTCAAGTTTACTAACACTACTAGACGACATTGCTACATTATTGGACGATGTGGCGGTCTTATCAAAAGTCGCCGCCAAGAAAACCTCTGGTGTGCTTGGTGATGATCTTGCTCTCAATGCTCAACAAGTTTCTGGTGTGCAAACAGAGCGCGAGCTACCGGTGATTTGGTCTGTAGCAAAAGGCTCGCTGTTAAACAAAATTATATTGGTGCCAAGTGCATTGCTAATCAGCGCAATTGCACCCTGGTCTATCCCGTATTTGTTGATCATTGGTGGTTTGTTTTTATGTTATGAAGGCGTAGAAAAAATCACTCACAAACTCACTAAAGAAGAACAGGAAGGTCGCCAAAAAAGACTTGCAGCTGTCGCTGATAAAACCATTGATATAAAAAAATTAGAACGTGAAAAAATCAAAGGTGCCATTCGAACAGACTTTATTCTGTCGGCAGAAATCATTGTGATCATATTGGGCACCGTGTCTTCTTCTCCTCTAACAACGCAAATCGCAGTTTTAACATTCTTAGCATTAGGATTTACCGTGGGTGTTTATGGATTAGTCGCTTGTATTGTAAAACTGGATGACTTCGGTTTGTATTTATTGCGCAAGTCTCTTTCTGGCGGGTTTAATGCATTGCAACGCACTATAGGCAGAGGCATATTGATATTTGCACCTTGGTTTATGAAAGCACTTTCTATTGTTGGCACCATTGCCATGTTTCTCGTTGGCGGTGGCATAATTGTCCATGGCATCGAGTACCTTCACCATTTGGTCGATGGCTCTCATGTCGCGATAGCAATGCTAGCAAATTTGGTGGTAGGCATTGTCGCAGGTGCTATAGTATTAATGATTGTTGCTACTGGCACTAAGGCATTTCGCAAGGCGATAGCATAAGTGAGGTATGGTGAAGCCATACTGTGACCTCGTAGCAACGTCGGCATCACGTTGAATGAAATAGTTGCTCGAACAGTCACACGCATCGTACACTCTTAAGTGCAAAGGTTTTAATATCTTTAGCCCTAAAATCTGTGGCGCTAGCAAGGACGCACTATACTAGTAGCGACGTGCAATAATTATAAAAATTAATGACGCCAGTAAAGGAATAAAAGTTATGAGTTCGAGTGCACTACAAAGAATTTCGTTTGTTGCCTTATTAGTACTTCTTTTTTTGGCGTCTTGCGGCGCTCTTGACGGTCGACTGTAACGCATGGCGAAGCATTTCGGGGGCGAACACAGTCCGCGCAGCGCAGAGCGTGTAAGATGGCCTTTCTCCAAAAAACCGAAAGTTCGCGGGCGGATCCGCAATTGGTTTTTGTTTGTTGCGCCCCTTCCACTGCTGTTCCTATCCCTGTTTAAAGAACCGATTGAAATGCTTGTTGATATAAGTGCAGCTAGCACGCTAGTGCTTGCTGCATGGTTGCTGCAGGAAGGATTAAAAGCAGAGCATGCTTATATGCAACGCACTATAGCTCGTCGACCAGCTTTTCCCCGCAAATTATTTGCTAGCTTGCTTACAGGTATCGGCGTTTCCTTAGCAGCCATGGACGGGCTCTCCGGGTTCCCAGGCGTTGCCGTTTACGGCATCATTGCAGCAGGGCTTCACAGTTTTTCGTTTGGTCTGGACCCCATGTCGGATAAAGGCATTGGAGGCGTCGATACGTTTCAGTCAGAGCGCGTAGCGCGAGCGCTTGAAACCGCGGAAAACCAGCTCTTTGAGATGCAAGAAGTTGCAGAACGTTTGCCAGACCGAAGCATTAGCGAACGAATAGAGCGCTTTAACATGTCGGCAAGAGAGGTGTTTAGGGCAGTAGAACAAGATCCCCGCGATCTTTTTGCAGCGCGCAAATTTTTGGGGATTTACCTCAAAGCCGCATGCGATGCAACGAAGAAATTTGCCGAAGTGTTCACCGCCTCGCAAGACCAGAAAGCCAAACACGATTATTTTTCCCTGCTTGACGACTTACAACGCAGTTTCGATTCAAAACGCGAAAAACTACTCATCGCTGACAAAGAAGATCTCGACATCGAAATTGAGGTGTTACGCGACCGCCTTAAACGAGACGGTATAGTTATCAATAATGAAAAACAATAACGACAATGTTGAGCACTGTTGCAATAGTGCAGTAAAGCAGTGATACAACATTGCGGACGACAGCGGCATTAGGAATTATTTGTAAAGGAAGCAAATTATGAAACAACAAACGCAAGCAGCGGCAGAAACTCTGACAAAGGAAATCTCAGCGGTGTCTGCCGCATCACTGTCAGAGGCTGATACTGGCATAACGACATTGGATTCCGCACAGGATGTCAATGAGGAACATATCCGCAAATTGATGGATGAATTGGATATGAGCGATACAAACTCTATTGTCTCGTTTGGCTCTGCTGCACAAATAGAGTTGCAAACCATCAGTCAATCGATGCTTGCCGATGTTAAAAACAAAGACGTAGGACCGGCAGGCGATAGTCTTCGCAACATGGTGTCGACCATACGCGGGTTTTCAGTTTCGGAATTGGATGTGCGCCGCGAGCGTTCATGGTGGGAGAAGCTGATCGGCAGAGCCGCGCCCTTTGCTAAATTCCTTGCTCAATACGAATCTATACAGGGTCAGATTGACCGAATTACCGACGAACTAGAAGATCACGAGCAGACGCTGTTTAAAGACATTAAGTCACTTGATCGACTTTATGAAAAAACGCTCGAATTTTATAAGGAATTGGGCGTGTACATTACGGCGGGCGAAGAAAAGCTGAAAATTCTCGATAGCACCGCGATTCCGCAAAAAGAACAACAGGTAGAATCAACGCCTGAAGACGAGCAGGTCATAAAAGCACAGGAGCTTAGAGACTTGAGAGCCGCGAGGGACGATTTAGAGCGCCGGGTACATGACTTAAAACTGACCCGACAAGTCACCATGCAAGCGCTTCCCTCCATTCGTCTTGTGCAGGAGAACGATAAATCTTTGGTCACAAAAATCAATTCAACACTGGTGAATACAGTACCGCTTTGGGAAACCCAGCTAGCTCAGGCGGTGACGATACAGCGCTCAAAAGAAGCTGCCGAGACGGTGCGCTCAGCAAATGACCTTACCAATGAATTGCTCACCTCAAACGCTGCTAATTTGCGTCACGCCAATAAGATTGTTCGAGAAGAGATGGAACGAGGTATTTTTGACATTGAATCGGTAAAACAAGCAAACGAGTCGCTGATAGGCACAATTAATGACAGTCTTGCCATCGCCGATGAGGCCAAAGCTAAACGCGCAGCGGCGGAAGTTGAGCTTGAAAAAATGGAGACCGAACTCAAAACTACGCTGGCATCAGCAAAGGCACGACGCGATGGCGTCGGTGACAACGCAGGCGCTGCTGTACCGCGGTCTTAGGCCATAAACTGACAAAAGCTCAGACAAAAAAGGAGTTGTGACATGTCTATCTTTGATTTTTTATCTGGTCAACTAATCGACGTCATCCATTGGACTGATGACAGCCGAGACACTATGGTGTGGCGTTTTGAGCGCAAGGGACACGAAATTAAATACGGCGCCAAACTGACTGTTCGCGAGGGGCAAGCGGCTGTTTTTGTTCACGAGGGGCAATTGGCAGATGTTTTTTCACCTGGTCTGTACATGCTAGAGACCAACAATATGCCATTGTTGACGAATCTCCAACATTGGGATCATGGGTTTAAATCACCCTTCAAGTCCGAGATCTACTTCGTCAATACGAATCGCTTTACCGATTTCAAATGGGGAACAAAAAATCCGATTACCTTGCGTGACCCAGAATTTGGCCCGGTAAGGCTTCGAGCCTTCGGCACCTATACGGTCAAAGTATCTGATCCAGCATTGTTCCTGACCGAAATCGTCGGTACTGACGGGGAGTTTACGACGGACGAAGTGACTTTTCAGATCCGCAATATTATTGTGCAAGAAGCATCGCGAGCATTGGCTTCATCACGCATTCCAGTGCTTGATATGGCCGCCAACACCGCTGAACTTGGAAAGATCATCGCAGACGCCATCAGCCAAACCATTGCCGCTTACGGATTGAACCTTCCTGAACTCTACATCGAGAATATTTCACTTCCAGCCGCTGTAGAAGATGCATTGGACAAACGCACATCAATGGGCGTTTTAGGAGATTTATCACGATACCAACAATACGCCATAGCTGAGGCAATGCAGACGTCTGCTGGTACACCCAACTCTGCGATGGGCGCGGGTGTCGGCATGGGCCTTGGGATGGGTTTAGGCATGGGGTTTGGTACCAATAATTATAATGCTCAACAATTTTCACACCACGGCTGGTCAGCGGGTGTTCAACAGGGCTCGACAGGAAGCGTAGCGCCTCCCCCACCACCGGTAGAACACGTATGGCATATAGCAAAAGCAGGCAAAACGTCTGGTCCCTTTTCAAAAGCGCGTTTGGGCCGGATGGTAAGCGAAGGTGAATTAACGCGCGAATCTTTTGTGTGGACGCAAGGCCAAGACGGATGGAAAAAGGCAGAAGACGTGATGGAATTGGCTCAATTGTTTACTGTGATGCCTCCGTCTCCTCCGCCTGGCGTTTGAAATCAAAGATTTTCATAAAAGAACAGAGTTTTTAGGCCTTATGGACACTCAGCAAGGAAACGACTCCGCGGACGTTCTTGATCACCGCTTCGACTGCGCAGCCTGCGGAGGCGACATGCGTTTTGATCCCAGCGCTGTTCGGTTGACCTGCGACCATTGCGGCAATCAGGAGGATATGGCGCTTGCGCGAGCTGAAAGTATCAAGGAGCTCGACATTCAAGAAGGATTGCGCGGTGCTGTTGCAGGTGCTGGTGACGCTGTCATTGAGCAAACACGAGTCTTAACCTGCCATAATTGTTCCGCGCAAATAGAATTTGACCCAGACGTACACGCCAAAGAATGCCCCTACTGCGCCACTCCGTTTGTTACTGATACAGGTTTGCATCGCCATATAAAACCCGCTGGTTTAATACCCTTTGCACTTGACGAGCGCGCAGCTCGCAAGGCTGTTAATAACTGGCTTGGCCGGCTTTGGTTTGCGCCCAACGACTTACAAAAGTACGCGAGGAACGGACGACGACTGGGAGGAATTTACGTACCTTACTGGACGTTTGATGCGCAAACACACACGGCATATTCTGGTCAAAGAGGGAACATTTACTACACCACAGCTACGGTAATAGTAAACGGCAAAAGACAAACCAAGCGAGTGCCAAAAGTACGGTGGCGCTCTGTTTCAGGGCGGGTTCAGCGATTTTTTGATGACGTGCTTGTATTAGCATCTAAATCCTTACCAAAACGCTACACTGATGCGTTGGCACCATGGGATCTGTCGTCGTTGGTACCTTATAGTCCGGCTTACCTAGCTGGCTTTAGAGCTGAAGGTTATCAGATTGAACTCGAATCTGGGCTCAAACT
>JBCDMA010000210.1:0-6904 GCA_038744645.1 Pseudomonadota bacterium | reverse complement strand
TATTCGTTATGTCATTGGTCATTCGACAATGGACGACATTTTAACCGGCGGTCGTGAAGTGATACGAGCGCGCGTTGAACAAGAGTTGCAGGCAATCGTGGAGCCCTACCAAATGGGTGTTGCTGTGGTTGGGCTAAACTTCTCAAACTCAAGACCGCCCGAAGAAGTAAGAGCGGCATTTGATGATGCGATTGCGGCGCAGGAAGACCAAGAGAGATTTATCCAAGAGGCGGAAGCTTACGCGAGAGAACGCGAACCAGCCGCACGTGGTGAAGTGAATCGCATTAATGAGGAAGCACAAGCCTATAAGGAACAGATTATCCTTGAAGCACAAGGTGAAGTTGCTCGTTTTGAAGAGTTATTACCGCAGTTTGAAGCTGCACCTGAAGTTACACGCCAACGTATCTACATTGAAACAATGGAGCAAGTGTTTGGAAACACCAGTAAAGTGATGGTTGATACTGATGGCAGTGGCAATCTGATGTACTTGCCACTTGACAAGATCATGCAGCAAAGCAATACGCAGAATAACTTGCAAAACTCAGCGAACAACCGCCTCCAAGAAATCTTAAATGATCGCTCCAATGCGAGTACTCGAGAAAGCAGCTCTACAAGAGGCTCAACAGGACGACAGGGGAGAAATTAACAAATGAAATTTTTTGGCGCTATTGTTCTAGCGATTGTAGTTGTATTAGGTGTCAGTTCTCTTTTTGTTGTTGCTGAAGGTACTCGAGCGATTGTTATACTCTTTGGTAAAGTTAACATGGACTCCCAGCAACAGCCTGTTGTTTACGAACCTGGTTTGCATTTCAAAGTACCCTTATTCGCTCGCGTTCAACGCTTGGACGCCCGCATACAGACACTTGATGAGAGAGCAGATCGTTTCGTCACCAGTGAAAAAGAAGACCTTATTGTCGATTCCTACGTGAAGTGGAAAATTACTGATTTCGCGCGATATTATTTATCAACGGGTGGTAACAAATTACAAGCTGAGACGCTTTTAAAGCAGCGGGTTACCAACGGTTTAAGAGCAGAGTTTGGTACGCGCACTATTAATCAAATCGTTTCTGGTGAACGTTCTGAATTAATGGATGATGCGTTGCGACAAGCAGGTGGTAGTTCTGACCAATTGGGTATCGAAATATTGGATGTCAGGGTAAAACAGATTAACTTACCTACCGAAATCAGCAATAATATCTTCAACCGTATGCGCGCAGAGCGTGATGCTGCTGCCAGAGAATACCGGTCTAAAGGCCAGGAACAAGCGGAAATAATTAAGGCGAATATTGACGCGAAGATTACAGTAATGCTTGCTGATGCCCAACGAAATGCAAGGCAACTTAAAGGTGAAGGTGACGCATTGGCAGCGCAGATATATGCGCAAACCTACAATAAGAACCCTGAATTTTATAGTTTTCTTAGAAGTATGGATGCATATCGCCAAAGCTTCAGTAACAAATCAGATATTCTTGTGATTGAGCCTAACAGCGACTTTTTCCGCTATATGAAAGAGTCCACAGGCATACAGTAAACAAGCATTTCAAACATAAGGCGCGCCATCAATGTTGTAAAAAACACTGATGGCGTTTTTATTTCTCACAAACTTGCATTACTTATTGCCCCCTCAAAAGATATTTTTACATTCAAAATCTGTTATTTTTGGTTCGAACTATCACATTTCTGCTCAAAACGGCGCAAAACCTTAAATTTTGTTGCACTTTTAACTAAAAATTAACAATTAAAAATGCATTTTATGGTAACTTTCTGTACCATCAAATCTAATCTGGACACCGCAACATTAATCTCTGCTAGACGTTAGTCATTTGACAAGATGTTTGCAGAGTCATCTCATCGCAAGTACATCAACGAAAAGTAATAAAAAGAAAGGACCTACAGATTGCCAAGCCATCCACCTTCTAAGACGCTGAAGAATAATAATGACCCGTCTTCAAATACCGGATGGTTTTCTCGTTTTTTAGCGACAGTCGAGTGGTTGGGTAACTTACTGCCGCACCCGATTACGCTGTTTGCTAGTCTTGCGCTTTTTATTGTTGTGTTAAGCGGTATTCTTGGTTATTTCGAGGTGTCCGTCATTGATCCCAGACCTGAAGGTGCGAGTGGTCGAGAGGCCGACGGTGTTATAGAAGTTATATCATTACTCAATGCTGAGGGGTTACAGCGCATTGTTACTGGATTGGTAACGAACTTTACGGGCTTTGCCCCGCTAGGCACTGTGCTTGTTGCGCTCTTGGGGGTATCAGTCGCCGAACATTCCGGGCTATTAAGCACGGTAATGCGCGCAATGGTGATGAATGCCTCAAAAACAGCAGTTACTGTTGTTGTGGTCTTTGCAGGTGTCGTGTCTAACACTGCGTCAGAACTTGGTTATGTAGTCTTGATCCCGCTTGCTGCTATGATTTTTCACAGTCTCGGTCGACATCCTTTGGCTGGGCTTGCAGCCGCATTTGCGGGTGTTTCGGCAGGCTATAGCGCGAATTTGTTGTTAGGTACTGTTGATCCCTTGCTTTCTGGTATCACGCAAGACGCTGCGCGCATGATAGATCCAAAATATATCGTCGGCCCTGAAGTTAATTGGTTCTTTATGTTCGGCAGTACCTTCCTTGTTGCAGTTATGGGCGCATTGGTCACCGAGAAGATTGTAGAGCCAAGATTGGGCGTCTATGATGCGTCAGAAGCTTCCATTGATTTGGGTGCGCAGAAAATAGATGCACCCACTGCGCAAGAAATAAAAGCGATGAAATGGGCGGGATTCAGTTTTGTGTTTGTCTGTTCACTACTGGCGTTAACGGTTGTTCCAGAAAACGGTATTCTTAGGCACCCTGAAACCGGTGAAGTGGCGGGAAGTCCCTTTCTGAAAGGAATAGTTGCTTTTATATTTGTCACATTTGCAGTGCCTGGTTTTGTCTATGGACGCGTTGCAGGTACTATGAAAAACGATCGAGATATCATCAACGCAATGGCAAAAAGCATGAGTTCAATGGGGTTGTATATTACTTTGGTGTTTTTTGCTGCGCAATTTGTTGCCTTTTTTAAATGGACAAATCTCGGTACAGTGCTTGCGGTGAAAGGCGCTGCTTTTTTGCAGGCAACGGGTTTGGATGGCCCAGAAGTATTTGTGCTATTCATTATGATGTGTGGTCTCGTGAACTTGTCACTAGGCAGTGCATCGGCACAGTGGGCAGTCACAGCGCCAATATTTGTACCTATGTTAATGTTGATTGGGTTTGCACCCGAAACCATTCAAGCGGCATATCGGATCGGGGATTCAGTGACCAATGTCATTTCGCCTATGATGAGTTACTTCGGTCTGATACTCGCTATAGCAGCGCAATATAAAAAAGATATCGGCATGGGAACGCTCATAGCAACCATGCTACCCTATACACTGGTGTTCGTTGTCGGTTGGACGATATTTTTCTATGCATGGGTTTTTTTATTAGGAATACCCGTAGGCCCTGGTGCAGAAACTTATTACCAACCTTAACCAGGCTCTATCTATATACTCACCCGGCACTCAAAACTAAATTTAATCTTAAATACAGCCAACTTGCGTACTTAAGGTACTGATTTTATTTAACCATTCAGTAGGGTCTGTTTATCTTTCATAAAATACAACGCTGGTGTCTGATTCTTTCACCAGCAAGGAATGAGGAGCGTGGTTTGGTTATTCCAAATAAGCGACGAATGAAGAAGTTGGCGAAAGAATCAGGCCCAGCCCGAAGGGTAACTACGTTGCAATTTATGAAAGATAAAAAGACCCTAATCCATGAAGTATAAATCTCAGCTTGAATTCACACACAAGCAACAAGACAAAATTGGCGTGCTAATTACCAATTTAGGAACACCACAGGCGCCAACAAAACAGGCGCTTAGACCATATCTCAAGCAGTTTTTGTCAGACCCCAGAGTCGTAGAGATCCCTAAAGCTATTTGGTGGTTTATTTTAAATGGCATTATTTTGAATATTCGCCCAAAACGATCTGCAGAAGCCTATGCTACAGTGTGGACAGAACAAGGGTCTCCATTATTAACGCACACAAAAGATCAATGTGAAGGCATTAGATCCCGACTTACCAGTCAGTTGGGTGACAATGTGATTATTGATTTTGCAATGCGCTATGGCGAACCCTCTATCACTTCCGCAATTGATCGCTTGCTAAACAAAGGCGCGCGAAAGCTCTTCGTCTTGCCGCTTTACCCTCAGTATTGCGCGTCAACTACAGGTTCGACATTTGATGCTGTAGCTGAGGATTTCGTGAACCGCCGATGGTTACCTGAATTGCGCTTTTTAAATCAGTATTGTGACCTGGATGGTTATATTAATTGTTTGGTAGACAAGATCCGCGCACACTGGGAACGACATGGTCGAACGGATAAATTAGTGCTCTCATATCACGGCATACCCAAGCGTTATCTTGTAAACGGTGACCCTTACCATTGCCAGTGCCATAAGACATCTCGCCTCGTCGCGCAAAAGCTGGGATTGACAGAGCACGACTACATGACAACGTTTCAATCGCGATTTGGTCGCGAGGAGTGGCTAAAACCCTATACCGATGAAACCCTTAAATCGCTGCCTAAACAAGGTATAAAAAGTGTACAAGTTATTTGCCCAGGATTTTCATCGGATTGTCTAGAAACCATTGAAGAAATTGGAGAAGAGAATAGAGAGTACTTTATAGAAAGTGGCGGAGATAGGTTCGAATACATTGAAGCACTTAACAGTGACGACCAACATCTCGATATGCTCACCTCCATCATTATCAACAATATTAAAGACTGGACCTTAGATAATGACATCGAGCTACGTCATGCGCTTGCCATTGCGATGGGTGCTGACAAGTGAGTGAACCCAAGCTCGAAAAAGATGACAGCTTTCGGGCACCGGACGAATTGTTGCAAGCACAGGCGCTTGCGAACTTGCTCGACTACGCAGTGCGCATCCCGGTATTGGGGATCCGCGTCGGTCTTGATTCACTGGTTGGATTGATACCTGTGCTTGGTGATGCGCTCATGTTCCTTGCATCGACGCGAATAATCTATCTTGGATACAAAATGTCACTTCCCCGTCCATTACTAGCGAATATGCTGCGCAATAGCCTATTTGATATGGTGCTGGGTTTTATTCCTGTTGTTGGAGATGTATTTGATTTGTTCTTCAAAGCAAATATCAAGAACGTCCGTATCATGGAACAGTATTGGGTATCACAAAACAAAGACATCATTGATACGCAAGCAAAAAAGACGTTCGATGATTGGCAAAAAAAGTTAGACCAGTAGCACTATTTAATCACGCATCTTCGTTGTCTACACTGTGCTTTTCTAAATCACTGAGTTTGATAACGTCCAGCGCTTTCATATTTGTTGCTGATAACTGCACGCGAGGTGCTACACCTGCACTCAATGCCTGTTGCCATCGACTTGCACATAGGCACCATTTATCGCCTTCTTTCAATCCTGGAAAATCGTATTGCGGATTTGGCGTAGATAAATCATTGCCTACTGACTTGGAGTATGCGAGAAATTCGTCAGTGACGATAGCACACACACTGTGGTTGCCGTAATCACTGAAAGGAACGTAACAAAACCCTTCGCGAGTAAAACCCGTATTACCGCAACATAAATGAAGAGGTTTTCCGTAAACGTTTTTTTCGTTTGCCATAGTTTTCAATACTCAAATTACAAGATAAATGCATTATCTTTTTATATATCAAGGTGTATACGATGCTAGATAAAAGTGAGCTTAAAAAAGTCAGCGAAAATGATCAGGGCGTATCGCCTGAAGAAATAGCTCGTTTTGACCGATTGGCACAAGCATGGTGGGATCCGCAAGGTGAGTACAAGGCTGCTATTGCTTTCAATGAAGCGCGAGTCAGTTATTTTGTGGATAAGATATGCCAGCACTTTAATCGGGACTCGGCCGCACAGGATTGTTTAAGCGGTTTATCTGTGCTCGATTTAGGGTGTGGTGGCGGACTTGTTTCAGAGGCGTTAGCGCGCTTTGGTGCAGATGTCACTGGCATAGATGCAAGTGAATTGAGTATTCAAGTCGCAAAGCGCCATGCACTCAAATCGGGGTTGAAGATTCACTATGAACATACTCTTGCAAGAGAATTGATTCAGCGTGAGAATCAGTTTGATGTGGTATTAAATGCAGAAGTGATTGAACATGTGCCAGATCAAAAAGGCTTGGTTAAGCAGTGCAGTAAACTGGCGGCCAAAGACGGCTTGGTGATACTGGCCACGCTCAATCGCACAATAACCGCTTATCTCATTGCGATTATTGGCGCTGAATACATCATGCGCTATCTACCTATTGGCACGCATAGCTGGGGCCATTTTGTGACGCCGCTTCAATTAAACAGCTGGGCATCATTAGCGCAGCTCAAACTACTCCAAGAAATTGGCATGCGATTTAATCCGTTTTCAAAAAAGTGGTCGCTGACGAATAGCTTGAGGGTCAACTATGTACAGACCTACCGAAAAATGTAAATTAGGCTAAATGGGAAACGTTGAACTATGTCGAAAAAATGTATGATGAAGATCAATGGACCCTAAACATTTTTTAAAGTATATGCGTTTTGATTGCGATAAGAATGCATGGAATGCGAGAGAAATCTGATTACTGTGAGTTGCGCTAAATGATTGTCGAGTTATTGGTAATCGTGAATTTTGTGTTGTTACTGATTATTGGTGCACTTGTCACCATGGTATATCGCTCGCTGAAGTCCTCGATTCATGCATCTCAAGATAAAAATATCCTACATCAAAGTGGTGATGCCCAACCTCCGAAACTGCAAAAAAGCGCGCATGACGTGCAATCAAGGATGAATAAGCAGGCTGATGACGCAGTAAAAGTCCTTTCTACCTTACAAAAATTTGT
>JBCDMA010000209.1:0-6911 GCA_038744645.1 Pseudomonadota bacterium | reverse complement strand
TATGTTTTTTACACGCTTAACGTTTCGTTTTTCTTATCTTAAGCTGCTTGTGGCCTAACCTTTTAAAAAGTTAGTTTCATTTCACCGTTTTAGCAAAACAATTCGGTCGTTTTGATAAATTTTAATCGAACTGTCTTATCACGCGCTTTTTACCAAATACCATATGCGACATCTGCAGTATTACTGGTGCACTCTCTCTACTTTTTAATGCCTTAATTGATTTTTTCGCATCTTGTTGGCGGATGAAACGGTATAGTAAACGGTGCGAATGGTAAAGCCCAAAATACTTGTATTTCGAGGCAGCCACGTTTACCCATCTGATGAAAACCATTTCCTCTGGACAATGAATACGTGAATTGTCGAGTAACAGGTTACATCAATCATCCACAATAATTGCACGTCTCTTTCGCCATCGCAGTTGCAAAACTAAAATACTGTCGTTGCAGATTGCTTTTGTCACTTATTCTGCTTACAGCGCTTGCATTGCCCGTCAATAAACTCAACAATACGCGAGAAGTCATTTTAAATGAAACCCTTATCAATCAGTACCGTGTTTTAATCAATCGCCTCTGTCCGGCGCTCGCGATTTTACTAATAAACACACGCATCATATGCAAAAGGAAGGCATCTTGATTTTGTCGTACATGTTCAGCATCGGAATTTCGTGTGAATAATCAACATCATTATCCGCTCAGCTCATTATTTAATCATATTACAACAAAACATCTGAAGGGCGACCTCATGGGGGGCCTCACCGCGGCAATTGTGTCCTTGCCGCTGGCCTTGGCGTTTGGCGTTGCCTCCGGCGCAGGTCCCGAAGCAGGTTTGTACGGTGCGATTATCATTGGTTTTTTCGCTTCTTTATTCGGCGGTACCCCTACCCTTATTTCTGAACCCACGGGTCCAATGACAGTGATCATGGCGGCCGTCGTCACATCGATGATGGCGAAATACCCAGATAGCGGATTGGCAATGGCTTTCACGGTGGTCATGATTGCAGGCGTCACTCAAATCCTATTTGGTTTATTGAAACTGGGAAAATACATTACGTTAATGCCCTATTCGGTGGTGTCGGGTTTTATGTCTGGGATTGGGTGTATCCTGATCATCATGCAATTTGCACCTGCGCTTGGTGCCGGCGCGCCTGAAGGTGGCGTCATGGGCGCATTTTTGTCAATCCCCGATACGCTTTCTAAAGCCGATCCGATACAAGCCCTCATGGCTATTGCAACGCTATTGCTTATATTTTTTACACCAAGGAAAATTAAACACTATATACCACCGCAATTAATTGCTTTGGTATTGATTTCCATCATTTCAGTGTGGTTCTTCAAAGATGCTGACATCAATAGGATCGGTGCAATCGATATCACCTTACCTTCCTTGGTCATGCCGACGTTTACTCAAGATCAACTTCAAACCATGGTGTTGGACGGCATTGTTCTGGGCATGTTGGGGTGTATCGACTCCATGTTGACATCCGTCATTGCGGACAATTTAACCAGAACTGAACACCGCTCGAACAAAGAATTGATTGGTCAAGGAATGGGAAACCTGTTTTCTGGCTTATTTGGCGGTTTGCCTGGCGCGGGTGCAACAATGGGTACCGTGGTCAATATTCAAACCGGTGCTCGGACGGCGTTATCTGGACTGACACGAGTCGCCATTTTAATCGTTGCTGTTTTTGGTGCTTCGTCACTTATTTCTGTCATTCCCATTGCAGTGCTGGCAGGCATTGCAATCAAAGTGGGAATAGACATTTTAGATTGGAGCTTTATAAAACGTTCGCATCGCGTAGCAAAACAAACCAGCCTTATCATGTTTGCTGTGCTTCTGCTTACGGTGTTTGTCGATCTTGTCGTTGCCGTGGGTATTGGCGTTTTCATCGCTAACATTATCACGATTGAGAAACTTAGCACGCTGCAAGCAAAAAACATTGCTGCAATTAAAGACGTTGACGGCAGGTTACCGTTGGACAAAGAACAGCGCGCGCTGCTAAACGAAGCCAAAGGCAATGTGATTTACTTTTATCTCAGTGGCACGATGATTTTTGGCGTATCAAAAGCGTTATCCAGAGAGCTTAGTGCGTTAGGCGATCATCAGGTGGTAATCATTGATTTGTCCGACCTCGCTTACTTTGACGATACCATTGCACTGACCATAGAGAGTTTGGTTAAGGACGCGCAAGAGTTAGATAAACACATACTCATGGTGGTCAAAGGGGAAAAAGAACGCACCAAACTCAACCGCATTGGTTTCAGTAAACTGCTCTCTGATGCCGATTTTGTTGACACCCGCACCATTGCATTACAGACCGCGCTGGCGAGGATCCAAGCAGATAAGGCGTTTTCACAAACCACGTAGAAACAAAGCTTGAGGATCAAACGCATCTAGATTGTTCAATCCTGACTGTCTTTACTGATCCTGCTGGCAACAGCACTGTCTTGGTTTCTGTATTTAGCGTCTTGCCGCGCATTGTATGGCCTATCACAATGATCGCTGAGCACTTCAAAACTCAAAGCCCCTATTTTCATGCCTGCGCGTAACGCAAGTGGCAGTTTACCTGAGTTAAAAAACTCTAAAACAATATTGCCTGACCAACCTGGGTCTATCCTATGGGCTGTTACATGCACCATTAATCCCAACCTTGCTAAAGAAGAGCGACCATCAAGCCAGCCGACAATATTTGACGGCAACTGCACTGACTCTCGAGTGACTGCTAATGCAAGTTCACCTGGATGTAAAAAGAATGCTTCTCCTGGTGTTATTTCAATCTCATCGCTCATGACCCTATCCAGCGCTTCCTGGACTTCAGATTTTGGCCCGCTCAAGTCGATGTAAGGCGCAGCATGATCCTGAAAAACCCTAAATTTGTTACCCAAAGTCACATCTACCGTCAAACCGCTGATTTGCTCAACGTCTGGCATGGGCTCAAGTACGATCAGACCTTGGTTAATATGTTTTATTATGTCCTTGTCGCAAAGACGCATTGAAATCCTTGTTTGTGTTTGTCGAGAATTCGCTATTGCGCGAGATTATGCGCGGTTGAATCTATGCATGCAAGTCTGCATCTGTTCAATCCAGTTGAGCGATATCAATACGCGTTTGTTGAGCAATGGCTTCTTCAGAGACATCAAGCGCATTGATGAGGCTTATGGATAGTTTCTGCGCTGCTTGTAGGTATTTACCACTAGAATTACCACTTACATAACGCTCAATCAAATCGATACCGTTGTCAGTGCACTCTCGAATGAACGGGTCCAAACTGAGGCTAGCAAGTACATCATATTCGTAACGTTCAGCAAGGCGCAATGCACCGCCACTTGAAAAAATATCCGTGGTTTTATGACAGTGTGGGCAGAGAAACTCACTCATGTTCTCAACTAAACCAAGAATTGGAATGTCGAGCTTTTCGTACATCGCGATCCCTTTTTCAGCGTCGGCGGTCGCCAAGTCCTGTGGTGTCGTGACGACTACCGCCGCAGTCAGCGGCATCTGTTGCGCCATTGTCAGTTGAATATCTCCCGTACCTGGTGGCATATCGACAATCAAATAGTCCAGTAACGGCCATCGCGTTTCATTCAACAATTGCTGTAATGCTTTGCTTGCCATGGGTCCACGCCAAATAGACGCATGATCATTTTTCACCAAGTAGCCAATGGAATTTGTGACAATGCCGTTTGCTGCGATGGGGATCATACATTTGTTGTCGGGACTTTCTGGCGATGCACCTCTCTGTCCAACCATAATGGGTACAGATGGACCATAAATATCTGCATCTAACACACCCACTCTTGCACCCTGATGCTTCAGTGCATAGGCAAGATTAATTGATGTTGCAGATTTCCCAACGCCTCCCTTGCCAGACGACACAGCGATGATGTTCTTGATATTCGGGATCAGGGATTTTGGCGCATGCATGATTGGGATGTTTTGAGAAAAAGCCACATGCATTGCTTCTGGGATAAGCTTTGCGTCCTTGATGGATGTTTCGAGGCTTTCATAGTGTGTTTTACACGCCACTGGCAGCACAACTTTCAGTTCAGAAGCAGTTGCCGTAACGCTGACTAAAGGTGTGCTTTTTATTCCTAGTTGACGGCATAAATGTTCAACAATCGATGTATCGTCGATATCGTTGTTTGCTTGCTTTGGGGACTGGCGTTTTTTTTTGAAAAACATGAAGTGCAATGTACATATAATTGGGCTAATATCTGCGCCTATTATACAAGCTGCATCTGGTTTTGTCTGTCGATACGCTTGTCTAGAAAACATCCTCACGACGGAAAATCTCGGTTCCGTAAACGGAAAAATCACTTTGTTTTAATGGAAAAATAGCATCATGCAACAAGCGAAAAGGCGTATTTTGGTCACCAGTGCCCTGCCTTATGCAAATGGTTCAATCCATCTTGGACATCTACTTGAGCACATTCAAACAGATATTTGGGCGCGCTTTCAAAAATTGAGAGGCAACAGCTGTTACAGCGTCTGCGCGGACGACGCGCATGGCACGCCTGTTATGCTTAAGGCTCAAGAGCTGGGTATTACACCTGAACAAATGGTTGCGCAAACGCGAGAAGAGCACGATCGAGACTTGCGCGCTTTTCTTGTTGATTATGACAACTATTACGTGACGCACAGTGAGGAAAATCGCGAATATTGTGAACTGATTTATCAGCGTCTCAAAGACAATGGCTTCATATCCACCCGAACGATAAGCCAGTTATACGATCCTGAAAAAGAAATGTTCTTACCCGATCGCTTCGTTAAAGGTGAATGTCCCAAGTGCAGTGCTAAAGACCAGAATGGCGATTCATGTGATGTGTGCGGTTCAACTTACAGTACGACCGAGATAATCAATCCGAGATCCGTTGTATCTGGCGCTACGCCGGTGCTTAAAGATTCAGAACATTACTTCTTCGACTTGCCTAAATTTGATGACATGCTTAGAGCATGGATAACGTCAGGGGCAATCTCAGAAGAAATGGCCAATAAGCTAGGTGAATGGTTCGAACAAGGGTTGCAGCAATGGGATATCAGTCGTGATGCACCCTACTTTGGTTTTAACATCCCTGGGACTGACGATAAGTTTTTCTACGTCTGGGTTGACGCACCGGTTGGCTACATGGCGAGTTTCAAAAACTTTGCTGACAAAACGGGATTCGATCCTGACGAATATTGGCGTAAAGACACGGATACCGAACTCTATCACTTCATCGGAAAAGACATTACCTACTTCCACTGCCTGTTTTGGCCTGCAATGCTTGAGGGTGCAGGACTGAGAACACCGACCGGAGTCAACATCCACGGATTTGTTACGGTAAACGGCGCGAAGATGAGTAAATCGCGAGGTACCTTCATTAAAGCAAGTACCTATTTGGAGCACCTTAATCCAGAATACCTGCGATACTATTTTGCCAGCAAACTCAATGATTCTGTAGCCGATATCGATCTCAATTTCGACGACTTTGTACAAAAAGTGAACTCAGATTTAATTGGCAAATTTGTCAACATTGCTTCTCGCTGCGCGGGATTTATCACCAAAAAGTTTGAAGGCACGCTGTCTAACGTCATTGAAAATCAAACGCTACTTGATGAGTTCGTCGAAAAAGAGACGCTTATAGCAACGCTGTATGAAAAGCGTCAGTACAACAAGGCCATCCGTGAAATCATGGGCCTTGCAGATAAGGCCAATCAATACATAGATGCGCAGGCGCCCTGGGTTACGGTAAAAGATCCCGATAAACAGGCATTGACCCATGATGTATGTTCGATGGGCATTCACTTGTTTAGAGTGCTGGCGATATACCTGTCCCCTGTGCTTCCAAAGACGGCAGTTAATATCCAAGCGTTTTTGAATGATAGCTTCAATTGGGACACACTCGGCGACGTAAAACGCAATCACAAGATCAATAAGTTTAAAGCACTCATGCAGCGTGTAGACAACGATAAGGTTGAGGCGCTTATTGAAGCCAGCAAAGATTCGTTGCAAAAAGCACCGAGCAATGCTTCAAATACTTCGCAAACGCCGTCATCGGACACTAAAGGTGCTGATGGTGTAGAAGACGCATCTAAAGCAAGCAATATTGAGCCAATCAGTCCAACCATATCCTTTGATGACTTTAGCAAGGTTGATCTTCGCATTGCTAGAATAGTCAACGCGGAGCACGTTGAAAAAGCAGACAAATTGCTGCGACTTGAGCTTGATATTGGCGGCGAAACGCGTCAAGTTTTTGCCGGTATAAAGAGTGCCTTTTCTCCCGAGCAGCTCATTGGGAAGCACACGGTCATGGTGGCAAATCTCGCCCCAAGAAAAATGCGTTTTGGGGTTTCAGAAGGCATGGTGCTTGCAGCGGGACCAGGTGGTAGTGAGCTGTATTTGTTATCGCCAGATGAAGGCGCTACGCCAGGTATGCGCGTAAAATAAAGGACCCAAACCAGAGGACGCAATAACACAGGACTAATTAATCGTGTGTGCAAATTACTTCTGCCTGGCTTGATTGTTTCGCCCGCGCAACGCAGCAGTTGCTGGGCGTGGCTTAAAGGTTGGATGTATTTGCCATATGGGTTTTGCGGTAGACATTGGGATCGTCGATTTCTTGGCCACAATAACGTACATGCAGGCAAACCATGGCAAATATGAGCGATACCAGCGAACAAGTTTTCTATTTGTCGCGCGCATCCGTGGACTGCTTTTGAATATCCCATCATCCGCGAACAAAGACGAATAAACTAAGTGCTCGTGTTGCACTATTTCAAAATCCATCAATTGCAGCCAATCTTTAATGCGTCCTGCCGTAAAAAACCGTCCTTGATGCAGCATATTCCCTTTATTAATGGGCAAGTATTTTAAGATACCCGCCAGAGAAAACGGATTAAAACCAGCAATTACGACTTTTCCATCAGCGGTAATG
>JBCDMA010000208.1:0-6921 GCA_038744645.1 Pseudomonadota bacterium | reverse complement strand
CATTACCGTCAGCAACGCAGCACAGTTTTAACGAACTGCCCATTGCTATAAGTTCGTGCTCTGCATCAATTGCAGAAAGGATCTTTTGTATCTCAGGGCTTTGGTGAGAGCGCGAACCCACAACTTTTACTGTTTCATTGGGCGCGGCTGCCTTGGCTTGAATCGGTGTTTCGCCATTATCCTGAAGAATTGAAGCGCCTTTGCCCGCGACACCCACATAGGTCTTCTCTAATGCGGGCGCGTCAACGACACCGAATATCGGTTCTCCATATTCGATCAATGCGATATTAACAGTAAACTCACCGTTTTTCTTGATGAATTCCTTCGTTCCATCAAGTGGGTCGACAAGCCAATATCTCACCCAAGCTTTGCGCTCTTCCCACTCTACGCCCGCTGATTCTTCTGAAAGAATCGGTAAATCTGAGACCTTACTCAGGCTATCTACAATGTGATTATGCGCAGCTAAATCGGCTTCTGTTAAAGGTGATGAATCACTTTTTTCAGAGATATCAAAATCCTGCTGATAAATTTCCATGATGCGCTTACCCGCTTCTTGGGTAATGTTGACAACTTGTTGGACCAAATCGTCGGTAAGTGTAAATTGCGTCATCAGATGTATCCCAGCTGCTTCAGTTCTTCGTAAAGTCGTTCTGTTGTTTGTTCCGGCAATTCATTTTCGACATATTGAAGATGAATTTCTGGTGACTCAGGTGCCTCATACGTTGAGTCAATGCCTGTGAAGTGCTTGATCTCGCCTTGCCTTGCTTTTTTATATAAACCTTTTGGATCGCGCGTTTCACATATTTCAATAGGTGTATCGACGTAAATCTCGATAAATTCACCTTCTTCAAGTAATGAGCGACAAAATTCTCTATCGGCTTTGAACGGTGAAATAAATGCAGTGAGGACAATGGTACCTGAATCTACGAAAAGTTTTGCAACTTCACTGATCCGTCGAATATTTTCAACTCTGGCTTTGTCATCAAACCCTAGGTCACCACAAAGCCCGTGTCGAACATTGTCTCCGTCTAAAAGATACGTCTTGTGGCCTTCGTCATAAAGCTTTCTTTCGAGTAAATTCGCAACCGTTGACTTACCTGATCCGGATAGTCCAGTGAACCAGAGCACACTCGGTTTTTGTTTCAATAATGACGCACGAGCGGCTTTGTCAATCGTGTGGTCATGCCAAGTTAAGTTGTTGCTCATTAGAAATATCCTTCCATTTTCTTTTTCTCCATAGACCCAGAGGAGTCATGGTCTATTACGCGGCCTTGTCTTTCAGATGTTTTTGTCAACAGCATTTCCTGGATAACCTCGGGCAGCGTAGCGGCGTCAGACTCTACCGCACCGGTCAGTGGGTAGCAACCCAGGGTTCTAAATCTTACAGATTTCATTTCGGGCTTCTCACCGTCCTTTAACGGCATCCGATCATCATCGACCATGATAAGCACACCGTCGCGTTCAACCACTGGACGCGGTTTTGCAAGGTAAAGTGAAGGTATTTCAATATTTTCCATATAAATGTATTGCCAAATATCAAGCTCTGTCCAATTTGACATAGGGAATACTCGAATGCTTTGGCCTTTGTCGATTTGCGAATTATATATATTCCAAAGCTCTGGTCGCTGATTTTTGGGGTCCCAACGATGATTTTCATCACGAAATGAATAAACGCGCTCTTTCGCCCTGGACTTCTCTTCATCTCTTCTTGCACCGCCAAACGCCGCGTCAAATTGATATTTATCTAGCGCTTGTTTTAACGCATTGGTTTTCATAATGTCCGTGTGTTTCGCACTGCCAACGGTGAAAGGATTGATGTTGTTGGCAACGCCTTCTTCATTAATATGAACGAGGAGATTGAGGTTGTATTTCTTTGCCATTTCGTCCCTGAACGAAATCATTTCTCTAAATTTCCACGTGGTATCAACGTGTAGTAGAGGAAATGGAATAGTACCGGGATAGAATGCTTTTCGTGCGACGTGGAGTAATACCGATGAGTCTTTACCGACGGAATACAACATTACTGGGTTATCAAATTCAGCAGCGACTTCACGGAATATTTGTATACTCTCCGCTTCTAACTGCCTCAAATGTGTCATTTGTGATTGCTCGAGTGACATTGATTTTACGTCCATTATTCAAAATTAACTATGATTGTGATTGGGGTGTTGATTAACTATAACAATTATGCGTATTTACATCTGTCATTGCTAGTGTGCCGTGTTTTTGCCAGCACTATGATTTACCGTTCTTTTTTCCCTAGGAAGCGTCCTAGTTCTGCTGCCGTAAGACAATAACATATTTATTTAGCTAGAGTTATCAAAAATTATGTTCGGGTATGTGATATTACACCTTATGTTTAATTCGCCAATTCAGCAACGAGGCAGTTAAGTGAGCATTGATATGCCGGTATCTGCCCAATTATTTGCTAGCAGCTGCATGGCACATACCTCAGCCATATCGATGTTGTTCTTTTTGCACAATAGTTGCGTTGCGTGGAATTGACCTTTTTCAAGGTGTTGACACATTTGTAGCAGCGTTGACATCCTGCCTGTGCCATTGAGTAAAGCCTGTTTTATGTCATTACTTAGCGGCAAACCATCAACAATCAAGCATAAATCTGCATCCAACATTGCATCAATCAGAGACATCATACCCAGTAGAAATGAAGAAGATTCACTACATTCATCTATTTTTGCTGAAAATAGCTCGCAAAACTTCGCGCGTTGCAAACTGAGTCTTATCAATTCATTGGGTTTGTCTTCTGCAAATGTCGCAGCAAATAGCAAGGTAACAAATCGCTGGAGTTCTTTTTGGCCAAGCAAAACCAGTGCTTGTTTTATGCTGTCGATTTGTTTGCGACGTAGGAAGATAGGTGCTTGCACGTATCTCAATAATCGATACGACAATGCTGCATCGTTCTCAAAGATCTGCGTGAGTTTTTCATTATCCAACTCGCATCGCGATACTTCTTCTAAAAGTGAAGAGACCCTTGTTTGAGATGCTGTGAGCGATACGCTCTTTATCACTTCTGGCTTGGCAAAAAAATAACCTTGGAATAGCGAAAAACCCAATGATTTAAAGCGAATAAAAGTCGCATTATCTTCAACTTTTTCGGCCAGCAGTTGAAGATGAGGATGGCGTTTACTAAGGGCAATGATGTCACCCAATTGCTCATCATCAATGGCTAAACAATCCACTTTTATAAAATTGCAAAATTTATAAAAGGGCTCCCAAGCGGGCTTATGAATAAAATCATCTAGCGCGATGGTATATCCATGTTCATGCAAAAGTTCGAATTTACTTAGGATCTGCGATGAAGGTTGAACGGATTCAAGCACTTCAATAGTGATCGCGTCCCTTGGCAAGAGAACAGGGAGGTGCTGAAAAAGTGACTTGTCGGTAAAATTGATGAACGCCGTCTTACCATGTGCGATCTTATCCAAGCTCAGATCAAAATACAGCCCATCCAACATCTTTGACGTTGCTCTATCTTCATCTATCTTTGGGAAAATATTTTCAAAACTTGTCCTAAACAATAGCTCATAACCGAAAAGCTTTTTATCGGCGCTTAAAATGGGTTGTCGAGCAGCATAAAATGACATTTACGCGTCATGTCTTTTGTTCTAATAAGTGGTATCTATACTTATCGTACAAGGCTGTAATTTTATTAGGGGCAGACGTTGATAATTTACTGACGACAACAATCGCAAGGGACGCCGCCAGAAACCCGGGGACAATTTCATACAGCTGTTTTGATAGGCTTTCTCCATTGTTGCCAAGTGGACCGTATATCCAGATCAATACAACGGTGGCGCCAGTGATCATCCCCGCTATTGCGCCTCCACGCGTCATGTTCCGCCAGAGCAATGAAAATAGAATTAAAGGACCAAAGGCAGCACCAAAACCCGCCCAGGCATTACTGACAATGGATAGAATTGAATTGTTTTGACCAAATGCCACCCCTATAGCAACTAAAGCAACAAGAAAAACGGATAGTCTGCCGACCATTACTTGCATTTTATCTGTCGCTTGTTTTTGGATAAATGAAGCAAATATATCTCTTGTCAGCGAACTTGATGTTACCAGTAATTGAGAAGAAATGGTTGACATGATCGCGGCAAGAATAGCGGCGAGGAGAAAGCCACCGATGAATGGGTGAAACAATAGCTGAGATAGAATGATAAATATCGTTTCTGCGTCTTTGACTTCAACATCGTGTTGATAGGCATAGGCAAGTCCAAATAACCCGGTCATTGCTGCACCAAACAAGGATACTATCATCCAAGTCATCCCTATTCGGCGAGCATTCGGTAACTGCCTAATGGATTCTATTGCCATGAATCGAACAATGATATGTGGTTGACCAAAGTAACCTAAGCCCCAACTCATTAATGAAACAATGGCGATAAAGGTCAGCGTATTACCGCTGCTCGCGTCGATGAACAGACTTGATAAATTTGGATTGATGTCATGCAAAGTGACAATCGTCTGATTTATACCTCCCAACTCAAATACGACGACTGTTGGCACTAATACAAGCGCAACAAACATAATACACCCTTGGATAAAGTCAGTGAGTGATACCGCCATAAAGCCACCTACCAAGGTATAGGCTACAACAACGCTAGCGGTCAAAATAGCGCCGTACTCATAGGGTATGTTAAAACTTGTTTCAAATAGCTTCCCCCCAGCGACAACGCCTGAGGAGGTATAAACAGTAAAGAAGATGATAATTACGATCGAGGCGACTATTCGAAGGATCCGGCTTTCATCAAAAAACCGATTTTCCAAAAAATCAGGTATCGTAATTGAGTCTTTAGCAACTTCGGTAAAGACGCGCAATCGCGGTGCTACTAAATAGTAGTTCAACCAGGCTCCTAAGCACAATCCAAACGCGATCCACAGCGATGATGCACCTGATAAATACATTGCGCCCGGTACGCCCATCAGCATCCAGCCACTCATATCAGAAGCGCCTGCAGAAAGCGCTGTAACAGGCGCAGAGAGTTTACGGCCGCCGAGTAAATAACCCGCTGCGCTTTCTTCATTAGTCCTATATGCATAGACGCCGACGCCTAGCATGGCAACAAAGTAGATACCTAACGAAATATAGGTGCCAATCTCCAAATTTTACTCCTGATTAAATACTTATAACTACCTACACGACCATGTCTTTTTATGTTGGCCTTATGGCATAGGGTCCGATACCAGTGACGAGTTTGTCAATATAAAGGGCAATATTAGGGTACATTGCATCTGTATGTTGGCATCCGTCAACTGTTGCGTTTAGGTAGTAGTTGACGGACCTATTTGAGATGCTGCTTGGGTAATCAATACTGATTAAAAGAAAAAGCAGTCAGGTGTTGCAGTAAATGTGTGTTGATTTAATAAGTTTTTTTACGCAGAAAACGACAGCGTATTCTTCGCTCTTTGTGAAAACGATTGAATTTCCGATTCATTTTCGCCTACAACAATGACGCGAGTTGACTCCAAAAGGAAACTCAGTCCAATGTATTTTTTGTTGCTAAAGCTTTTATCAACGGGAGCCGTACCTTCTTTAGGCAGCACAAACAGCGACATTAATCCCTGTCGCCCCTTTACAATAAGATGCAGGCTTTTGATTTCATCAAGATAGCAGAAGTTGGCCGAAAGTATATCGCCAAGACCATCGGTCATTGTGCCGTTGTAGTTCGCCAGTTTTGCATTAACCGTTTGCATATCTAACGGGCCGTGTTTATTAACTTCAATGTCGGAATGCGAAACGTGTACCAATGCATCATAAGACAAGGAATCCATGCTCGGTGTTATTAGTGCGAAACTCAATACGGCCGCAAGTGCTACGGTAGCAGCCATTGCCCAATACCAGGGTTTTCTAGCGCGTTCTTTTGACTCGATATTGATACTTTGTCGAAGCAATAATTTTTGCGCTAAATTCTCAGGCACATCCACTCTGAGGGCGAGGGCTATATCGTTATCCAGCGTTTTCAACTCACCCCAAAATGCAAGCTTCTTTGGATCTTGTCTCGCTTGCATCATCACGTCGACATTTTTGGTGTGGGGATCAGCGTATAATGTGCGTCTGAATGTTAATTCATCCACTTGCTTTTACCTCCACCGGTGAGTTTGTTGTCATTAATTCTTTTAGCTGGCTTCTTGCCCTGAAGAGTCGGGTCATAACGGTATTTTTATTCAAACCCAGTTGCTCTGCAATTTCATCCCCGCTAAAACCCATCATGACTTGCATGACTAAGGGTTCACGGTATTCATCACTGAGTTTCTCAATCGCAACGCGCAAGTCGCGTTTTTCGACCATTGAACCGCTTTCTTGTTTTTGATCAGCGACACTAACGTCGTCAATATCCACGGTATCAAAGGTTTTTCGCTCAAATCGACGAGCGTTCTCACGTCGAAGAATCGTGATTAGCCACGCTTTTGCTGCCGCATCGTCTTGAAGGCTGTCCAGTGATTTCCAAGCACGTAGAAAGGTCTCCTGAACAACATCTTCAGCGATTGCACGGTCTTTGATTAACCAAACAGCATATCTAAAGACATCAGCGTGGTATGCCTTTACCAAGGCTTCATATTTTAATTGTTTTGTTTTCATGTTGGATAAGACCGAATCATCTTCGCAAATATTTCGAGGCATAAGCAAATTATTAATAGTTAAGTGGGCTGTACAATCCAGTGTGCTGCAAAACTGTCTACAGCCCATTGAGTGTAAAATAAGTATAGCAACACATTGAAATTCGTCTTCAGCTAATTGCAGTTGGATAAAAAGCCAGTGCAGAAGGGGAATTTGTCGATTTAAGACTTTCGCGTTGGTGTTTTAGTTTTTCTATGAATTGACTTTTATCTGTGTTAACCCCATTTAACGAGTATCGCGTTGACATCAATTCATTATATGTGTCGGTGATTTCT
>JBCDMA010000207.1:0-6939 GCA_038744645.1 Pseudomonadota bacterium | reverse complement strand
GGAATTGTTGTTCACATAAATGAAATCTGCATTCGGGTAAATGAACACCAAATTAGAGTCGATCTTTAAATCGCTCTCCTGCAGGACAGACAGTTCATTATCAATTTCATTTAAACTTCTAGAAAAACAATCAAAGCGTTTGTTTTGGAGCATGATAAACAAATTTGAATACGTTGGGCTTGTAACGGTAACGAAGCCATTTTCATTGTAAACACGTAAATCTGGCCATTCTTCACCAAGGCCAACGGTGAGCTGTTTATCGAGAAATTCGTTCACTGACCTGATGTCTGTAAGCCTACTTTCTTCTTCTCTTACCATGCAGACTCTGAATCCTAACAATCCTCGATCTAACGGAATATAAATTGGCTTTGCCTTCTGCTCTCTTTGCTGATTGATACCCGCGATAAAGATGTCGATCTTGCCAGCTTGCAATTCAATAAATGCTCTTCCTTGTTCCATTTCCTCAGATGGTACTAGCGTAACGTCGCCATATTTTTCAGCAGATAACGTCAAGAGGTTTTCTAAAGACTCTTTGAAGAAGGGCGCGTCATAATTACGCTTCCAAACGGTTAATGTATCCGCATAAACACATTGGGAACTTAAAAGCGCAAGTAGAAAAAAAGAAAAAATAGCTCTCAAGATTTAGCCTTGTTACACTCTTGATGAAACATAAAGAATAGAAAGTTATCCAATGCCTGGTCAATCTACCTTCTTGGCGAAAACATTCATCATTTTGCTATTGATAATAATTGTTTATGGTCAAGCACATTCAACACAGAATACTGAAACTACCGCCTCCAACCAAGCAAAGAGCGTAACACTTTTTTTTGATGAAGCATATCCACCTTATTCGTACAAGAAAGACGATGTGCTTATGGGCGTATTGCCTGAACTGATTAGCTTAATTGATGAGTCAATGAAGGAATTTGATATTATCAAAGTGTCTGGTGAATGGCACCATGGAAAACAACAGCTTAGAGAAGGAAACGTTTTTGGACTCGTTGGCACATACTTTATCCCAAATCGTCATGATTTTATGTTTCCGTTCAGCTATCCATTGTTTTTAGAAGAGGTGGTATTGGTTTGTCATCATCTAACTGAGATTGAAACTGACAGTAATTGGCCCGAGGACTACAGAGGCTTAAAAATAGGAACCGTTGCAGGATATGATGGTTGGGCGAATTCGAAGAATCATCATCGCAGCATTCAAGGCATTAATTATTTTGAATTCCCTGATGTTGAGTTAGCCTTTTTAAGTGTGAAAGACAGAATTACAGATTGTACGATACTTGAGCGTTTAGTTTTTCAACAAATGTTGGAACGCACTGAAAATAGTCTCGCGGCAAACGCGAATAAAATAATTAGAATTACTACATCAAAACGCAATGAGTCCGTTCATATTGGCTTTGCCAAAACACTGTTTCTCCACGACGACACCAGTGACAATGCACTAGAGTTTGCTAAACAGTTTGATACTGCAGTGATAGAACTGCATAGAAACGGAGCCATTGCTGAGGTGCTCAGTAAACATAAAGCAAAACCGATTTTGCCGCTATTACAATAGGGCAGTTCAATTCTAGTGCAACTATTCAGTTCAGAGTGCTTGTTGTGCCGTGGTGCGTTTTAAACAGTACTGACTTTTAAATTTATCGATGGGCAGCGGCCTTTCAAAATAATAGCCCTGCATTAATACAGAGCCGTTTTTGGTCAGCCAGTTTGCTTGCTCTGCCGTCTCAACACCCTCTGCAACGACATCAAGTTCAAGGTTTTGCGACAATTGAATAATGGCCCTTACCAGATTTTTGCTTTGTAAATTGTTCTCAATGCCCGAGATGAAAGATCTGTCAATTTTGAGTTTTCGAATCGGTAGGTCCTGAAGATAACTTAACGATGAATACCCAGTGCCGAAATCGTCAATCGAAAATCGAATACCGACGTCGCCAAGCTGTTTAATTTTTTCAATAGTATCTTTTTTGTTTTCAATGGCAGCTCCTTCAGTGATCTCAAATTCAATCAACTCTCCACAAACTCCATACTTTTTTAACAGCGATTTGATAGAGTCAACAAAATCTATGCGTGCTATCTGCTTAACGCTCAAATTTATCGCTAGTACAAAGTCGGTTGGAAGATTGCCCGATGCTATTAATGTTTTTAGAAATTTAAATACCTGATGAAGCAGTTTGTCACCCACCTCTATGATGAGGTTACTCTCTTCAAGAAACGGGATAAAATCTGTCGGCGGAACAATCCGATCTTTATGTTGCCAACGAATTAATACTTCGGCGCTCTTTATTTGCCGGGTTAGGCCACAAAAGATAGGTTGCAACATAAAAAAGAACTCGTCATTTTCAATTGCATGCTTTATTTTGTGCTCGAGTTCAAGCACAGATACCGCACGCGCTACCATTGCGCCCTGAAACAGCATTATTCTGTTTTTGCCCTGGCGTTTTGCCTCGTGCATCGCCGTCTCAGCATGCTGAATTATGATGTCCCCATCTGAGTAGCGATCAAAACAAACAACCCCAAGGCTCGCAGTGAGCGTGTAAGTAATATCTTGTACAGTGATAGGATGCGCAATACATTTTCTCACCTTTTCTGCAAGTATGATTGCTTGTTTTTGAGCAACAGCATCATCGTCAAAGGTCTGTTTAAATACACAGAAGAATTCGTCGGCATTTATTCGCGCAATAGTAGCTTCATGATGAAATGAACCGATCAGATTTAACGCGATGTGTTTAATAATACCATCGCCTGTTTGATGACCAACGGACTCATTTATTCGTCTAAAATTATCAATGTCGGCTAACAATGCAATGCCAATTTCGTTCGGGTGTACAAATTCTGTTTCAAGTAACTCTATGACATTATTGCGATTGGGTAGGCCAGTTAATACATCAAAATAAGCCAACTGTTCAACTTTGGCTTCGGCACGCACTTTTTCTGTAACGTCAAGCGCTGTTACCAGAACATTTTGTTCACCATCATTTAAAAATTTCACCAAAGAGATTTGTAGAGTGCGTTTTTGACTATTTGCATTTTTGGTTTCTGAGGTTTGCTCTGTGCGCGATGCTTCACTTTTTACAAAGGCCTGAATCATTTTAAAAAGGTGCTCATCGACAGGTAATATCAAATCATCGATACAGTGATGCCTTATCGCCTCATTTGACTTACCGAGAAAGGTCGATGTCGAATTGTTTGCAAAAATAATCTTGTTGCTTTGATTGATTGCAAAGATGATGGTGTCAGCAGTATCTAGAATCAAGCGTAAGCGTTGGTTTTGCTCATTAACCAGCGTCTGGCCTGCCGTGATTTCTTTTAACATTGCATTTGCAGAATCAATGATTAAAGAAAACTCACTTTCGCAATGGTGTCCATTTGGCAAAAACTGTGATTTAAGTGTTTTTGTATCTATTTTATTAAAGTACTTGGCGAGCGCAGTTAAAGGACGAGTCAATTTAAAGTGGTAAATAAATCCCAACGCGAGAGTCAACGCAGCGAAGCTCAATAAGCTCAGCGTAAAAATAGTGACTGTACGTTTGTAAAGACCCTCTAATGCAAGGTGATTGTCTATAAGTAGTAACAAATTACCGACGTTTCTACGATCACCTTGGACCGACCTATTTAGGGAATATGACTTTTCCTGATAACGCTCGACGAACAGTGATAAAAACTTATTTTCGGCTGTGAGTTCTGAGCTAGAGGGTGCGGTATATTCTGATAGTACTTCGCCATATTCTGTTGAAATTGAAGCGCTTACAATAAAAATGTGATTTGATAAACCATTGATTAACAGCTCCGCGTCTTGCTTGGAGGCTCGCCATGCAATTTCATTTGCGGAGCTGATTGATGTGTTTGCGATGTCTTCGATACTTTTTTCAATGACATCTCCTTGGTGTTTTAAATCAAATGTTACCAACAAGGAAGCCATGAGGATCCCCATGAAAAAAAGGACAAAAACGCTTCTATATAACAACCTAGCTGTTAGTGTTCGGCTGAACGTCATCGAGCTTGCAACCTGCCATTTAAGTTAGCCAGCATCACTATATTAGTTACTACATTGTTGTTGCAATAAAAAACCGACTAGCGCGTTGATTTGTCTCAAAACGTTTTATTTTTTTGCGTAACGATTCAAAGACATGTCAAGAGATTTTCAATAATACTCAAGCGTGAGATGAGTTTGACTTATTTTGATTGGCGAATCATAACTTCTATTTTTATCCTTCGTCATTTGTCAGCCAGTTTTCACAACGAAGGCCGTCGACTCTTTTGAATTCATTGATATTGTTAGTTATCAGCACCAGACCCAAACTTCTCGCGTGGCCGGCGATCATTAAATCGTACGCTCCGATTGTTTGACCAGACAATTCAAGATGTGCTCTTATCTGCCCAAAATGTGTTGCTGATTCCATTGTAAAATCCAGTACCTCTAAACGTGCCCCGAATCCCTCGATATTATTTAAGTTTCGTGCGACTTGCTCAGACTTCTCTGCTCCATGAACCAACTCCCCCCAAGTAACACTCGAAATGCAAAGTTGACCTATATGCGCGTTAAACAACCGCCTGACATGCGTTGGTTTACGTTTTATCGTGTAGATACACATATCTGTGTCAAGCATGTACTTAAGCATCAAAAACATTCTCTTTCTTGAGGTATTGGCTGGTCTCTGTTCCCCATAAAGTCATCAGAAACGCTTTCTCCTTCAAACCATGCATCCCAAGCTGTACCAGCAGGGCTAATAATACGATTATTGCCCTGAGCAACTATGTCCACATTTTTGATGTTTTTTGGCATTTCGACCGCCTTAGGAAGCCGAACAGCTTGTGATTTGTTGCTTTTAAAAATAGTCGTTCTAACGGTGTTAGACATGGCCCACCTTCTCTCTATACAAGTTGTATATCCATTGTAATCTTTGGGTTGGATATGTCAATTGGATATACATTTTAATCGCTTATATACCAACCCACCTCTACATATTTGAATCAATGAATACTTAGACCCAAAGTTTTAAGCGTTTTATCGCAAATTGCTCTGGAAGATAAATCCACAATGATCGATTAAACAGTCTCGTCTAAATACCTGACCATATGGACAAGTTTTGGCACGATAGATGCTCCTGTATTCAGAATGATCTTAAATCGTGTATTAAAACTCGATATTGCGCAAAGAGAGTGCAAATGTACCGTGGTATAGCCCAATTTTTGTTCAAACCAAGCGTCCGTCCTGGTTCATCAATCGCTTGCACTGTTTTCCTCTTACTTTTCAGCGCAACTTCCTTTTCTCAAACAACAAACGAACGCCCGACATCTAAACAAGTATATGACCTGATTTATGACCGCTGTGAAGGCTGCCATAATGATTATGAATTTTCAGGCCAGTGGTCGGTTGAAGATATCGATGTAAGTGATATTGCACATGGGAAAAATCAAAAGCTCTGGGAGGCGATACTCAAATCACAAGTAATGGGCGATATGCCTCCAGCGGACAAACGGCAGCTCACACCCGAGCAAAAGACGCTGCTCATGTCATGGATTGAGAGTTCCTTGGATAATTACGCAGAGCGTAACCCTAATCCCGGACGCGCTACTATCCGACGATTGAATCGCAGTGAATACGCCAATTCCGTCAGGGACTTGCTGTACTTGGATATTGATATCACTCAATCACTGCCTGGCGATGATTCTGGCTATGGTTTTGACAACAATGCGGATGTGTTAGGTGTATCTACGACTTTATTGGAGCGATATTTATCTGTCGCAGGCAAAGTAAGCAAGCTGGCGACAGGCACAGCAGGGCAGGCCGCCAGTAAAAAGAGTCATTCGGTCCCCAAAGATGGTCCTGTCAAAAATAGTGGCGTGCCGTCATTTGATCTTAGAATGAGCGATGAATTACCTTTGGATTCTCGAGGTGGGGGCAGTTTTGACTTTTACGCGCCCGTATCTGGGGTCTATGAAATCGCGGGATTCATCAACGCGAATACTGCTAACGAAGTCGATCGCATGGATATCCATCGTTACCATTTCAAGACCAAGTTAGCAGCCGGAAACCACAACATCGGAATGACGTTTCGCAAACGCTTAGCCCTCACCGAACACGTCCCGACAGTGAGGAAAGGGACGAGTTACGTCGTTTTACCCGATAGAGCACCTACTGATTTGGCTTTAGATTTTGTCCTTAACAATGCCAGAGTACACTCTGTTAATGTCCCTTCTTACCATATGTCACCGCGGTTCTCTCAGGCTGCGTTCTTGCGTGATGTGCTTGAAATAGAAGTGATAGGTCCGCTTGATGTAAGTGATGAAACAAATACTGACCAGATGACTCTAGAAACAAGTGAAACGCCGAGTATTCGCAAGATATTTGTTTGCTCACCGGACGCAGACGATCCGCTGGCTCAAGACAAGACACAAGAAACGGATTGCGCCAAGACAATCATCTCAAATCTGGCCACAGAGGCGTATCGACGCCCGGTGAATGACGATGATGTCCAAGCACTGTATCGCGTGTATGAGCATGCCAGGGTGAAAATGGATTTTAGGGGCAGCATTGCTTCGATGATTGAGGCGCTGCTGGTGTCACCTGGTTTTCTATACCTTCAGGAGATTACTCCTCAGCATATTGCCCCAGGTAGCATGTATCGAATGAATGATTTTGAGTTTGCTGCGCGTCTTGCTCTTTTTTTGTGGAGCAGTCTGCCCGATGAAGAGCTAATGGATTTAGCGCAAAAAGGTACATTGCGTGAGCCCAAAATACTGCGGCAGCAACTACAGCGCATGCTGCAATCGGAAAAAGCACAATCGCTTACCGATAACTTTGCTGGGCAATGGTTGTATCTTCGTAATCTGCCACACCATTTCCCTGATGTATTTGAGTTCCCCAATTTTAATATTCCGTTAAGACAGTCTGTAAAACGCGAGACCGAGTTATTTTTCGAACGCATC
>JBCDMA010000206.1:0-6970 GCA_038744645.1 Pseudomonadota bacterium | reverse complement strand
TCATTGTCATGTAATTCGCTAGCAGTTAGTTAAAATCTCAATAATGAAGTTCGATAAAAGAGAAAATAAATACGTTGATAGTTGCGTTCAAAAAAATGATTCTGTTACGCCATCAAGTCGAATTTCCGAGTTTTTTCGACTTGGTGGCAAGCGGCTTGTAGACTCACTTAAAGCCACTTACGGCAAAGGTCCTCCTGACCCGGAAGATGTTGTTCAACAAGCCTTCATTAATATTCTTAAACACCCCAATCCGGACCAAATCAAAGATTTAGAAGCATTCATGTGGACCTGCTCTAGAAATATCATTATCACGGAAAGCAGAAAGCAAAGCGTGCGTTCAAAGTACGCCAAATCGCAAACGATAGAAAAAAATGCGCCGTCTGTTGATATTTTTGACCCCGAACGCGTCACTATAAATAAGGAACAGTTAAAACGTGTTGACGCAACCATTTCCACAATGTCGCCCGTTCAGCGAAGAATTCTCATTCTGCACAGGTTACATGGGCTCTCTTTGTCAGAGATTGCGAGGCAGCTGGAAATAGGTAGAACAGCCGTCGTTTATCACCTGAGTAAAGCCATGAGCTGTCTTGAGAATGCAATGAATGCACAACCATCTAGAGATGACGGATGCGACCAATAACATGAATCAAATTACTGAAACAGCACATCAGTGGTACGCAAAGATTAATGACACGTCAGTCACTGAAGCAGAAAAGACTGCTTTTCAAGTGTGGTTGAATACCGACCCATCTCATCGCGAAGCCTATGCAAAAGCAGAGATCACATGGCGTTTGATTGATTCAAATGCAATCAACCAAAGATGGGATACCCCGCTAGAAATTGAGCAAACAGCTAAAAGATCTAAACTCATCAGATTTAAACGCTGGATATCAACACCTATGGGTAAAGGTATCTCAGTAGCGTGTAGCATCATTGTTCTAATGATAAGCGCGAGCACCTCATACATTCAATTAGATGACAAGAAAAACCTACAGCACTCTGCAATATTCAGTAGCGATATACGCCAAATAAAAACAATTGAGCTCAATGACGGAACAAGGGTCTCTCTTGCCCCTAACTCTGTTATTCAAACGTTCTATTCTGACCAAAGACGATTGGTAAATCTCATAAAAGGCAACGGCTTTTTTGAGGTTGTTAACGATAAGGATTGGCCTTTTGTGGTAAATGCAAACGATGTCAATGTGACGGTGATTGGCACCGCATTTGATATTGAAAAAAATCTCAACGGCGCACAAGTTTCTGTTGCTGAGGGAACAGTAGAACTTAGTGTGGCATCCAATAATAGAACTGCATTGCTAAATGCGAATCAACGAATAACTGTCGAAATGGGAACGTTAGGCAATATTAAAAACATCTCAAGCAACGAGATCGGCATTTGGCGCAGCGGCTGGTTAATTTTTGATAATGTCACACTTGCCGATGTCGCAGCAGATTTAAGCAGATACTCTAATAGACAAATACTGGTCGCTGACGAGGTCAAAGATGTGTTAGTTAGCGGCCGATTCTCTACACAAGAGATTGACTCTACCTTGGTCACCTTGACCGAAGTATTTAACATCGAGCAAGTAGAGTTCGGCATGAACAGCATACAACTGCAAAAAAAATCAGATTAATTTTATATGTCTTATTGTCATTTCCAAAAGTAAGCACGTCTTTAGTGTAAATGGGAATCAGTTTTGTTTGCATACACAAAACTGCATCACCTGATAATACACACTTAAAACTTACACACTTGACAATAATGGAGTAACAAATGTTGCGCGTTCACCATACACACGGATGCCCTTCTCTTTATCTGGTATTTTTCCTCATGGCCCTTATGCTCTCAGTGAATAATGTCTTCGCTGAAACCGAACAACAAGCCATAGCGATATCCAAAGACATATCCATTCCTTCCAGTGATCTTAACGACGCCCTACTATTGCTTGGTGAACTATACGAAACGGAGATCTTAGCACCAACAGAACTGATTAGTGGCCTTCGCGGCATCGAAGTCAGCGGAAACTTCACGCTAAATGAGGCGTTAAATAAGACCATACAAGGAACAGACTTAGAGGTTGGAAAGACCAGCACAGGTGTTTTATTTTTGCGTAAAAGTGATAAACAACAAAACATCCTAGGACAATCGTTAAACAAGGAATCTATCGATCCAGAGATCGAAATCATCAATGTCGAAGGTGCAAGGCCCTCAGATTATTTTACGTACGGTAGTGCTTCGACACTGCGTTCATCCGTTTCAATTGATGAGCTGTCACGTTCTTTGCAAATATTTAATGCCGAATTCATTGAAGATTTTCAACCAGTGGACATTGGCGATGTTGCCACATTTGCATCAAATGTGGCATTTAGAGGAACCAATAATGGGCGCACTTTTGTATTTAATATTCGAGGGTTTGACGCACCATTGCTCAATGACGGCTTGCTAAACACAAGGGGTGATTCCGGTTTTGAAACCTATAATTTAGAACGCATCGAAGTGTTGAAAGGGCCTGATTCCTTACAATTTGGTCGTGCAGATGCGGGGGGGGTTAATCAATCTAGTGCGGAAAATGCCGGAGAAGGAAGACCACGCCGAAGTTAGCGTAAGGCTCACCACATTACCTGGTGCATCTGCTCAATTTGACGTTGGAGGTGGATTATTGAGTGATGAGCAATTGCGATATCGTATGGTTGGTATTTACCGAAATGAAGACAATGTAGCCGACTATACGAACCCATATGATCGTATATTTCTAGCACCATCCTTTGCCATTGACGTAAATGAAAATCATAAAGTTTCTTTGTGGTTTGAGTATCTCGATGAAAGTTTTCCTCTCGATGCTAACAACCCTATAGGTACAAACGGAGAAATTCTTATCCCTCAAGAAAGAATTACATCCCATCCGGATAATGAGGGAGAAAAAAGTCACTTCAAAATTGGTTTTGATGTCAATAGTTACTTTGGCAATTGGACCTCTAATTTAAAATTCGTACATAACGATTTTGAGAATTTTTTATTGCCGTTTGTCATCAATTTTCCATTTTTCGCGGAGACTAACACCATAAATAGGATCATCTCTGAACAAACGTTTAAAGGTAAAGAAAACTTAATTGCGCTGACGGTCAATGGTGAATTTGAACTTCTCGGATTGAGAAATAGGATCACCATTGGTGGTGACTATTTTGATTCAGATAGCGGATTTGGGGCGGCCTTTCGCGGTGTTGCGGAAACAATGGATATCTTCGATACTGACTTTGACTATGGTGAATTACCAGAACCAGTTGATCCGCAGGTCAATTTTATAGAGCGCAAGCAAACAGGTGTTTTTGTTCAAAATCATCTCAGTTTAACTAACCAATTCATCTTGAGCTTTGGATTGCGTTACGATGACTATGAAGCTGAAGATACTGATACGTTCGAATCTACAACACCACAGCTGGGTTTACTTTATAAAGTGAATGACGATATCTCTGTATATGCAAATTATTCAGAGTCATTTACCCCTAATACCGTTTTTGAAATTGATGGTACATTATTAGATCCAGAAACAGGTGAAGGTAACGAAATTGGCATACGCTATAGTATTAGCGAGAAGATTAATATGAGTGCCGCCTATTTTGATATAGAAAAAGTCAATGTGGCAGTACCAGATCCAGCGGATCCATTTAACTTTTTCATTGCCAGTGGTGCGCAAACCAGTGAAGGAATTGAAGTTGATATGGCAGGTAATATTACTGATGACTGGTCCATGGTAGCATCATACGGTTATGTCGATACCGAAGATAAGGCAGCTAATCCTGGAAACGCATTGCTCAATATGCCTAAACATACAGCAAGTCTTTTTACACAACATACCCTCGCATTTGCGGGTTTACCTGACTTTACGTTGGGAGGGGGGTTTCGACACATTGGTAACATGTTTGTGGTGGATCCAGGCAACAGTGTTGAGCTACCATCGGCGACCGTCTTTGACCTTAATATCACTTATCAGAAGGGACCTTGGACAGCAATTCTTACCGTTCAAAACCTCGGTGATAAAGAATATGTCGAAAACGCCACTTTTAGTTCTGCTATTACGTCCTTTGGGGCACCTCGCAATGCGTTTTTAAGCGTACTTTATGATTTTTAATCTACGCGAGGCGTTGAGCTTAAACATTTATTTGTTAAAGGCAATTGAATGAATGTGAGTATCTATCAGGGAAATGAAACGCTTCCCTTAGTAGCAGCTGAAGTCACTGTCGTTATTGACGTAATTAGGGCTTTTACGACGTCTGAAGTTGCTTTTAGCAAAGGCGTCGACAAGATCCTTATGGTGAAAGACACGACCAAAGCGTTTGATTTAAGGGAAGGACACCCTGAACTGCTTTTGATGGGTGAAGTGGATGCACATCCAATACCGGGGTTTGATTTTGATAATTCGCCATGGCGCTTGCATCAGTCTGATATTGATATAACTGGGAAAACGCTCGTCCAGAGAACGACCAATGGCGTTAAAGCGGTGGTGAATAATTTTAACCCGCGTTATACCTTCGTCACCGGGTTTTCAAACGCGCTTTCCACTGCAGTGTTTATAAAGGAACACATTTCTGCGAGTGGGGTAAACTTAATCGCATCCCATCCCAGCTCAGATGAAGACATGGCTTGCGCTGAGTATATGAAAGCGTTAATTGAAGACGAAGGCGCCAACGCTAATGACTTTGCACAAAGAATTCTTGATTCATCTGCGGCGCAAAAATTTTTCAATGGTAGCGATATATTCTTATCTGAAGATATCGCGTTATGCGCAGAAGAAAAGGTTAATAATCTGTTTGTCATGGAAGTGAACCGCGTCGATGAAACGTTAGTGATGACAAAAACGGAGTATTAAACACCTACCCTGTGTTGGTGAATTTTTAATAAATCGTCGACAACTGCTATAGAGACAGGAAACCAAATTCACCTTAATCAAAACCCGTACAGTATTTGCACACCAAACGTTCTTGGGTCGCTGAAGTTTCCGTGTGGAATACTTTCTATAAAGAAGGTGTCACTTATCAATTCAACTTCGTCAAAAAGGTTGTTCGCGAAAGCGCGTATCGATACATTTTCAAAGTTGTAGGCAATGGAAACATCGACGGCAGTTAATGATTCTGTCTCAAACGCATTGTTAGCGGCGATAAAAAAGCCGTCTCGATAGTTGGCTTCAATGCCGTAAGTAAAGTCTCCCAGCGTGTAAAAACTACCTAAAGCTAGCGTTACGCTTGGCGCATTTGGAAACTCGTTTCCGGCTAAATCTGCGCTACTTGTGGTAAATTCGTCGAATTCTGTTTCAACATAACCAACGGTCGCGTAAGTATCCCACTGGTCATTTTGCCATGCAAATTCCACTTCAGTTCCGTAAACACTTGACTCTCCAGCATTCACCGTTAGCGCTACAGGACTGCCCCCGACAAAATCAGTGATTTGTTGATCAGTCCAATCAAGATAAAACAAGTTGGCATTAAGCGACATGCCATTTGAAAAGGCTGATTTATATGAAAATTCGTAGTTTTTAACGAATTCTGGCTCAAATTGTCCAACGCTGAGTGACACGGGATCAATGCTGACGCCGCCTTGCCGATAGCCTTCAGAATAAGTGAAACCCAAACGTTGATTCTCGTCCAAAGCATGCGTTACGCCGACCTTAGGAAGAAAGACACTAAAATCCGTACTGGCATCTACATCAACATCCAAAAGTGCAGGCACAATAACTGTGTATGGCGCAGGTGGCGGAAGAATTAGATTAATCGTTGTCCGTGAAATACTTGAAATGTCTATTTTTTCGTATCGAGCACCAAGCGTAAATGTCGTTTTTTCGGTGGCTTCGATATCGAATTCGGCAAATATGGCCGCGGTATCAGTCTCTAATGGACTATCAATTAATGCATCTCCATCCAGTCCCATAAAGAAGTTTTGAATTGCAACGCCGTCTCGCAAAACGATGTTAGTGTCTTCTGAATAAAACAATCCAGCCGCCCCACGAATTGCATCTCCATCGTAAATCAGTCTAATAGTTTGATTCCATTCGTCTTGGTCAGCGGTAGCGAACCAGGCCTGATCACGGTCAGGTAGGCTGACCGAGTAAGTAGAATTTAAATCTTCGGATATGAATTCGTTAAGGGCCGTTTGCGAACTCAAACTCCATTGCTCGTTGAATGCGTAGGTCAATTTCAACGTGGTAACATCTTGTTCGGTGTCCATGCCACCACTACCAAAAGGATTGGCTGAAACAAACTGCTGCATATCGGGAAACCATGTACTTACGTCGTTTCTCGCATCAGATTGCACATGAGAATAGCTAAACAATATCTCAAGGGGAATAGAATCCGGTTGATATAGTAGCTTGGCTCGGATCGTGTCTGTATCATTGAAATTGTAATCATCGATGCCCAATGCGGTATTCGTGATAAAGCCATCGGTGTTGAGTCGATGCAAGGTTATTCTATAGGCGAAGTTGTCAGTAATTGGGCCAGTGTTCGCAACGCCCAGCTCGTAAGTACCGTAATTGCCAATCGCGGCTGTTGCGCGCGTTCTTTGTTCAAATTCAGGATCATTGGTCTGAACGACCACTGCACCAGCAAGGGAGTTTCTCGCTTGACTCGTGCTTTGCGGTCCCCTAAGCATTTCAACTTGTTTGACATCGAAAAGTGAATTGTAGCCTCGGGACAATTGTTGCGTGGTAAACGCTGCGCCATCAACCGTGAGCGAAGCAACGGCACCGTTACCAGCACCGCCTATACCTGATGAATTGATCCCCCTAATGCTGAAAGTGAATGCTTGCAAGCCAGTACCATTTACATTCACGTTGGCTGCTCGAGAAAATACATCAGAAATACGCTTATCATTGCTTCTAACAATATTGTCAAAAGTCTGAATGTTTGCCGATGTATTGGTATCAATGAGGTTTCTTTTGATGTTCTCACCCGTTACTACGATGACTTCTACGTCTTT
>JBCDMA010000205.1:0-7158 GCA_038744645.1 Pseudomonadota bacterium | reverse complement strand
CCAAGTACTGTCATTTGAGGTATATTGGCTGCGACTGCTTTAACTTTCTTGACGGCTTGTTCAGGTGAAAGCAATTCGGAAACGACACCAGGTCGTGACTCATTTGCACAATCGAATTTGCGATTACAATAATGGCATTGAATATTGCACGCAGGCGCTACGGCAACATGCATCCTTGCAAAGTAGTGGTGGGCTTCTTCAGAATAACAAGGATGATTCTGTACTTTTTCCCGGATATTGTCAGGTAAATGATTCATTTGGTCGTCAGTGCTACCACATCCGGAAGATGAACATCCTCCTTCTGCTGCTTCTTCAATTACCGAAAGCTCCATATTGTTCTCCATTGTCTTCATATTTTCATTGCCTAACGCTGTTACCTACAGCGCAATGGCTCGTTTGAAATACAAAGGAGCAATCTATATGCCTCTTTTTATGTTATTGTTTTTCCTTACTATTTATTGTGTGTGTACGACGATTGTTGATCTTGTTACAAGGTTTGCGTTTACAATTGTGTGGGTTGCTACACAATCAAACGCGACAATTGTTGTCCTTACAAAAAGGTGCAATCCATACTGTGCATTACAACCTGTGAACATTAATGTTTAGCGTTTGAATGCGATAAGCGATTTGTCTCGGCGTCATGTTCAGCAATCTAGCCGCTTTTGCTTGCACCCAACCTGCTCTTTCTAATGCTGCAATGACTTTTTCGCGTTCACTAAGATTGTCATCGGCCAAATCAGGAGGTGAAACGTCAATTTGCGACGGATGAGACGCAACCTGATGATTCAAGCCGGTCATCGAAATCGCATCGCTATCGATGCAGCCATCTTCACTCATAATGCTGGCGCGCTCCAGGCAGTTTTCCAACTCTCTCACGTTCCCTGGCCAGCTATGGTTCATGAGCACTCTTACAGCATTGTTGGTCAAGCTAATATGGCGACTTTGCTTTTTAGATAACTTACCTAAGAGGAAATTAGACAGTTCTGGCAGATCCGCCCTGCGGTCTCGCAATGGTGGAATTTGAATCGTCATGACATTGAGACGATAGTACAAATCCTCACGAAAACTGCCATTTTCAACGGCCTGTTCGAGGTTTCTATGCGTAGCCGCGACTATGCGTATATTTACTTTGATGGTCTGATTTCCGCCGATGCGCTCAAACTCACCTTCTTGCAAGATACGCAACAGTTTTGCTTGAAATGTCGGGGAGATTTCACCGATTTCATCTAGAAATAGCGTGCCACCATCGGCCTGCTCAAATCGGCCTTTGTGTTGACGCACTGCACCGGTGAATGACCCTTTTTCATGACCAAACAGCTCTGATTCCAAGAGTGTTTCGGGTAGTGCTGCGCAGTTCAGACGCACATAGGGCTGTTTCGCTCTCGGTGAATTGTAGTGAATTGCATTTGAAATCAACTCCTTACCCGTACCTGATTCTCCAAGAACCAATACTGTACTGTCCCATTTTGCAACGCGTCTCGCTTGGTCAAATACACGCCGCATTGAGGCTGTATGACCAATGACCATATTTTCAAAGCCGTATTTTTCACGCACTGTCATGCGCAATTCATCGCGCTCTTGCGCAATTTCTTCACTTTTTTCTTTATTCTGAATCGAACGAACAGTTTGTGCGATCAGATGCGCAATCGTCTCCATGCAGCGCGTAAAATCGCTGAGCAATTCATCAGCTCTGAATACAGGCTGTGCAGCAAGTACGCCAATCGGTTTGCCCTGAATATTTTCGATCGGCACACCGATAAAGGGCAGTTTGTAATCGTATATTGAGAGCTTATCCTGAAAGCTAGGATCGGACGATACTTTCGGGATCACGACGGAATTACCCTGCTCGAGTACTCTACCGACGATGCCTTCGCCCGCTTTGTATCTGACATTATTTGGCTTGGATTGGTTGCCATTTTCTAAATGCACGGCTGAAAGCGAAATGTCTGACGCTTCAGGATTCGAAATCAAGATCATACCGTGTGACAAACTAACCTGATGCATGATCTCAAGCACTTTATCGAATGTGTTTGCAATACTTTCTGAATGGCAAAGGATGCGAGATATACGACTTAGTGCATACGCCTCGCGTTCCAGTACCTCATTCCTCGAAGGTGTTCGAGGCAATGATTTTTCTACATAACTCATTTCCATAGTATTCGCACTCACTCAACAGACTAGTTAAACGGCAACTCGACGACCATACAACACCCTTTTGACACACTGACGTCCACGAAAACGGCGCCTGAATGCTCTAAGACTGTTTCTTGAACCATCGATAGCCCCATACCACGGCAATTCACAGTAGCCCTTTTTGTGGTAAAAAACGGTTCAAAAATTTTGAAACGCAGGTCATTTGAAATGCCTGGTCCGCGGTCGATGATTTCCACTCGCACAAGGTGTTTGGTCGCAATGGTTTTTATGCTTAATTCTCTGTGCTGCACCGATTTGTCATCCATTGCCTCAATGGCATTGTCCATGAGTGCCTTAAATGCGCTGACCAATTTAGATTCTATGCCCAACACGGTGGGCAATTTTTTCGCCGGCTGCCAATCCACTACTATTCCTTGCGCTAATAGCTTTTGAATGGACAAGCTGATCACGTTTTTCATTACTTCATTCACATTCACCGGATGTTTGACTTGTGATTCCAGTTCCGGCATCGACTGCCGTAGCTGTTCAAGCGCTTTCTCACCGTCTTCTTTGGCATCTTTTAATGCTTGAATCACAGGATCATCGGGTGAAAGAAAGGCCGTTCTTTTAAGAAGCCTCTTTAATGCCGCACCAACCAGATTGATTGGCCCTTGCAGTCGATAGATAGCGCCGCTGTAGGTTTCTCTGGTAGTGAAGGTCATTTGTTCTTCGGCGATTGTCGCTTTAAGCGCGTTCAATTGCGCATCATGTTGTCGTCTGCGCAATTCTGTGATGTCGTAAAAGGTCAACAGCGCGTGTTTTGATTCAGGTGGACTGAAAAACGTCCCTGGTTTTTCGTTCTCTAGATCGATAGATTTGCCGTTGCAGTTGTACCACTTTTGATTGCCAACCCCTTCATTGATACTCAGTTCTATTCCGGTAAACCCTTTGCCATCAGACGCAAGATCTTGATAACTCTGTCCTAATAACGTGATGATCTCGGCAGTGCTGTCTGATTGAGAACCTCTTTTGTTCATCTCATTAGCGAGTTTCTTAAAGCTTGGGTTCATTAAAACTACGTTGTGCTGCGCATCAAGCAATACAATCGCGATTTGAGATGAGTTGATAACGGCAGAAATCATTTGAGAGTAATTATTCACTCTCTGCTCAAGTTGATGAAGCTCACTCGAGTCCCGGTGCATTCCCAAGAAATTTGTTACCTCGCCGTTTCGATCTAATACAGGCGCAACGGTCAATTCTGCGAGGTACGGTGTTTTGTCCTTTTTTCGATTAACTAATAATCCTGACCAAGGCTTCTTTTGTTTTAGCCGTTCCCAAAGGGCTCTATACGCAATTTTGGGAGTTGTTTTGTTCGATAGCACAGACTCATTTTGGCCGATGATCTCCTGTTGAGAGTAGCCGGTCACTTTGCTGAATGCTTTATTCGCATATAGGATGTTTGCGTTTAAGTCAGTGATTGAAATAGCCACCGGTGCATGGTCAACTGCTTGCTTGAATATCGATTCTGACAACATCATTGTTGCACTCTCGATGGTATCTGCGTGCACTAAAGATTCATCTGCATACAACAAATCTTCATCCTGGCATTCCTCTTCAGCGCTAAATTGTTTCATATAAACTTCCCATATTCATAAGCCCGCAGTGCACTTGGCAGTGCCTTAGGTCATTTGCTAATCCAAAATACGTTGTTCGTAGGAATTGACTTACGACACGGAGTGACCGTCCTTCGTCTTTCGGTTCAATTCCTTAAACAGGCGATTGCAATTTTTTATTCATTGCGTGTTTTATGTCGTTGTATGTGTGGTGCAATTAGTGTTCCGCATAAAAATCACTAATTTTAATGCTTGAAACGCGACAAATAAGGCTTTTTGTTGTATCCGCTACAAATTGATATTTGCGTTTTCGAGCTGAATTGTCGGAAACCTTACAGCGTGATCCTGTTCAAAAAAAGCGCAATTTGGTGAAAACGGAACCTTCATTTGATGTAAATCAAATTTACATAGTGATGCTGCATTGAATTAAATGAGAACTAGGCTTCTGGCATACATACTGCAATTTGGCCTTCCACAAGACCCGTGTTTGTTACAAAAAAACACGTATAACAAGTGAGTGGAGGGAACACCGCAATGGATTACTTTAGCATCATTATTAGTGCCGTTCTTATCAATAATGTCGTGCTTGTTCGATTTTTGGGTTTGTGTCCTTTCATGGGTGTTTCCAACAAATTATCTACCTCCATCGGTATGAGCGCTGCAACAACCTTTGTTATGGGATTGGCATGCGGGTGTAGCTGGTTGCTCGAATTTTATGTTCTGCAGCCCTTGGATATTGGGTTCTTACGGATCCTGGGGTATATCTTAGTCGTAGCCAGTGTCGTTCAATTCACCGAAACGGTGATCAAGAAAACCAGCCCCCCACTTTATCGTTCATTGGGTATTTACCTACCGCTCATTACCACAAACTGCGCCGTGCTAGGTGTGCCGCTTATCAGTGTTAGAGAGCAACACAGCTTTGTCGAAGCGATGGTGTTTGGCCTTGGGTCGGCGCTGGGATTTTGTTTGATCATGGTGATGTTTGCCGGGATGAGAGAACGTCTGCAACTAGCAAATGTCCCCAATGCCTTCGCCGGTGCACCTATCGCTCTCGTCACAGCGGGGCTACTTGCACTTTCGTTTTTAGGCTTTAGCGGCTTGGTGAAAGGAATTTAAAGAATGAACAATACTAAGGAATACCAATGTTAGAAGCGATTTTAGTGTTTGCCATTCTTGGAACCTGTTTAGGATGCGGTTTGGGCTTCGCTGCAAAGTTCTTTGCCGTGGAGGACGAAAACCCTTTGGTGAAAGAAGTCGAAAACATGTTGCCGCAGAGCCAATGCGGACAGTGCGGATTTCCTGGTTGCTCGCCCGCAGCGAAAGCGGTTGTCGATGGTGAAATTGAACTCAACTTCTGCCCTCCCGGCGGAAGAACGCTAGTAGAAAACCTAGCAAGCCTATTGAACATCGACCCCAACAGCATTGGGGAAGTAGCCAAACCCGTATTGGCGAACATTGCAGAGTCGCTTTGTATTGGTTGTACAAAGTGTCTTAAAGCCTGTCCAACAGATGCCATTGTCGGTGCTAATGGCCAAATACATGTGGTCATGACTGGTGCTTGTACCGGCTGTAAGAAATGTTTGAACGCGTGCCCTGAAAACTGCATCACCATGGAAGAGGAAGTAGAGGACGTCAATACTTGGCACTGGCCAAAACCAAATGCTCACGCCGCTGCCACAGTTTCGGTAGGGGGCGTATGATGTTTAAAGCATTTGCAAACTGGGCAAAATCACGTGGTGGCGTGCATCCTGTGGGACATAAAGAATCAGCAGTATCTGCAATTAAATCTGCAACCTTGCCAGAAAAGCTATTTATTCCATTAAGGCAGCATGCTGGCGCTAGCGCTATTCCCATTGTAAATGTGGGAGACTACGTATTAAAAGGCCAGCTCATTGCGGTGGCCCCCACCGAGGTATCAGCACCTGTTCATGCTTCCAGTTCCGGCACGGTAACCGACATTACTGATATCGTCGCGCCGCACCCGTCGGGACATACTGCACCTGCCATCATCATTGAAACGGATGGTAAAGATCAATGGCAGGATGTTGGCGATATTGAAGATCCTTTCAAAGCGCCACCCCTTTCTCTAGCCGATAAGGTCGCACAAGCGGGTATAGTAGGTATGGGCGGCGCTATCTTCCCCGCCGCGGTTAAATTAAAGCAAGGCGCGAAACACGAAATAAAAACCGTGCTGGTTAACGGCAGTGAGTGCGAGCCCTATCTCACCTGTGATGACAGATTGATGCGTGAAAAAGCAGAAAAAATTATCACAGGCGCGCGGCTAGTCAGATACATTTTGCAGGCATACAGAGTCGTTATCGCGATTGAAGATAACAAGCCAGAAGCTATCAAGGCCATCCAGGAGGCTGCAGCGCCTTTTGGTAGCGTTGAAGTACATGTTGTTCCTGCTAAATATCCTATGGGTTCTGCCAAACAGCTAATTCAATGGGTTACTGGAAGAGAAGTGCCCGCTGGAGCGAGAAGTACGTCTGTCGGAACCTTAGTGCACAATGTGGGTACCATTTATGCCATTTACGAAGCCTTAGTATTAGGTCGTCCATTAATATCTAGGGTTGTGACCGTTGCTGGCGGCGCGATTAAGACGCCCTCGAACATTGAAGCACTGATTGGTACGCCGATCAGCAATATCATCGACGAGTGTGAAGGGCTTAAAACGTCGCCGTCACAAATCATTATGGGTGGTCCCATGATGGGCATGCCTATTCCATCGAGCGACGCGCCGATGATCAAAGGTGCCACAGGTATACTGGCGTTTACCAAAGATGAAATGCCCAGTAAAAAACAATCGCCTTGTATCCGATGTACTTCCTGCGTGAAAGCATGTCCCATGGGCCTCTTGCCACTTGAAATGGCGACACGAGTCAACGCTGAAGACTTCGACAGTGCAGCTGATTATGGGTTGAAAGACTGCATATTATGTGGCGCCTGTGCTTACGTATGTCCGTCGCATATTCCATTAGTACAGTATTTTCAGTTTGCAAAAGGCAAACAAGCGATCGCAAGAGATGCGAAGAAGAAGATGGAATACACGGTAGACCTCAGCGTTGCCAAACAGGAAAGAGTAGAAGCCGAAAAAGCCGCTAAGGCCGCAGAAAAAGCAGCGAAAAAAGCCGCTCGAGCAAAAGCCAGCAAGGCAAGAAAGAACAGAGCGGATGCGACCAAGGAGGAGTCCAATGAGTAGTCAACAACTACAAGCTTCTCCTTACGCTCACGCAGGTATTGCCGTAAATGGCATCATGCTACAAGTGTGTTTTGCACTGCTACCTGCCACGCTATTTGGGTTCTACCTGTATGGCTGGCCAGCAATTTTTCTTTTCATCGTAACGATTGTTGCTGCCATCGTGACTGAGATACTCAGTCTGCATTGGCTCAAACAACCTTGGTATCGTGT
>JBCDMA010000204.1:0-7215 GCA_038744645.1 Pseudomonadota bacterium | reverse complement strand
TTCATATGGAATAACAAAAACGATGCGGTCATCTTCATTTTGCAGAATATACGCTTCATTTGACGTATACATGCGCGGAACAATGATGTGACTGCCTTTGACCATGCGCATCGAGTTAGGGTTTGGCGTGTCTGCTATACGATCAATAAACGAGATAGCCCAGGGACCTGTTGCATTAACAATAGTCGAACAGGTCATTGTAAACACCTCACCGTTCGCTTTTCGCAAGATCAAGGTCCAGTGCCTATCGCCCTTTTCTGCCCTAATACATTCGGTTCGAGTGTGGATCTGAGCACCTTTTTCGCGCGCGGCAATGGCGTTTAGCACGACGAGACGAGCGTCATCGACCCAACCATCAGAGTATTCAAAACACGTCTTGATGGAAGATACCAAAGGGCTTTCTTTAGTATTTTTGAGTTTCTTTGATTTGGGTAGCGAGACGCGCGTCGCCAAATGATCATAAAGGAACAATCCACAACGGATCATCCAGGCCGGTCGCAAGTGCTTTTGGTGCGGTAAACGAAAGCGAAGCGGCCACATAATATGCGGCGCTTTGTTGAGCAACACTTCGCGTTCACCAAGTGCTTCTTTTACTAAACGAAACTCATAGTGCTCAAGATAGCGAAGCCCGCCGTGGATCAGCTTACTGCTGGATGATGAGGTCGCACTGGCTAAGTCGCCTTTTTCAATCAAACTGACGTTCAAGCCTCGACCGACGGTATCAAGCGCAATGCCAACGCCATTGATGCCGCCACCAATGACAGCGACATCCACGTGATGAATAGACATAACTGTCTCCTGAATTCTTCAATGTCACCATTTGAATCCAAAAAAAGACATTTGTCAACATTTATGAAAATAAACGAACATTTTAGAAATTGTATTATCATTAAACATTACAATTGTTCTAGCAGTTAACAAACGACACGTCATGGTCATGCATAATGTCCAGAATCGGTTTGGGGGGTTGTTTATCAGATACGAGGCAATTTACCTGGCGGATATGGCCTTGTTCGACCATCGCTCTTCTTTCAAATTTTGTCGCGTCGGCTGCTAATATCACGGTTTTTGATTGTTTGAGAATCGCCTGCGACACCTTTACTTCACGAAAGTCAAAATCCAGTAAAGCACCTTCTGAACTAATTCCGCTGATCCCGATAATGCCATAGTCCATGTGAAACTGTTCAATGAAGTCACAGGTCGCTTCGCCTATGATACCGCCGTCTCGATAGCGCACTTCACCTGCAGCCACAATCACGGTGAAATCCTCTTTCGCGGATAGTGCACTTGCGACATGAATGTTGTTAGTGACAATATGCAAGTTCTTATGGCTGAGGAGTTTTGAAGCAACAAGCTCTGTTGTGGTTCCAATATTGATAAACAAGGACGCGCCATCAGGGATCATATTGGCGACGGCTTCCGCGATACGCTCTTTCACTTCATTATTCTGCGTTTTTCTGTCTTGGTAAGGTGTGTTTTCCCAACTTGTCGACATCCCTGCTCCGCCGTGATATCGGCTTATCAGTCCCATATCAGCCAGCGAATTTAAATCGCGACGAATGGTCTGTGGTGTCACATTACAAGCGGCAACCAACTCATCTATTGACATAAATCCGCGCTGCTTTATGAGACTGACAATCTGTTCGTGACGTTGTGTTTGAGCCATGTTTTATGATCTCTTATTAGTTGGAGCGAACTTTCGAGCGATTAGAGCGCAAACAGCCGATTAAGGCAAATTTACCCGCACAAATAGATTCGAATTCGAAAATAATATTGTTAATTTATTGTAAATAGTTCATTATCGAACCAAATAATCCAAGGAGAGTCTATCCCATGTCATACATTCTGGCCATCGACCAAGGCACCACCAGTTCTCGCTCTATTTTGTTTTCAGACAACGGCGAACTAATGCATGTCGCACAAGAGGAATTCACTCAACACTTTCCTAATGATGGCTGGGTAGAGCACGACCCTCAAGATATTTGGCTTACTGTGATTCACTGCTGCCGTCGCGTGTTGGAGACGGCGGGTGTCGGTGCCAGTGCAGTAAAAACCATTGGTATCACCAATCAGCGTGAAACAACAATTGTATGGGATAAAAATACCGGAGAGCCTGTCTACCCTGCGATTGTTTGGCAAGATAGGCGCACTGCAAGTACGTGCGAAGCATTGCGTAAAGATGACGATCTAGTAGAGCATGTAAAAAACGAAACAGGACTATTGCTCGATCCTTATTTCTCGGCAACCAAAATACAGTGGATTTTGGACAACGTTGAAGGGGCAAAAGAGAGAGCCCATAGAGGCGATTTGCTTTTCGGTACTGTCGATACCTTTCTCGTATGGAAATTAACGTTGGGATCATCACATGTAACGGATGCAACGAATGCTTCTAGAACGCTGTTATTTAACTTGCGAGAGCAAGACTGGGATAACAGACTTCTGGATACCTTTGGTATTCCAAGTCAGATGATGCCTGACGTCAAAGACAGTGCAGCCGACTTTGGCGTTACAGGTGCCTCTCTTTTAGGCGTTGAGATACCCATTCAAGGGATCGCAGGGGATCAGCAAGCGGCATTGTTTGGGCAAACGTGTTTTACTAAAGGCATGGCAAAGAGCACCTATGGGACGGGTTGTTTTTTGATGCTCAACACCGGTGACACACCATTAATTTCAGAACACAAATTGCTCACCACAGTTGCCTATCGACTAAACGGCGTCCCTACGTATGGGCTGGAAGGCAGTATTTTTATGGCAGGTGCAACCGTTCAGTGGTTAAGAGACGGTCTGAAGCTTATTTCAGATGCATCAGAGAGCGAATCTTTAGCCAAACAAGCGGACAAAAACAGTAACGTTTATCTTGTACCGGCCTTCACAGGACTTGGTGCGCCCTACTGGGACCCTGATGCAAGAGGCGCGATCTTGGGTTTGACGCGCGATACAGGCATAAACGAGATTGTTGAAGCTGGATTAAAGTCTGTTTGTTATCAAACAAAAGATTTACAAAAAGCCATGGAAAGCGACGGCGCGCGACCAACAACACTGCGCGTTGACGGTGGCATGTGCAAAAATGACTGGGTTATGGCGTACTTAGCGGATATTTTGGGCGCCAACGTGGACAGGCCAACAATAACCGAAACAACTGCATTGGGCGTGGCCTATTTAGCTGGCCTACAAGCGGGCATTTTTGCCGACTTAGATGCGTTGACTAAGCTGTGGTCGATAGAACGTACATTTGAACCAAGGCTGACTAAAGACCAGCGAGATAGAGACTATACGGGTTGGCAAGAAGCGGTAGACAGGATCAGGAACTAGCCAATTAAGCGAGCATGCCTCCATCAACAATTACTGTTGCGCCCGTCGTATAGCTCGACGCATCGGAGACCAAGTACAAGACCGTTCCCGCCATTTCATCAGGATCGGCAACTCGACCGAGTGGGATTTGAGCAAGTATTTTTTTAAGCGTGCTTTCGTCGCTTGTTAACGTACTAGCAAACTTTGTGTCCGTTAACCCAGGCAACAGCGCATTACAACGGATATTCAAGGAGCCACATTCGTTTGCAAACGCTTTGGTCATGCTGATGACTGCCGCCTTTGTGATCGAATAGATCCCTTGATACTCACCCGGGGATACGCCTGTAATAGATGCTGTGTTTAAAATAACGCCACCACCTTGTTTACGCATCAGTTTTCCCGCTTCGCATGACATGAAGAAATAGCCTCGTATATTGACATCGACTGTTTTGGTAAATGCACCAAGTTCGGTGTCAATGATATGACCAAAATAAGGGTTTGCAGCGGCGTTGTTCACCAATATATCGAGTCGCCCGTGTGTCTTTTTTATATGCTCAAAAACAGATGTGATTTGTGCTACCTCACCTACATGACAAGCAAACGCACTGGCGTCAAAGCCGTCACTACAAATTGACGAAGCCACTGCTTCGCAGCTGGTTAAGTTTCTGCTTGAAACTATGACATGTGCGCCTTTTGCGGCCAAAAGGCGCGCGATGGATTCGCCAATGCCGCGACTTGCGCCAGTCACCAATGCGACCTTTCCTTGCAGATCAAATAAGTCTTTCATAACTACTTTCCTTAAAATTCAGGCGAGCATACCACCGTCAACACTAAACGCATGGCCATTCACAAAACTGCTTTCGTCACTTGCAAGCCAAGCAATTAACGTCGCGACTTCTTCCACCTTTCCCAGTCTGCGCATGGGACTGGCATTAACGATTGCTTTTTGTTGTTTTTCATTCATATGTGCTAATACATTTTGCACTAATGGAGTATCGATAAAGCTGGGGCATACAGCGTTCAATCGTATGTTGAATTTAGTGTATTCATGCGCTGCAGAACGGGTAAGGCCAATAACACCGTGCTTTGCCGCACTATAGGCAGCTATCGATGGTGCTGAGCGCAAGCCCGCAGCTGAAGAAACATTAATAATGTGTCCGCCACCTGTCGATGCCATACACTTGACGGCTTCGCGCATACAGTACCAGACACCTTTTAGATTGACGGCGAGGTTTCGATCAAAATCAGCTTCGCTGATTTCATGCATTGGAGATGGCTGATGATCAATCCCTGCATTGTTAACTACAACATCGATGCGGCCCATCTTCTCAACCGCAAGTGCAAACAAAGCCAATACATCATTTGCCTCGACGACGTCACAATGCACATACGTCACAACGTGCATCTCTTTACTAAGCGAACTTGCAAGTGCTTCGCCTTTGGCGTCGTCGATATCTGAAACAACTACCCTTGCACCTCGCATCGAGAGTAGGCTAGCGGTTGCGGCACCGATGCCGGATGCGCCGCCGGTGATTAGGATAATCTTGCCGCTTACATCTGCCGCTGGGTCCACTCAGACGCTCCTATTTTTGATATCCAATTGACGAACAATAAGCACAGGCTTTGTATTGACGCCCGTATGTTAATCAGTTGTTACTAGCATCGATAAGTGTAGGTAACTTTTCACGTTAGTAAAACCAAATAAAAAAATTCAGCGAAAATTCATAAATCGGAAATAATTGAGACAAATACCCTCTGTTAAACTTCTCCCGACACATTCCACCTGGCTAATAATCAAGGCATTACATTGGTCTGTCACACATAAAAGTAATAAACACTTTAGGGAAACAACATGAAGCCTTTTCAACATACAACCGTTGCGCTTTGCGTAGTGCTCGCGTTTGCACAGCCGGCAATCGCGCGCCAACAAGACGAATCACCTGCCGCTAAGGACGAAAATACAGAAGGACTAGAACGCATAGAAGTGACTGCAACCAAACGCGTGCAATCCATTCAAGATGTCCCCATTTCCATCTCCACGTTAACGACCGAAGAATTAAGAACCATCTTCTCTAGCAACGAAGATATCAGAGCGCTTGCGATTAGAGTGCCTGGCCTCTACGCCGAATCGTCAAATGGCCGCGTTGCCCCGCGGTTTTATATCAGAGGACTGGGAAATTCCGATTTTGATCTGGCAGCCTCACAACCTGTTTCCATCATTATGGATGACGTGGTTATGGAAAACACAGTCTTAAAGAGTTTCCCCATTTTCGATATTGAGCAGGTTGAAGTCATTAGAGGACCTCAAGGCACGCTTTTCGGACGAAATACAACGGCTGGTATCGTTAAGTTTGACAGCGTTAAACCCAGCCAAGACTTTGATGCTTATGTCAATTTAGGCGCTGCTACTCGGACTTCATATAACGTCGAAGCCGCGGTCGGTGGTGGCATTACGGATACCATTTCGGGGCGAATTTCAATCCTGGCCCAAGAACGCGATGATTATATTATCAATGGCGCAAACCGCATTGCTGGCGATGTCATGGGTGGATTCTATGACAATGCGTTCAGAGCACAGCTACTGATTGAGCCCTCAGATAGATGGAACATATTATTTAACCTTCATGCGCGAGACTATAATGGTACCGCCGAGGTTTTTCGTGCGAATGTGTTTACAAGAGGGTCAAATGAGCTCAATGAAAACTACGACAGAGAGTTGGTGTTTTATGATGCCAATTTGCTGGGTAATGCCTTTGACAACAACCCGCAAGAATATGAAAACCTCGGGTATTCATTGAAGCTAGAATACGATTTCTCAGGCAAAACGTTAACATCCATCATCGCGTTTGAAGAAGCTGATGGCTTTAGTCTCGGTGATATAGACGGTGGTTTTGGTAGCGCGGCAGATTTTACACCTGACCCTCGCCCAGGTTTTATCCCCTTTGATGCCGTAACGCGAGATGCATTGGATGATTTGCAGCAGTTTACGCAAGAGATACGTCTAGCCAGTGATACTGATAAAGCGTATTCCTGGCAGGTCGGATTGTTTTACTTTAACTCGTCATTTGACATAACTAGCACCGACGGTTTTTTTGGTGCGACAACGGTAACGCATGAAAATGACACCTGGGCAGTATTTGGCCAAGGGACGTATGACATTACAAATAAGCTTACCGTCACGGCTGGTTTGCGCTACACCTATGATGAGAAATCGCTTGAAGTGGGCGATCAAAATGTCGATGGTTTTGCCATTGTCACTGGTGATGCAACTATTCAAGATTACGAGCCAGTAGATGTTGACGACGGACAAGTGGGATTTGAACTGTCTGCCAACTACGCAATAAATGACAATATGAGCATATATGCCAGATATGCAAATGGCTTTAGAGCACAGTCAATTCAAGGGCGCGATATTGCCTTTGAAGGCAACCCTTCCGTTGCAGAAGCTGAAACAATAAACTCTGTTGAGGCGGGGGTCAAAGCAGACCTGCTTGATAATACTTTAAGGATAAATGCGGCAGCCTTTGCCTATGTCGTTGATGACATTCAGTTATCGGCGATTGGTGGTCAATCAAACGGTAATTCATTACTCAATGCAGACAAGGGTGAAGCTTTTGGTTATGAAATTGAAGCGAAGTATTTAGCAACGGACAACTTGGTTTTCACCGTAGGATTTGCATTAAACGAAACTGAACTCAAAGACGATGATTTACAGGTTGCTGTATGTGGTGCAAATTGTACCGTGCTTGACCCTGTCACTGACGGTCTCGCGTCAGTGGATGGTAACCCGTTCCCAAATGCACCGCGGACAACCTTTAATGCTACTGCGCGCTATGCTATCCCACTGAACGATTCAGCGGAATTCTTTATTTTTACCGATTGGGCTGTGCAAGGTGAAACCAACTTCTTCCTATATGATGCTGT
>JBCDMA010000203.1:0-7249 GCA_038744645.1 Pseudomonadota bacterium | reverse complement strand
TTTCATATTTCAAAGACGTCAAAATACGGCGCCAATCAGCACTTTGTTGTCGAGGGCGATGCATCATCAGCGTCATATTTCCTGGCGGCGGCCGCGATTAAAGGCGGTAGTGTCACCGTGAATGGTGTTGGTAGCGCATCCATTCAAGGCGATAAGGATTTCGCATTAGTGCTTGAAAAAATGGGTGCCAAAGTGCTGTGGGACGACTATAGCATTACGATTAAAAAAGGCGAGTTACAAGGCATTGATTTGGATCTTAACCACATTCCCGATGCTGCGATGACGATTGCGACAACGGCATTGTTCGCAAAAGGGCCAACAACGATTCGCAATATTTATAACTGGCGCGTTAAAGAAACCGATCGATTGCATGCTATGGCAACCGAGTTACGCAAAGTGGGCGCAGTAGTAGAAGAGGGCGAAGACTTTATTCACATTGTTCCGCCAGATACACTTAAACATGCTGAGATTGACACCTATGATGATCATCGAATGGCAATGTGTTTCTCGCTCGTTGCTTTGGATGACAACTGCGGCGTTACGATCAACGACCCTGGCTGCACGTCCAAAACGTTCCCAGATTACTTCTCGATGCTGGCGCAAATCTCACAGAAATAATTCGCATTCTTGGCCGTCATTTTTGGTGGCCTGAGGTATTGTTGGTGATTTCACATCTAGTGTTGCATCATGATTCAGCGGTATCTATTGCGATTTTAAAGTCGCTGCAAACACATCCCTGTGCGCTCTGTGAAATCATCCATGATTTCAAAGCTTTAAAATCGCAATAGATACCGCTGCACATTGCGATTGATCCACTGAATAAATCACTAACAAACACTGACACAAATATTTCGTCTCGTTTTCTCCGATTCATGTTGTTTTAAATCATGGGCGCAGTATAATGCGCGCGCTTTCAACCAATTCGAATCACATTGCCAACTATGCAAAACGTACCTGTAATAACTGTAGACGGACCCAGCGGCGCCGGAAAAGGTACGCTCTGTCTAAAATTAGCAAGTACGCTTAAATGGCATTTATTGGACAGTGGGGCAATCTATCGCGTGTTGGCATTGGCGACAATCCATCACGATCTTCCGCTAGACGATGTGAATGCGCTGGTTCCACTAGCGTCAGGTTTAGATGTCAGTTTCGAATCATATCAGCAAGTGAGCAAAATCGTATTGGAAGGTGAAGATGTCACTGCTGACATTCGCAACGAAAAGGTTGGTGCAGCAGCATCGAAAGTTGCGGCGTTGCCACAGGTACGCGAAGCGCTGTTACGTCGACAACGCAGTTTTGCACTGCCTCCTGGTTTAGTTGCAGATGGCAGAGATATGGGGACAGTGGTATTTAACAACGCAGAGCTTAAACTCTACCTCACTGCTAGTCCCGAAATACGTGCAGAGCGCAGATTTATTGAGTTGAAAGAAAAGGGGCATGATGTTAAAATCTCGCGCCTTTTATCTGAGATACGTGCAAGAGACGAACGCGACATCAATCGAGACAATGCGCCCTTGAAGGCGGCTGATGATGCGATTTTAATTGATTCGTCAACTTTAAATGCAGCACAAGTCTTTGATATTGCTATGAAAGAAGTGCTTAATCGAAGATTGGTGTAAGCCGTATCATCATCTTACAAAACTAATTAATCGCGGAACAGGATGTTTCGCTCAATTTAATAACCCCGTTTTTTCACGGTAGAGAATCGGATTTTTTAAGTAAATAAAATATGACTGAAAATTTTGCTGAACTTTTTGAAGAAAGCCTCCAACAACTTGAAACACGCCCAGGTGCCATTGTTAAAGGTACCGTTGTATCAATAGATAAAGACATCGTTCTTGTTGATGCAGGTCTAAAATCGGAAAGTGCAATACCTGCAGAACAATTTAAAGCTGCAGATGGAACATTAGAGATCGCGATAGGCGATACCATAGACGTAGCATTGGATGCGGTGGAAGATGGGTTCGGAGAGACTATCCTATCTCGCGAAAAAGCGAAGCGCTACGAAGCTTGGTTAGAGCTTGAAAAGGCGTACGAAGAAAAAGCCACGATCAAAGGCATCATCAACGGTAAAGTCAAAGGTGGATTTACGGTTGAAGTAAATACTGTTCGCGCATTCCTGCACGGCTCACTTGTAGATGTAAGACCTATCCGCGAAACAAATCATCTAGAAAACAAAGAATTAGAATTCAAAGTCATCAAGCTTGACGCAAAACGCAACAATGTTGTCGTGTCTAGACGAGCTGTAATAGAAGCAGAAAACAGCGCTGAGCGCGATCAGTTATTGCAAAACCTTGAAGAAGGTGATGAAGTCAAGGGTATTGTTAAAAACCTTACTGACTACGGTGCATTCGTCGATCTTGGCGGCGTTGATGGCTTACTTCATATCACTGACATGGCGTGGAAGCGTGTTAAGCACCCATCAGAAGTGGTTGCAGTAGGTGATGAAATCAATGTTAAAGTATTGAAGTTCGACAAAGAGAAATCACGTGTTTCTCTTGGCATGAAGCAAATGGGAAGCGATCCTTGGCAGGAAATTGCAGAACGTTATCCTGAGGGCGCAAGACTTAGCGGTGCAGTCACCAATCTCACTGACTACGGTTGTTTTGTTGAGATTGAAGACGGTGTTGAAGGTCTCGTTCACGTATCTGAAATGGATTGGACTAACAAAAACATCCATCCATCAAAAGTGGTCAGTTTAGGTGATGTTGTCAACGTCATGGTCCTCGAAATTGATGAAGAACGCCGTCGTATTTCGCTAGGTCTTAAGCAGTGTATCGACAATCCTTGGGAAACGTTTGCTAAGTCTCATGAGAAAGGTGAACAAGTCACTGGTAAGATCAAATCAATCACTGATTTCGGTATTTTCATCGGTCTTGACGGTGGAATTGACGGATTGGTGCATTTGTCAGACATTTCTTGGCAGAAAGCAGGCGAAGAAGCTGTCAGAGATTACAAGAAAGGCGATGAAATCACAGCGGTTGTTTTGCAGGTCGATCCAGAGCGTGAACGTATCTCTCTTGGCATCAAGCAAATCGAAGAAGATCCTTTCAATAAGTATCTGACAGAAAACAAAAAAGGTGCTATTGTTACCGGAGAAGTGACGGCAGCTGACATCAAAGGTGTCACTGTGAAACTTGCGGAAGAAGTCGAAGGTTATATCAGAATTGGCGACCTTTCGCGCGACAGAGTTGAAGATGCTGCAGACGTAGTTAATGTTGGTGACAGCATCGAAGCGAAGTTTACCGGCGTAGATCGCAAAAATCGTGTGGTTAACCTATCAGTGAAAGCTAAAGATCAAGCGGACGAAAAAGAAGCCCTTGATAAGGTTAATAGCCAAGACGATAGTGGTCTAAGTGCAATGGCCGAAGCATTCAAAGCTGCCAAAGGCGAATAACCTATTTGTCTTTAAATAAGAGCGGCTTTTAAGCCGCTCTTTTTGTTTGCGGTGTGACAGTGATTGAACTATGGAGACAAGCGGTGACAAAATCAGAGTTAATTGAACGATTAAGTCTAAAAACGGGTTCTCTTCAAGGTAAAGAGTTAGAAGAATCAGTGAAAGAACTCCTCGAACAAATGGCACAAACGCTACAGAAAGGTGACCGTATAGAGATACGGGGCTTTGGTAGTTTTTCACTTCATTACAGAGCACCCAGAGTCGGAAGAAATCCAAAAACGGGCGCTACAGTCGATTTAACAGGTAAACACGTACCACATTTCAAAGCAGGGAAGGAACTTAGGGAAAGAGTCGATCTTTAACCCAACCTTATTCAAATATGAAGCGGATTTTAGTTTTTATTATTATCGTCGCTATGCTTCTGCTCGCGGCAGTTGTAGGGTCGAGAAACACTGAACTTGTCACTGTAAATTACCTCGTTGCGCAAAGCGATATGAAAATGGCCACTCTCATGATGATTATGTTGTTGCTAGGCTTTTTTCTAGGTGTGTTGGGCATGTTTTCAACCTACCTATCTAGTAGATTAAAATTAAACGTACTCAAGCGTAAGTTAGCCAGAATCAGCCAGGACAAATAAGCTTCATGCTGGAATTGTTATTCCTACTTCTCCCAGTTGCGGTGGCCTATGGCTGGGTCATGGGCCGAAATAGCTTGCGCAGGACGCAGCGAAAACAATCAAGTATCTTATCCAATCATTATTACAAAGGTTTGAATCTGCTTTTATCAGACCAGGCTGACAAGGCAGTCGATACCTTTATGAAGATGATTAGCGTCAACACAGATACGGTGGAGACGCACATTGCTATGGGCAATTTTTTTCGTCATCGCGGGGAGCTAGACAGGGCTATTCGCGTGCATCAAAACTTGATCAGTCGAGAGGAAATAAACAGTCAGCAGCAGGCGCTTGCGCTCATGGAATTGGGTACGGATTATCTTTTAGCAGGGTTCCTAGAACGCGCTGAAGGCGTATTCCTTCAATTGTTAGACAACGATAGGCACTTTCCCGTCGCACAACAAAAGTTATTCAATATCTATCAGATCACCAAAGAATGGCACAAAGCAATTGAACTGGCGACCAGAAGCCTAAAAATTACCCCAAATGATGAGCAAATGTATTTGTATCTTTCACATTTCTATTGCGAACAAGCGGCCGAATATTCGGCACAGGGTGATGATGATGACGCTGAAAAAACGCTAAAAAAGGCAATGATGGTGGAAGGAAAGGAAGTGCGCCCATGGCTTGAACTTGGCAAGTACGCGATGAAAAAAGCGCAGTATCTTATAGCCATGGATTACCTATCAGAAATCCCCAAACGCGATGTTGAATGGTTAAGTGAAGCCATTCCTTTGCTGTTGATTTGTGCTGAAAAAGAAAACGCCTGGTCAAAACTAGATTCAATTATCGAGCCTTATTGGGAAAACTGTGCATCGTCTTATATTGCGAAGGTAAGGATTATTGCCCTTGAACAAGACAGCAGAACCGCGTCTGAGATTTTACTCAAGCAGCTTAAGCACCATCCTACGGTGAGAGGGTTTAAAGCGTTACTTGGATTGTATGCTGATCAAACCAAAGACGAAGCAATCAAAAAGAGTATTTTGGAGCTGCAAACGTTGATGGACAAACAAATCAACAAACGGCCAAAATACCATTGCCATAGCTGCGGTTTTTCGGGTCGTCAACTTTATTGGTTGTGTCCTTCGTGCAAAAACTGGTCAACAATGAAACCTGTTATTGGCATTGATGGGGAATAAAACAAAATGGAAACATCTCCAATCATCGTAGCCTTGGATTTTGATGATGCACAGCGCGCTTTGGCGCTCGTTAACCAGTTTTCACCCGAGCGTTGCAGATTAAAAGTGGGCAAACAAATGTTCACTCTTTTTGGTCCTGACTTTGTGAAAACGCTTGTAAACAAAGGATATGATGTATTTTTGGATCTGAAGTTCCACGATATTCCAAACACGGTAGCAAAGGCCGTTGAAGCTGCGGTGAGCCTAGGTGTTTGGATGGTAAATGTGCACGCCTCTGGTGGCGCGCAGATGATTGAAGCAGCGAAAAATGCTAGTTTGTCAAAGAACAGTGAAGTCTTGCTAACCGCTGTGACCATTCTTACAAGTATGGATGAGCAGCAAGTGGAGCCGGTTTATGGCAATGTCTCAATACCGGATAAAGTCAAAGCACTATCGATGTTAGCTAGAAACGCGGGTGCGGACGGTGTCGTGTGTTCTGCACAAGAAGCAATCATGTTGAGAGATATCATAGACCAGGACTTCAAACTCGTAACGCCAGGTATTCGGCCCGCGGGCAGTAAAGCAGATGACCAGAGCCGGATCATGACACCCCAGCAAGCGATCTCGTCTGGCGTTAATTATTTGGTGATTGGCAGACCAATAACCAATGCAGCTGACCCTGCAAGAGCATTGGATGAAACATACCAGAGCTTACTTGGTCACACTTGAACGTATTTACGCATTAATCTGGTAAGTATCTTTAGTTAAGCGTTCGAAAAGGCGCGTTAAACAGGACGGATAAATTTGAATCTTGCTATGGATAGGAGTAAATTTTGCATCGCTCTTTAACCAGAACCAACGATTCAAGTGCAAACAATAAACACTATGGCGCGATTATCAGGCATACAAAGACTCATTGAAGTTGGCATGATCATGTCATGCGGTTTTTCGTTCTTTCTATTAGTCGCTTTGGTCACCTTTGACCCGAGTGATCCCGGTTGGAGCCAGACGGGTTTTGAGTCTGAAATTCAGAATTGGATGGGGAGTGCCGGTGCATATTGCGCGGACATTTTACTTTTTGGATTCGGTGTTAGCGCTTATCTCGTCCCATTCGGTCTAGCAGTGATTGGATGGTATTTGTTTTTACATCTGCGCCACCCGCGAGACCTAGATTTTCTCACCATTTCACTTCGCATCATTGGGTTATTACTGCTCGTATTTGGATTTACCGGGTTAGCCAGCATTAATTTTGATGACGTTTATAACGTCTCCGCTGGCGGTGCAATGGGAGACATCATCAGCAATGCACTTATCCCATATTTCAGCACAGTAGGCTCGATCTTATTGCTCCTGTGTTTCTTTTGCACCGGATTTACGCTAACGACAGGTGTCTCTTGGCTGCAAATCGTTGACTGGGTAGGTGAAAAAACAATTTGGCTTGCACAGTCTATAATGAGCCTTCCGGCAAAGTTAAAAGGGCAACGCATCGAGCCACCCGCACACTCGCTTGAAGACACTACAATTGAGCTCAAAGAACAACCGTCATTGTTACCACGCAAATCATCAAAAAAGTCCGCAATCAAGGCAGCACCAACGTTCTCTGATATATCGGATGAGACCGATTTGGACAATGATTTGCGCGCGCATATAGATGATACTGGTACCAAAAAAACAGTTGCAAAAACACAACGACGTGTTGGTAAAGCGCATGAGGATTCAGTGGACCTTAAAGTGGTTACCGAACCCATGCCTTCATTTGAGCTTTTGGAGCGCGCTGACCGCAAAAAGAATCCCGTCAGCCCACAAGAATTAGAACAGGTGTCGCGATTACTTGAAAGTAAACTCGCCGATTTTAATATTGAAGCTTCCGTTGTAGATGTGCTGCCTGGACCGGTGATCACGCGATTTGAAATGGATTTAGCACCTGGTGTAAAAGTGAATAAAATCGTCGGACTAGCAAAGGATCTTGCGAGAGCAATGTCGGCTATATCCGTGCGCGTTGTTGAAGTCATCCCTGGTAAATCGGTGATTGGTCTGGAACTCCCAAATAAAGATCGCGAA
>JBCDMA010000202.1:0-7253 GCA_038744645.1 Pseudomonadota bacterium | reverse complement strand
GAATTGTTTCTGCTTAATTCACACAAAATAATAGCGAATAACACCGAGCAATAATAATTAAAAATGCTTCTGTTATTACACTTTATATCTACATTTTACTAACGCATTTGTTATTAAACTGTTAAACTCTTGCGCCGCATATTTATCGAGTTTTATCCGCATATCAAAAAGGAGTTGTTAATGCAGCCTACAACACCCGTTGCTCAACCGAATTTTTCATCAGGACCATGCACAAAACGCCCTGGCTATGACGTCAGTCAGCTAGACCTTAGCGTGCTTGGTCGCTCACATCGTTCTAGCGTTGGAAAAGCGGCGCTTAAACAAGCGTGTTTACAAACGGCAGAAATTTTAAAGCTGCCAAAGGATTATCGCGTTGCTGTTGTACCTGCGTCAGACACTGGTGCCTATGAAATGGCGATGTGGTCGATGCTTGGCGCGCGACCGGTCGACGTGCTTTATTGGGAATCCTTTGGCAAAGGATGGGCATCCGATGTCACAAGTCAGTTAAAACTTGAAGATGCGCGCATTATGTCTGCGGACTATGGCCATTTACCTAACTTAGCGGATGTTAATTTTGACCACGATGTGTTGTTCACATGGAACGGCACAACGTCTGGTGTGAGAGTGCCCAATGGTGATTGGATTGCGGATGACAGACAGGGACTCACCTTTTGCGATGCAACGTCTGCGATTTTTGCACAAGCGTTGCCATGGGAAAAACTCGATGTGATCACCTATAGCTGGCAAAAAGTGCTTGGCGGTGAAGGCGGTCACGGCATGATTATCCTGAGCCCCCGGGCGGTAGAGCGCTTGGAAAGCTATACGCCACCTTGGCCACTTCCCAAAATTTTCTGCATGACAAAAGGCGGTAAGCTCATTGAGGGCTTGTTTACCGGTGCAACTATAAATACACCGTCTATGCTGTGTGTGAGTGATTATTTAGATGCGTTGAATTGGGTTGAATCCATCGGAGGTATTAACGCCTGTATTAAAAAGGCAAATGAAAACTTTGCCGTGTTAGATGCCTTTGTCAGCGCTAATGACTGGATAAGTTTTCTAGCTGTTGACGACACAACGCGATCAAACACCAGTGTCTGCCTCACCTTAGATTTACCCGAAGACAAGGTTAAAGCAATCACCACGTTACTCGCAGAACACAAAGCAGCCTTTGATATTGGAGCATACAGAGATGCGCCAGCGGGCTTGCGAATCTGGTGCGGAGCAACGGTTGATGAATCAGACTTAGAAGCGCTAATGCCATGGTTAGCCTGGGCATACAACGAAGTAAAATAGGCGACTTCCACAGCAGGATATCACAGTGTATAAAATAAAAACATTCAATCAAATTGCGAGCAAAGGCTTGGATAGATTTGGTCGAGAAAACTATGAAGTGAGTTCAGATACGCTACAACCCGAAGCAATACTGCTGCGTAGCCATAAACTGCAAGAAGAAGATATTCCAGAATCGGTATTGGCTATCGCACGCGCTGGCGCAGGCGTGAACAATGTGCCAGTGGAACAACTCAGCAAGCGCGGACTCGTTGTCTTCAACACCCCAGGTGCAAATGCAAATGCGGTAAAAGAGCTGGTTTTTGCAGGGATGTTGCTGGGCTCCCGCGGTATTCAAGGCGGGATCGAATATGTCAAAGAAGTGGTTGCAACCTCTACCAGTAGTGATTTAAACAAACAAGTAGAAGCGGCCAAAAAACAGTTCTCAGGCGCTGAGCTAAAAGATAAAACTCTGGGTATCGTCGGCCTAGGCGCAATCGGTTCACTTGTGGCTGATTTGGCGCTTGCGTTTGATATGCGTGTTATTGGGTATGATCCTGCACTGTCGGTAGAAGCCGCATGGCGCTTATCAAGCCAAGTTGAAAAAGCACAAAATCTGCAGTCGCTGCTCGCCGCATCTGATTACATTACCTTGCACGTACCGGCAATCCCCGAAACGCAAGATATGATTGACAAAAACGCGCTGTCTCAAGTGAAAAAAGGCGCGGTACTGCTCAATTTTGCCAGAGCGAGCATTGTAAATGAACTTGCCGTGTTAGACGCTTTGAACAACAACCAGCTATCAAAATACATCAACGATTTTCCATCGACCGTATTTGCTGAAAGGGATGATGTAGTAAGCATGCCGCATTTAGGCGCATCGACAGCGGAAGCCGAACAAAACTGTGCAGTAATGGCAGCAGATCAGCTCAAAGACTTCCTTGAAAATGGTAACATCAAGAATTCGGTTAACTTCCCTACCGTGAAACTCGACAGAATTAACGCCGAACGCATTATCTTTGCGAATGAAAACGTACCTAAAGTGTTGGGTAACGTGCTTTCGATTTTGGCAGATCACAACGTAAACGTTGTTGATATGGTAAACAAAAGCCGTGGTGAACTCGCATACAATATTATTGATGTTGAACTACAGGGGAATGAAAGAGTTATTGATGCAATTGCCGACATCCCGCATGTACTTTCTATCAGATTGATCAACTAGCGGTGCAGTAAGTCTGCTCGATGCAGCAGTCAATCAAGTAGAATAAAACTCACGCCAATAACAATCACTACCGAGGCAACGTGTATCGAGCTACCATTATTGCGCCGTAGTCAAAACAGCCCCATTTACCAGTTGGATAAGCAATCCTTGCCAGTATATTAGGAGAACAAAAAAAGAGGCTGGCAGATAATGGACACTGCGTTTAGCAATACAAACAAATATTCTCAGGAAACCCTTTTAACACGCATTGGACTGCTAATGTATCTGGTGATTATGGTTCAGGCAATGAAACTGTTTGTGCTTGATACACCAAATTGGTACCACCACCTGGTCAATATTTTGTTTCACGGTGTTTGCCTGCTCCTAAGTATCGCGAGCCTAAAAGCGTTCTCGGCGCAATGGAGTAAGTTTTCAATCTTTATTTGTTTTGCTAGCTATCTGGTGGTCGCATGTCATCTCTGGCAGTCCGATCCCGCCATCAGTTATTTCTTATTGTTGGAAATTTTTGTCGCCAGTCTCGTTTTTCCTAATAGAGAAAATGGCGCATTTGCATTGCTTATAGCTATCTTGTTGTACGGTTATTTTTATGTGCAAACAAAATATGCGATTCCTTCTATGGTTCATCATGAGAACTTTTACCATGTGGAAAAACTCAATCACATTACCTTAGCTAGCGCTTGCGTTATTTGCGCTGTGTATTTGCGATTCATGGTTACCGCAAATTGGAAAAGGGTGAAGCATACCAATAAAACCAGCATTGATGTCATTGACAAACTCGTACCAAAGCGGTTTCAAAGTGATTTGCTGCTAAATAACGCCACTGATGGTGTTCATCAGTACGAAAGCGAGGAGTGTACGATCCTATCGCTGGACATCGTTAATTCCACAGAACTCATGCACTCAATTGGCGATTTGAACGCGCAGCAAGTATTCAATCGTATTTTTCAGGAGATTGACACCCTGGTGATAAATAACAACGCCTTTATAATCAAAACGAACGGCGACCAGTATCTGCTTGCGGTGGGCTACAATCCTGGATCTAGTGATGCTAATTTTGCAGATGACATTTCTGCATATCAGGCGATTACACTTGCAATCAAAGCAAATGAGATTCTCAAAACATCATACGACAATCATGGTTTAGCCATCAGAATCGGCATTGCATCCGGACGCGTGTATTCAGGATTGAGTTCTAGCACACATCCTGTACACGATATCTGGGGTGAAACTGTGGTTCGGTGCACGAGATTGGAGAACAGTGCAAGAGCCGATGAAATAATGATTGATCAAAAAACATTTCACGCCGTTGGATCCTACTTGTCTTTTGCGTTTCGTCATAAACGAACATTGCTAAAAGGCATCGGCCAAACGGATACCTATCGTGCTAAGTTCGATGCTCTACAGCGGATCCTGACAACAGTAAATCCACAAAATACATACTTAAATCGCAAGCATGAAAGACAACAATTCTAATATGTCCTTCCGCAGAAACTTGTTAACTGCCTTTACTGCCAATGGAGCTTCAAATCACGACGCGTCTGAGCGCAATCCCTAAGATTCAAGTTAATCAAGCTCTGAGAAGGTATGCTTTTTTCTTCAGCCATTGATTTGAAGTACGCCATAGTATCTTCGTCTAATCAAATAGTGATTTGTTTTTTCAGTTTCGCAGCATGTGGATTTGGAACTGAATCTGTAAAGTCGTAATGATCACGCATTTCTAAATCTCACATAAGCTTGACGTTCTCTTTTATCCACGTTCCTAGCTGATATTATGCGAATGGTGTCATTTACTCTAATACAGTCACAAACAATAAGAATTCTGGCATTCATTCTCGTGCCTACTAGCAAAAATCTATCTTCCTCTTCCGAGTGACCAGGACCAGATAATGGCGTGATGGTAGTGAATACAAGCGGTATGACATGGGCTAGGCATCTCTGTTAAATCACTTGTCATGTTTCCACTATCGAACTAGAATGTGTATATTTTTAATATATATACACACTGGTGATGTATGCGCACTAATATAGTAATCGACGACGAGCTAATGGCACAAGCTTTAAAGGCAACTGGCCTCGAAACAAAAAAAGAGGTTGTTGAACAGGGCCTTAAACTTTTGGTTCAAAGAAAAAGACAACAATCAATCAGAGCATTGAGGGGAAATATTAGTTGGGAAGGTGACCTTGATGAGATGAGAAATAATGAATGATACTTGCTGATACGAGTGTTTGGATAGACTATCTGAACGGTCGAATCTCTACTCAAACCGATTTGCTCGATGACAGTCTTATCGCTGGAACTTTGGCCATGGGAGATCTGATTTTTCTTGAGATATTGCAAGGAATTAGAGATGACATACAGTTTGAACACGTGAAGAATAAATTGTCCTTATTAGACCAATACTCGATGTTCAATCCTAACCATATCATCGAATACGCAAATAACTATAGAAACTTGCGCAAAAAGGGCATAACGGTCAGAAAAACCAATGACGTAATTATTGCTTCCTTCTGTATTCAAGAAAACATGCCACTTCTATTCGTTGACAGAGACTTCAAACCATTTATAGAGCATTTGGGACTCATACCAGCTTACCTGAAAACATAACGCTACGATAATGAGCGCAGGTTTGACGCTAGCCGATGCTGTACACAATGACCGTAGGGAATGAAATGATCGGCTTGATACTCATTCAGCCTCCTCCTTATTAGATTAGCGTAAACAGAGTTTATCCTAAATCGATTTAATGACTAACGAAGTAGAAATATATAACCAGGGGTTGGCTTGATCTTGAAAAAGTGATCACCAGGCTATCTTTTCAATTGACGGCCTAGCGGCTCATATGTGTTATGCTTCGTTGCTAACTATTGGTTGCCCAACTAAATCAATGATTACGGTATGGCATTCCACATCGAACCATTCTTTAAAAACTTTTATTGATCGTTTTTTTGGCCACAGACTTTCGTCTACATACCAACCAAAAAGCTCATTTTCGAAAAGCGATTTGTAATTGAGTTTTACCCACTGGTCCACGATGTTAGGTGTATCGGCGTCTTCATCGCGGATTAGAAAAACAGTTCGTTCCTCATTTACTTCTTCTAAAGTGACTCTTGGTACCTCGGGAGAGGGCTCGGCAGAGTTAATCCAATCAATCGCAGGCTTTTTATATTTGAGCATTATTGCAGACCTATTGATCATTGTTTTCCTCCATAGATGCATAATGCCTGACTAACGAGTTAGCAGGGTATGGCGTGGCAGTTGCGAATGCAAGTGCCACGACTTGCTCTGATAATCTCTGCTCAGTCACTTGCTATAAGCCATTTCCTGCGTACTCTTGGTCTATGATTGAGTTAACTAGTGATTGTTCTAATTCATTTGCACATCGCTTCATAAGTCTCTTTAAATGTGGTTTTAAATGAATTGATGCTTGGTTCACCGAAATGTTCTTTAAAGCACAAAAAATAGCAAGTGCATAGCAAAACTCCGTTTCTGTTAAATAACCACTTCTGTTTGTTGACCAACCTTGAGAGTCAAAGTCTGTGAACTGTTGAAAAGTGAAAGCAGAATTTGCCATAAATATACCGAACCCCAGAAAAACAGCTGTGAGATCTGTAGCGAACTCCCAATTTTTCCAGCCTCCTGGAGGTTCTTCAGGAGATGTAGCTGTTAAATAATGAGCCAGCTCGTGTGCAAACGTAGCGACCAAATTAGTAGGTTGTTTGAGCAAAGAAGGGTTGTAAGATATTTGCACGGTTTCTTCCGTGAATGAGAATGTCCCTGCAGCAGAAGATTCAATACCTTGCATAAGGAGGGTGGAACCAACCCTGGGGTCTGGGTCTTCATCTTGTTCTACAAGTACACAATCCCAACTTTCTAGCCCAGCAAACTTTTTTACCTGTAAGAATGTTTTAATTGCAGCCTCTTTTTCATGAGAGACCTCTGATGGGAAGAATTCCTTAGTCGGTAACACTAATACTGTATCTCGGTAGAAGTCGTCGCCTCCAAAATGTTTCATTAACCATTTAAAGGTTTCTATCTGAAATAATATATCGTCTTTAGAAAGTACTGGTTTCTTCTTAAAAATCCCAAACACTATTTAATCTATCCATGGCTTATAACGCCGCGTTAAGAGACGCCGCTTCCCATGTTCCAGCAGGCTTGCCCGCGACTTGAAAGCATTGTTATCTGTTGTCCTACTCACGAAGCATGAAATTCTAATAGAGTACAGTTATCTATTTCTAGATTCCATACCTCTGAATCGGTAAACTCTTGAAAGAAACCGGTGATTATTTTAGCTGGATCCATATGGGTTATTATTAGAACACAATCATCGCCGCTTTGAACGAGAGTATCGATAAATGAGTGCACTCTAGCTTTCACGTCATAAAACGATTCGCCACCGGGTGTTTTGATCGACAATGGGTTCGCCTTGATAAAATCTAAAAAATCTTGAACCGGCCTATTTTCAAAACCGGTTTTTATATCAGACAGTCTATCGTCTTGAATTATCGAGTCGTGATTTGGAACACAATATCGGGCCGTCTCACTCGTTCTAGGCAAGTCGGACACATAAACCTTTTGAATAGAATATTTTTCGAGACAACCCTTTAGCGACTCCGCTTGCTCAATTCCCTTTTTTGTTAGAAATACTTCAACCTTCGGATCTGCATTGCAAAGACCCAGTTCATTAAAATTTGTGTGCCCGTGTCTAGCCAGAAGAATTCTCATAACTTCCCTATCGTATGCAGATAACGCTTTTCTCAG
>JBCDMA010000201.1:0-7264 GCA_038744645.1 Pseudomonadota bacterium | reverse complement strand
GCGACAACCGAACTCTAAATTCACGTTATGGATAGCCAAACCAAACACGCCTTTACCGGCATTAATCGGTCCCAGTACGTTTTCTTCACCTTCATACGAAATGTGTTTTTTGATGCGCCAATCAGGCCACCACCAGCCCATCGCTGTTTCAAACAAGGCCATGCCAGTGCGGTCGATATTTGCTTGAAAAACCTCTTCGACCTGCTCATCAGTCCAATGGGGGAAAGTGAGTTGGAGGTTTCTTCGCGATATTAAAGCGCGTTTTTTAACGGCAAGCATAATGATACGACCAAACCCTTTACCCAAGAGCAGTATTATTCGAAACGGTAGCCATGTTATTAGATAGAGTGCAACGACACCCAACCATATGTGCCAAAATTTAGGGGATAAAAATCGAAGTTCGAACTTGGGAGGATTTAATGCTTTTCTTGCCACAATGCTCAGTGATTATTTTGTTTTTCAGCATTATAACATTGCACTGTTGCGATGAATAATGCCTATCTTCACAGGCAGCATCAAAGCCCGTTACACATTGTGGCGAAGTGGCTTTATTCAGTAAGTAGCATCGATGCTATTTATTTTTTTATCGAACGATTCTCTTTGCGACGTGCTTTCATAGTCGTAATGGTATTGATTGTGAAAACCAAAAGATAACTTCACCGACGCGTCTTCAATAAAAACGGTATAGCCATCAAAATCAGTGTAGGCTTTGACACCATCTAACAGGTAGGTTCCGTCGCGAGGCTGACCGTGCTGTCTGATTTTGTCAAACACGCGTAAGAGTTTCTTCGTATCCAGTTCGTTTTTCATTGTGGTTACCTGCCAGGATTATCCATTTCGAACGAATACTTTTACTTACGTAAAATAAAGCTTAAAAGTTGTACAGGATACCGAGATATATGCCCGTTGAGTCAAAACCATCTTGACCTCGTGTCCACTCAACTTCCGTTCGAAATGTGAATTTAGGTGTAAAGAAATAGTCAAATCCTAACCCCAAATGACCAGCAATTACACCTTCATCAAATTCGCACACTGGCGTACCGCCTGTTACTAGCTCCAACCCGGACGCGCATACGTTGCCAGTAGGTAAATCAAGCACCTCTGCATCGACGTAAGAAAGTCCTAACCTGTAAAACAATTCTCCGGATGCGTTCCCTGCTCTGCCTAATGCTGAAACAAATACCCCGTAATACTGCGCTGTCGCATCGTCGGTTGGAAAATCACCGCCATCATCATTGCCAAAACTCTGGATGCCAGCTTCAAAACTCCACTCGCGGTTCAGTTCATATCCAATCCCTATTTTGAAGGTCGGTCTATCTCTCTCAATATCTTCGAGTTCTGTCTTTGCATACCCTGCACTTGCAAAACCATAATACGCCTGTTCAGCGAACACATCGCTGCATGCAATAAACAACATCAAAAAAACAAAAATAGCTCGCATCACGTCTCCTTAGTTCAATTTTGGTCACGCGGTCATCTAATTGATTACCTACTTAATGACATATATCGGCAACCGATTGCAAAATATCATGATTAAAAAATTGTTGACCTAAACGCTTTTTCATGTTTTTATGCATCAACTGGTCGGATGAGCTGATGAGCGGATAAGCTAGTCATCTCAGTTACAACAAATAAAGTGTTGGAGATTGTTATGAGTATTAGAACGCGTCTTAAGAAGGTATTGCCCCCTATTTCAACCACTGAACAAGAAGCGTTGGATGCGGGCGATGTATGGATTGAGTCTTCTATTTATCAAGGCAAACCCGATTTCAACGCATTGAGACAATTGCCAAAGGGTAAACTCAGCGCAGACGAAGAAGCGTTTTTAAATGGACCGGTAAAAACGCTCTTGGAAATGATTGACGATTATAATTTGATGAACAGCGATCATATTCCGCAAAAGATCTTAACGTTTTTAGGTAAAGAAAAATTTTTCTCAATGATCATACCTAAGAAATTTGGTGGTCTCGAATTCAGCCCTTATGCGAACTCAACCATTGTTGCCACCATTGCCACAAAAAGCAGTGCAATAGCAGTGACTGTAATGGTGCCGAACTCACTCGGCCCCGGTGAGTTGTTAATGCATTATGGTACAGAAGAACAACAAAACCACTGGTTGCCTAGACTCGCTGTTGGCAAAGACATTCCTTGTTTTGCATTAACCAGTCCTGAAGCGGGTTCAGATGCTGGTGCAATCCCTGACGCCGCGATTGTGACCAAGGGCAAATACAAGGGCAAACAAGTCCTTGGGCTGCGTGTTACTTGGGACAAACGCTACATTACGCTTGCGCCTATCGCGACTGTACTGGGTCTTGCATTTAAAGTGTTTGATCCTGACCAACTGTTGGGCGACACGCTTGAATTAGGTATCACATGTGCGCTGCTTCCAAAATCGCACCCAGGTGTCGAATTAGGTAATCGACACGACCCAATGGGCGCTACTTTTTATAACGGAACAACACGCGGTAATGACGTATTTATCCCAATGGACTTCATTATCGGTGGCCAGAAAAATATCGGTAAAGGTTGGCAAATGCTCGTATCTTGTCTCGGCGCGGGCCGCGGTATTTCGCTTCCTGCGATGGGCGTAGCGTCGGCGCAATCAGCTTTCAAATCAACTGCAGAATACGCGTTCGTCCGCGAACAATTCGGGCTGCCGATTGGGCGCTTTGAAGGCATTCAAGAAAAGCTGGCTGATATTGCAGGTAAAACCTTTTTACTCGAAGCAATGCGCGTGTTGACTACAGAAGGTCTCGGCCTAGGTGTCAAGCCTGCTGTCGTCACTGCAATCGCAAAATATCATATGACCGAGCTAGGTCGCGATGTATGTAACTCTGCAATGGATGTCCAAGCGGGGAAAGCGATTCAAAAAGGACCGCAGAATACACTCGCAAATTGCTATCAAGTATTGCCAATCGCCATTACTGTTGAAGGTGCCAATATCTTAACGCGCAATCTTATGGTATTTGGGCAAGGTGCAATGCGTTGTCACCCGTTTTTAAAAGACATGGTGGATCTCATTCACAGCAACGAGACGACCGCAGATGCAGAATTTAATAAAGTGCTTGGCAAAACCATATCTTTCAGCACGAAAAATGCGTTTAGAAGTCTAGTCAACAGCTATATACCTATTGTTCGAAATAAAGCATCCACACTGGAAGAAGTGAGACCCTATGAGCAGCGCGTGAACGCGATGGCGGCAAAACTAGCACCGCTTGCAGATCTTTCACTGCTGGTATTGGGCGGTGACCTTAAGAAAGCAGAGCTGCTTTCCGCTCGATTAGGCGATGTGATGAGTTATGTGTATGCAGGTATGGCCGCAATACGATTTTATGAGCAGCGCATCGAAGATAAGCAACAAGCGTTACCGTTTTTTAAGTATGCGATGGAATGGTCTTTAGGCCAAGCTGATAAAGCCATCTCAGCCTTTGTTGCTAACTTCCCTAACGCACCAACACGTTTGATGATGCGCGTTTTGACCAATACCTACACTGGTGCAACCGGTGCGATAAGCGATGATTTAATTAGAGAACTATCGCAAGCTGCACTGCAAGACTCAAGTGTTAAACGCCAGCTCACACATCTTGTTATGACATCACCTGGCGACGGTAACGACATCAATGAGCAAGCATTTAAAGCAAAACACGCAGCGTTGCCTCTGTTATCCAAGGTGCAACAAGCATTGCGCAAAATGCCAGTGGTGCCCTATGTATCCTTTGAACACGCCGTGAATACGTTATTGGAAAGAGGCGAACTCAGTCATGTCGAAGCAGAAACTTTGCATCACTATAACGAAAAGCGCATGTTAGCGGTGAGAGTCGATGAGTTCACATTTGACATGGAACTTGTCAATGAAGGACAGACAGAAATCATCAAACAGGCTAATGCTGCATAGTTGACACCATCGACAATTTAAACTAAAAAATGCGCTCGCCCGAGCGCATTTTTATTTTGATATCGTCTTCAAATAAAGCGATACCGTCTTAAAGTGCTATCAATAATCGCCAATGTCACTCAGCGAAAGTGATGCAATAAATGGAATGCTTACCATGGCACAACTCTACTTTTACTACTCTGCAATGAACGCGGGAAAATCGACGTCACTGCTGCAATCTGCATATAACTACAAAGAGCGAGGCATGCGTGTCATTTTGTTTACTGCGGCGTTTGATGATCGTTATGGTGAAGGCAAGATTGCCTCTCGAATAGGGTTGCAATCTAATGCCAATAAGTTTTCCGCAACGACTGACATGTATATGCAGGTCAAACAGGATAATAAACACAAAGAACTCAGCTGTGTGTTTATTGACGAGGCGCAGTTTTTAACTAAACAGCAAGTAAAACAATGTCTTCATATAGTCGATCAACTCAACATCCCGGTCCTCGCATACGGATTGAGGACGGATTTCAAAGGAGAAACCTTTGAAGGCTCACAATACCTACTCGCTTGGGCAGATAAGCTAAAGGAACTCAAAACGGTTTGTTTCTGTGGAAAGAAGGCAAGTTTCGTCGCGAAAGTCGACGCGGACGGCAAAGTCATCAAAGACGGTAATCAAGTCGACATCGGTGGAAATGATAAATATATCTCTTTATGCAGAAAACACTACATCGAAATGACGGGCTTTAATTCAATATAGCGCACCTCATTCTCAGCCGAGTGTCTATCAAGCCATCGATATAACCGATACAAACCATATATTTACCTATTATTTACAATATTATTACAAATAATAGTGTAGCTCTTCTAAAATAGACTCAACATCTATAGCTCGCGTTATCGGCTCGATGGTTCAAAAACGCGAATAATGCAAAATCGACACTAGGAGTTTTCGATGGATTTTGGCTATTCAGATAAGACAAAAGGTTATATTGAACGACTGACGGCATTTATGCAGCAATTGGTATATCCGATAGAAGACCAAGTTTATCGTGATATCGACGCACTCAATCCAGCCGGTAATTGGACACAATGGAAAGAGCATCCCGCCATCCGCGATCTAAAAGACAAAGCAAAACAGCGAAAACTATGGAACCTATTTTTACCTGACAAACAATGGGGGCAAGGGCTGACAACCACCGAATATGCGCCATTGGCTGAAATCATGGGCAGTGTTTTATTTGCACCTGAAGTGTTTAACTGCAATGCGCCAGACACGGGCAACATGGAAGTGCTCTATCACTTTGGCAGCGAACAACAAAAACAAAAGTGGCTAATGCCACTCCTCGACGGTGATATTCGATCGGTGTTCGGTATGACAGAGCCTGATGTGGCATCCTCTGATGCGACCAATATGCAAGCGACCATTCAACGCAACGGGGATGAACTCATTCTCAATGGTACAAAGTGGTGGTCAACAGGGCTTGGCCACCCACGCGCTCAAATCATGATCTTTATGGGACTGTCAAACCCTGAAAATGATAAACATCATCAGCACAGCATGGTGGTTGTTCCATTAAACACACCTGGGATAAAAATCGAAAGAATGCTCAGTGCATACGGAGACTATGATGCCCCTTACGGCCACGGTCAAGTAACTTTTAGCAACGTAAGCGTGCCATTGGGTAATCTAATCGACGGGTTGGGTAAAGGTTTTACGATTGCACAAGGCAGACTGGGGCCGGGTCGCATTCACCACTGTATGCGCGCCATCGGCATGGCGGAAAAAGCACTTTCATTGGCCATTATCAGAGGCCATAAGCGTATCGCCTTTGGAAAATCGCTAGTGCAACTTGGCGGCAACCAAGAACGTATCGCAAAAGCGCGAATGGCCATCGAGCAAGCAAGATTGCTCACATTACAAGCCGCTTGGAAAATCGACATGTTGGGCGTAAAGGATGCAATGGTCGATATTTCTGCAATTAAGGTGGTAGTCCCCAACATGTTACAAGAAATTGTGGATTTTGCCGTGCAGATGCATGGCGGCGGTGGCATGTGCAATGATTTCCCGTTAGCCAGATTCGCCGCGGCAGCAAGAGCGTTGCGTCTAGCGGATGGCCCCGATGAAGTGCACATGGCAATGTTATCTCGCCTCGAGCTAAAGAAATACAGCTGATCATGAACGATACCGCGCCACGCGATGAACGTTTAGATAAAGCACTATTAGATAAAGCGGGCTGTGTTAGAGCAGGAGAAGAAGTTGCTATAGGACCGCTGCGAAAATGGTTGGAAGATAACGTCGGTGATCTCAAAGGAGACATGCATATTTCACAATATGCGGGCGGCGCCTCAAACTGGACCTATTCACTCACGTTTGACAACAGAGCACTGATTTTACGCAGACCGCCTAAGGGCACAAAAGCCAAAGGTGCGCACAATATGGGTCGTGAATATCGTTTGCAACAAAGTCTTAAACCCGTATTTGATAAAGTCCCAACCATGCTTGGCTATACCGATGATGAATCCGTAATCGGCGCTGAATTTTATGTGATGGAAAAACTCAGCGGCATTATCCCAAGAAGAGAATTTCCTAGAGGGTTGACGTTAACAACAGAAGATGCGAGACATTTATGCGAAGTGGCATTAGATGAACTTATCGCATTGCACAATGTCGATTATGCTGCCGCCGGTCTTGCGCATATCGGTAAGGGCGCAGGTTACGCTGAACGACAAATCGAAGGATGGATCACGCGATATCAAAAAGCCCGAACGCGGAATGTACCAACTGCAAAAAACATTATGCAATGGCTGGAAAAAAACCTTCCTTCGAAGGAAACTATTTGCATTACGCACAATGACTATCGCTTGGATAACTTAGTGCTCGATGTCAAAGCGCCCAGCCAAATTATAGGTGTGCTTGATTGGGAACTGGCTACATTAGGCGATCCGCTCATGGATGTTGGAAATAGCCTTGCCTATTGGATCCAAGCGGATGATGATTTTTTTGCACGCAAAACACGACGGCAACCCACACACTTGCCAGGGATGATGACAAGAAAAGACGTAATTGCGTACTACTGCAACAAACAAGATGTTGACCTTCATGACTTTGCTTTTTATGAAGTATATGGGCTATTCCGGCTCGCCGGGATCGTTCAGCAAATCTACTATCGTTATCATCATAAGCAGACTCGCAATCCTGCCTATAAACAACTATGGTTACTGGTGCACTATCTGCTGTATCGCTGCAAAAAAATCATTAAAAGAAAAAGGTAAAAAGTGCCCATTAGCGGCGTGATGCCAATGCTCGCATCCGGCGTGATGGTTGCAACCGGCCTTGTCATTCTGGCGGATAGTTTGCGCAAAGCGGCGCCCTCGCACGGCGGG
>JBCDMA010000200.1:0-7333 GCA_038744645.1 Pseudomonadota bacterium | reverse complement strand
GATGATGTTACAACATGAAGTCTACGTGCGTGCAAATACATTGCTTCTCAGCGCGGTAATCAAAAATTTATTGATAAACGCATTTGGCTGCTCAGTAAATGGAGAAGTATCGCTAACGATTGACGAAAGAAGTATTCAAGTAATAGACAACGGAATCGGACTAGGTGCAAAACCGAGAGGGTACGAAGGATTTGGTGTGGGCCTCATATTAGTCGAAGATATTTGCAAAAAATACGGCTGGAAGTTTACGCTCACAGAAAATAAGGGTAAAGGCTGTACCGCACGTGTAGTCTTCTGACGGAGACTTTATTTAATTGTGTGTAGCTGCTTATTAACAGATATGTAAAGAGTCAAGGATAAGCGGACATGCAGATGAATAAGAAAGAGTTAGAAGCTTTCGCAAAAGAAGCAGTGAAAGGCATCAAAACCCCCGATTTATCGACACCGAAAACTTGTAAAATAAGGAGGTGCAGACGCTTTAAAGCGCCAAGAAACACCAAATCTACATCACAAAAACCGCACTGATAAAGATAAAGCTATTGAAAAAATCGTTATCCAGTTCTCATTGGCTAATCCGCACCTTGGTCAATCCCAGGTATCGCGACTTCTAAAATCTGAGAGAAATGTCACAATACACGCAAACGGTGCTAGGAATATCTGGCTAAGAGATAAGATGAACACCACGTCGATGAGGCTAGCAAAACTTTCTGGAGAGCAGCAAATACTGGTAGTGTGATTGCGTCAAAATCTCATGGTAGCTAGACTGTCAAGTTACCTTGGTAATCACACTAATACACCTAATTGTGTGCGCTTAACAAGTCAATAATAAGCCGGAGCATATAGTTTGTGCAGAGGTCCAGTCCAGCCGCAAGGAGACATTGATTGACTTATCTGGCTACTACAAATTATTGCTCTTTTTCAAAGGAGTTATAACACGGTGATTGTGTATTATTCATAACATCTGTGTACTCAAATGTAATCTAAATCTCGTTAAGTTGCACCTTGACTTGTGACAATATTTATTACGCTTGAACTTCGGAAACACCTTGCTCAATGAGGTTTTTCGATGAAATTTGAAGCTAATCACTATTGCTGTACCCTGCCCTTGGTTGACAAGCCGAATACCGCGCCGATTAAGATAGCCAGCCAACAAAGGATTTATGTTCGCCTCTGCTATCTTTTTTGAGCTATCAACCTGAGATCTAGTTTTTTATGTTTTGGCGTAACCGCGAAAACAGCAACTGCAAGGCCCAGAAACGCGATTAAGCCATTAAAGTCCATTTTTCCCTTTTCCTAAATGTTTAAAGCAAATTTTCAAATTTACTTAATTTCGATACAAACACGGGTAGCCTTTGACGCTGCAAGCAATCCAGGTATTCTTGAGCCGTCAGTTTGGGCGCTTTTAGAGCTCTTCTCTGTCTTTGGGCTGCGCCAATTGCATCACTGGGGCTAAGTTCAAACATGTCCGAGAGAAACGTATCTGGATGTATAGCATTGAGCTCAAAGTGTTCAAGCTTATCGTCTGGGAAGTCCTGTAAATTGAAAGTTATTATTCCTTCAGCTCGACCAGCGATAGCTGCAGCTACCACGTGCCTGTCATCTTTGTCAGGCAAATCAATCCCTTCAATAAGGGTTTCAAACCCCCTCAATTAAGCAGTCTGGTGCATGTCGGTCCATTAAAATTCGCGTCCTAGCTAACTTGTCGTCTGTCAAATTAGGGTTGTTTTTCACCGCGTTTCGGATCCATTCATCATGTATTTGATTCGTCCATCTTGCCCTGAATAGTCCTGTCTGGGCAAAATACAATAAATAGCTTCGTAAAGGCGCTGGATACAACACACATGCATCCAATACTACTGTGTATGTAGACATTAACTTATCAGTATCCTAACTCTAGATCCTGATCGAGAGCAGTGAGTTCGTCCAAGGTATTCAATCGCTTGTTATCAAGCGCTTGCTTGTAATTCATTACATCAACAAACGCGACTTTTCTGCGATTCCCTTTTCTTGTGTAGGGTATTTCTTGCGCATCGAGCAGTTTGATAAACGTAGGACGCGACATCTTCAACAAATCAGCAGCTTCTTGTGTCGTCAATTCTGCATGAATTGGGGTAATATTAATGCTATTGCCTTGACCAAGTTGGGTTAGCACCTCGATCATCAATTTGACTGCACTGGCCGGCATTTTTACTTGATGTGTCTCACCATCTTTGCCAACTACACTAAAATCTTGTACCTCACCATTCGATTCAAGCACTGCTGATAACTCTTGGCTACTGAGCTTTGCCAATGCAATCTCTTCTGCATTAGGCAACGACTGTACGTTCAACATTGTCATGTCTCTACTCTCTAATCTTTTAACTAAAAATACGTTCTCTATTGGCTGATCTATAAACGAATAACGTCTTAAAATTTTCTCTATTCTGCAAACGTCTCTGATCTGCGCATTAATTATTTGAAATATTCGAAACAATGTCAAGTATTCGAAATATTCGAAATAAATGATATTGAGTCAGACTGTAGAGGATATCCCCAGTACCCCTAAAGAAGTCGAATCGATATTTTAGTCTTTGTTACCCCAACAACCAGTACGTTACAAGCAGATATTGTTGCGTGCCAACAGCCGCCAAACGCATTGTAGTAAAGTCACTATTCCCACAACAATCGCCAATAATTGTAGTGTATTGTACATAACAATACATCATCTAAATAACTTTTTTATTTATATATTTCAATAGCTTAACTATTTAAAAGGCCTATGGCACAAACACTGCTCTAGTGTGATCGCCTACTTGCTATTAATGCAAGTGAACATGTCCAACAAGCAAATATGCTAACCAATGGGACAAGACAACACTGATTAAAGGAGATGTCAAAATGGCAATGCGTCAATGTGCAATATACGGGAAAGGTGGTATCGGTAAATCCACAACTACCCAAAACTTAGTAGCTGCTCTAGCAGAAGCGGGCAAGAAAGTAATGATCGTCGGTTGTGACCCTAAAGCGGACTCAACGCGTCTGATCCTTCACTCAAAAGCGCAAAACACCATTATGGAAATGGCGGCTGAAGCGGGAACGGTTGAAGATCTAGAATTAGAAGATGTATTAAAAATCGGCTATGGCGACACTAAGTGCGTTGAGTCTGGCGGTCCAGAGCCAGGTGTTGGTTGTGCCGGTCGTGGTGTTATCACTGCAATCAACTTCTTAGAAGAAGAAGGCGCGTACGAAGACGACCTAGACTTCGTATTCTATGACGTACTTGGTGACGTTGTATGTGGTGGGTTCGCAATGCCTATTCGTGAAAACAAAGCACAAGAAATCTACATCGTATGTTCTGGTGAGATGATGGCGATGTATGCTGCTAACAACATCTCTAAAGGTATCGTGAAATATGCAAACTCTGGCGGTGTAAGACTTGCTGGACTTATCTGTAACTCACGTAACACTGACCGCGAAGACGAGCTAATCGAAGCCCTTGCTGCTCAATTAGGTACTCAGATGATTCACTTCATCCCTCGTGACAACGTGGTACAACGCGCTGAAATCAGAAGAATGACTGTTATTGAATACGATCCTGAAGCGAAACAAGCTGATGAATATCGTGCGCTTGCTCAGAAACTTATTGATAACAAATTGCTTGTTGTTCCTACTCCTATCTCTATGGACCAGCTTGAAGAACTATTAATGGACTTCGGCATCATGGAAGAAGAAGACGAAAGCATTATTGGTAAGACTGCTTCAGATCTTGCCTAACCGAAAAAATCTCTTGCTTACTAGAGAAGCGGCGGGGCAGGCGAATTGGCCTAGCTAGGTAAAGACAAATCTCTGTCTTTACCTATTACCCAAACATTTATTTTAGGAGGCATTTATTATGTCAGAGATGTCACGCGATGAGGTAGAAGCCCTCATATCAGAAGTCCTGGAAGTATATCCGGAAAAAGCAAAGAAAGATCGTGCTAAGCACTTGACGCCAAACGATCCTAACTTGCAACAAAGTAAAAAATGTATCACATCTAACAAAAAGTCATTGCCTGGTGTTATGACTATTCGTGGTTGTGCCTACGCGGGCTCGAAAGGGGTTGTATGGGGTCCAATCAAAGATATGATCCACATTTCTCATGGTCCAGTGGGTTGCGGACAGTACTCACGTGCTGGTCGTCGTAACTACTATATTGGTACAACTGGTATCAACACCTTCGTTACCATGAATTTCACTACTGACTTCCAGGAAAAAGACATCGTTTTCGGTGGCGATAAAAAGCTAGCGAAAATGATTGATGAAATCGAAACTCTCTTCCCACTTAACAAAGGTGTAAGTATCCAGTCGGAATGTCCAATCGGACTTATCGGTGACGATATCGAAGCCGTTGCTAAAGCAAAAACAGCAGAACACGGCAAAACCGTTGTGCCTGTCCGTTGTGAAGGGTTTAGAGGTGTATCACAGTCACTTGGTCACCACATTGCAAACGATGCAGTGAGAGACTGGGTATTAGGCGCCAGAGACGAAGACAACAGCTTTGAAACCACAGATTACGACGTTGCTATTATTGGTGACTACAACATCGGTGGTGACGCATGGTCATCTCGTATATTGCTAGAAGAAATGGGGCTTCGAGTGGTTGCTCAGTGGTCTGGTGATGGCACGATTTCAGAAATCGAACTGACACCAAAAGTGAAATTGAACCTAGTTCACTGCTATCGTTCAATGAACTACATTTCTCGTCACATGGAAGAGAAATATGGTATTCCTTGGATGGAGTACAACTTCTTCGGTCCTACAAAAACCGTTGAATCACTGCGAGCTATTGCTGCACAGTTTGATGAAAAAATTCAAGCCAAATGTGAAGAAGTTATCGCGAAATACAAGCCTGAATGGGACGCAGTTATTGCAAAATATCGCCCTCGTTTGGAAGGTAAGCGCGTCATGCTTTACATCGGTGGTTTGAGACCTCGTCACGTCATTGGTTCATATGAAGACCTTGGTATGGAAGTCGTTGGTACTGGTTATGAGTTTGGTCACAACGATGACTATGACAGAACACTACCAGAAATGGGTAACGCGACCCTACTTTATGATGACGTAACTGGTTACGAATTTGAAGAGTTCGTAAAACGCGTTAAGCCTGATCTTATCGGTTCAGGGATTAAGGAAAAATACATATTCCAAAAAATGGGTGTGCCTTTTAGGCAGATGCATAGCTGGGATTATTCAGGTCCGTATCACGGATTTGATGGCTTCGCTATTTTTGCGAAAGACATGGATATGACACTGAACAATCCATGCTGGGACAAACTGCAAGCCCCTTGGAAGAAAACTGAAGAAAAAGCTGAAGACGAAGCAATCGCAGCATCTTCATAATTGTATTTTAACGCCTTTATCGGAAGGTGATCGGGTCTCACGCGATCTGATACCGACCGGTAAAGTCCATGTCCGTAGTCCACAGATTGGTGGCACGGTAGGAGAAAAGAAATGAGTCAAGACGTAAACAATATCAAAGAAAGCTATCCATTATTCCGTCAGGATGAATACCAGGAGATGCTAAAGGCAAAACGAGAAGGTTTTGAAGAAAAGCACTCGCAAGAGAAAATCGACGAAGTATTCGAGTGGACAACCACTGAAGAATACAAAGATTTAAACTTCGCACGTGAAGCGATGACAGTTAACCCTGCAAAAGCATGTCAGCCTTTAGGCGCTGTTTTGTGTTCATTAGGTTTCGAAAAAACAATGCCTTATGTTCACGGTTCACAGGGTTGCGTTGCTTACTTCCGTACATACTTCAACCGTCACTTCAAAGAGCCAGTCGCTTGTGTATCTGACTCGATGACAGAAGACGCTGCGGTATTTGGTGGTCAGAAGAACATGAAAGATGGTCTGGAAAACTGTAAGGCCACTTACAAGCCAGAAATGATTGCTGTTTCAACCACTTGTATGGCAGAAGTTATCGGTGATGACTTGAATGCCTTTATTACTAACTCCAAAAACGACGGACACATCCCACAAGATTATCCTGTACCTTTTGCTCATACGCCAAGTTTCGTAGGAAGTCACACGACCGGTTGGGACAATATGTTTGAAGGTATTGCAAGATACTTCACGCTTAACTACATGGAAGATAAGGAAGTTGGCAGCAACGGTAAGATCAATATCGTTCCTGGATTTGAAACTTACTTAGGTAACTATCGCGTAATTAAGCGCATGATGGAAGAAATGGACGTACCCTATAGCTTGCTTTCAGATCCTTCCGAGGTGCTTGATACGCCTGCTGATGGCGAGTTCAGAATGTATTCTGGCGGTACCACAATCGATGAAATCAAAGATGCACCTAATGCAAAAACTACGTTCTTATTGCAACCTTGGCAGTCAGTTAAGACGAAGAAATTCGTTACTAACACATGGAAGCATGAAGTCCCCGCACTTCCACTTCCAATGGGTCTAGAGGCAACTGATGATTTCTTGATGAAGGTAAGTGAGATTACTGGTAAAGAAATTCCTGAAAGTCTTTCTATCGAACGTGGTCGCTTTGTCGACATGATGACTGACTCTCATACGTGGTTACACGGTAAGAAATTTGCACTTTGGGGTGACCCTGATTTTGTCATGGGTCTATCTAAATTCCTACTTGAGCTTGGTGCAGAGCCTACACACATCCTTTGTAACAATGCTAACAAGCGTTGGAAGAAGGCAATGGATGCCATCTTGGCTGACTCCCCGTGTGCTGATACTTGCGAAGTGCATATTGGTAAAGACTTGTGGCACATGCGTTCGCTTGTATTCACTAACAAGCCTGATTTCATGATAGGTAACTCTTACGGCAAATTTATCCAACGTGATACCTTGTATAAAGGCCTTGAGCATGAAGTTCCACTTATTCGTATTGGTTTCCCTATCTTTGATAGACACCATTTACATCGTCAAACAACGCTTGGTTATGAAGGCGGTATGCAAATGCTAACAACCATCGTGAACGCAGTTCTAGAGCGGTTGGACGACGAAACACGTGGAATGCAGACAACGGATTATAACTACGACCTAGTTAGGTAATTATTTAGCTGTATCAAAGGTAATCCAAACACTGCATAAGCTGGCATTGATAATCAACTATCAATGTCAGCACATTCATTGATGAACCAGGAGTACGATCATGCCAAATGTAATGATTAGAAAAGCACCTGAGGGGAAATTGACCCTTTACGTGCCAAAGCGCGATTTAGAAGACGATATCGCATCGATTGAATTTGAATCTGAAGATAAATGGGGTGGCGAAATAACCCTCACTGACGGTTCCAGCTACTATCTCGACCCCATTCCCATGCCAAGCCTACCTAAAACGGT
>JBCDMA010000199.1:0-7357 GCA_038744645.1 Pseudomonadota bacterium | reverse complement strand
TCTGCGAATTGATCAACAAAGTTCAGTGAGAGTCTATGTCCTTCGTTATCAAAGTCGGGGTTCCCCGAATCTTCTGCATTTCTTTCGATGTTACCGTTGATGGTGAATGTACTGTCTGCAGATAACGGCTTCACTGTTTGCAAGTCAATCGTGCCGCCTATGCCTTGTGCGAGCAAGCCGGCTTCAGCTGTTTTATATACCAAAATGTTGGAGACTATTTCAGTGGGATACAAGTCGAATTCAACACCGCGGTTGTCGCCCATGCCCAATAGCTCTCTGCCGTTGAGAGATGCTGCGACATAGTTTTCATTGAAACCACGAACCGAAAGACCGCTGGTACGACCGTTGCGACGTTCACCTGCTAGACCGGGTAAACGGGCAAGCGATTCTGCTACTGAGGTATCAGGTAACTTACCAATATCTTCCGCCGAAATGGCCTGTACGATGGATGTTTCGTCCATCTTAATCGCCTGAGCGCGTTGCAGTGCGCCGCGAATACCGGTAACTTGAATTACCTCTGTTTCTTGTTCAGCGTTTTGATCAGCCGCTTGAGCCAGTGCGCCAGCACTGACTCCACTAATGGCGGTTGTGACCGATAAAGCCAAAACACTTTTTTTGAATTGTGACATTGTGTTTTCCCGTTTATTTTCCATGAACTAAATGCATCTCCATGTCGGCGAACTAAGTAAGGACTTGCATTCTTCTTAACATTTTCGATCTTAACGTTTACTGCGTTCTCGCGACAATGCTGTGCATACGTATTCATGGTTTTTTGTACACAACGCGTTAACAATTGGGACGTTGTCACACCCTGCAATTAACACATAAATATATGTTTTATTTGAATTTAAATATATTTCTTGTCATCGCCCACAACACTTTTTGTAGTTAACTTTTTTATACATTTACATATCATAAAATAATGCAGACGACCTGGATTATTCGCCAAAAGAAGCACTTTTCCACTTTTATTTGTTAACAATTTTTACATTTTGATACATAACGCAAGGCCAATTTTGGTGTTTTTCTTAGGGTTTTTTCGGACTAAAAAAGAGTGAAAACTGTCTGCAAATAGATTGTCTACACAACCACCCTATATCCTGGATGATTCTCCATTAGGGAAAATAATCACAAAAAAAAATCGGCAAACTCGTGCCTATAGCGGCATTCGCATATGGGAAGAAGCGGAAATAAAATGCATTAAAGGAGATTACAAGATGGGGACAAAAAGGAATCGTTATGTGGGTCAAATGATTCGATGCATATTGACCCTTGCTGGCCAGAATTAACCTTTTCTACAAGGTCCCTCGGACAGGTTGTCAGCACAAAGAGAAATCACCCATGGAGATGTTTTTTCTATGTCTGTGAACCAATGAAAACTGGCGATTTCTTCACGATAAGACAAAGGGCCAATAACGACGCGATAAAGGGTTTTTTCACCCGACACGCTCTCGCTTATTTGTGGAGAAAATGAATGAAACAGTTTTCTGCGAGTCTCAGCATTTTGCTCAGTTGAAAAGCTGCCGACAACCGCATAGAGGCTGCTGTCTGGCGTATCTGCAGAAGCGTATTCTACTGTTTTACTTGATGTTTCGATTGCGGAGGTATCACCTCTCAACTGGGTATACATTGCGGTATTCAGCTTATCATCATCGTCTTGCGTCGCAGATGGAGTGGAGTCAAATCTAGCTGCTGTTGCCACAGGATAGAAGTCCTTTGGCCGGTCTTTAAATTGCGCTGGCATCAGCGGTGCCTCGTATTTCACCTCTTGCGTAGGCGCAAACGCCAAATACGGCGTATCCAGTACAAGCGATTCTTTCTCAAGGCAAACGGCATCACCTGAAAGCAGATGATGTGCAGCACAATCCATGTTGGTCACCATTGATAAGGCATTGTCACTCATTGATTTCCCTGTCACTAAGTAGCTTATCCCGCTGATTGCGACGACTTCGGTAATTGCGCATGCGCTCGACAGCATCGCGGCCATCGAAACAAGTGAAAGTTGAATACTCTTCTTCAAGGTGATCTCCAGAAAATAGCATGTGTCTACTAGCGGACAACAAAAAAAATCTCTAAACAAAGCCACTGCTGTTAGTGCTACAAAACTTGGTAAGCGCATTATTTGGCAAGCGCGTTTTTACGTAAGCAAATTACGGCTAACACCATTTAACTCGCGTTTCAGCAGTTACTATCGAAGTTGCGTTGAACACAATCAGCAAAATCTGCGCCTAACTAGCGCAAGCACTGCAAATTCAACCTGACAGTGCTTTCCAGGACCAATAAGAATCAAATAATTCCAGGCATCGGCGCTATAAAACTTAACGACCGTTTTCAAATTTTAAGTAGCAGTTTTTTCGTTCTAAAAGATGTTTATTTTTGGGGGTAGGAGGATGGGTAATATAAACTGCTGTAACATCAAAACGTTGTGATTTGTGAAACCATTTCGTATAAATGAAAAAAGTCGCGCTTTCGCGCGACTTTCCGTGCCTTGGCTAGCAAATCAGCCAGCCAGAGTGATGACGAAAAAGGGTTAGTTAGATCGAACCTCACCCATAGCTGATTCACTATAATTCAAAACACTCGACATATGATCACCTCCTTAATTATCTGCTAAACACAGTTGGCAAAATAGCATATTCATAATCGCTGTAAACCTGACGCAAAGAAAAGAGGTAAGATTTGCGTAACGCAATATTCACTCTCTCGTGCAATACTTGTTTTATCAATCTTGCGATCCGAATACCGTGAAACCTATTACGCAGCATTTATTAGAGGCCTTGATGGCAACAAAATAGAGGCAGTATTTTTATAACGTCTTAAGCTCTGCATATAGCACGGTTCATTTATGGTGCTATGCATAAAGAAGTCATCAATACTGGAGGAACGAATTGAAGTTAATTGTAGGTACTGATTCAACTTGGTCTTTAAGGGCGTGGATCTGTGCTCGTCTTGCTGGACTTGATGTAGATATTGAAGTCATTGATCTTTCATCCTTATCATATAAGAACGAAATAGCTAAGTATTCTCAGGCTGGTTTGGTTCCGATACTAGAAGTAGAGAGTTACGCTATTCATGATTCGCTCGCCATCGCTGAATATCTTCAAGAAATTTCTAACGGAAAATTATACCCCGCTTCTGAAGTAGAGCGGGCCCAGGCAAGAAGTCTGTGTGCAGAGCTACATTCTGGCTTTTCTCATTTGAGAACAAAGCTTCCATTCACGCTCAATCGTATTTCACCTTATGGTTATGATGACGACGAAGTAGAAAATGAATTACGACGCATTGAGCAAATTTTCACGCAAGCTCAAATGCCATTCATGTTTGGCGATGCTAGTGCCGTGGACGCTTTTTATAGCATACTTGCGTTTAGATTGAAGACATATGGCATTGAATTGAATGGTAAAGCTGGTGAATATCAACAAAGCCTTCTTGATTGGTCGGTGTTGAATCAATCAATTGAACTAGCTGCGAAGTGGAACAGTGATAAGGAATGAATCAGTGGTTACATGTTATTTGAAGTACACAATCGACCCATACAAAGTCAAAGAATTTGAACACTATGCAAAACTATGGATTCCGCTGGTGAATAGATTCGGCGGACAGCATCAAGGCTACTTCTTGCCATCTGAGGGCACAAACAACATCGCTATGGCGCTATTCACTTTTTCTAGCCTCGCAGCGTATGAGCAATACAGAAAAGACGCATTTAACGACCCAGATTGTGTGGCTGCATTCAAATATGCAGAAGAAACAAGGTGTATCTTAAGTTATGAACGCAGTTTCTTTCGTCCAGTGTTTGGGTAGACAATTAACAATTCAAGATGAAGACTTTATTGCAATAAAGTGAGATAGGAATAACACATTTTAAAAGGATTAAACAATGAACAAGAAAGTACTTATGATTGGTTTAAGGTCTGACGCCGTTGATTATGAAAAGTGGCCTCAGTTAACGAAAGAAAAGTTGGAAGCTGCTTTTACTCAAGTTGTCTCTGAGCTAACTGAAAATGGGTACGACGCTAAGTGGTGCCTTACAGACAGAGGCGAAACGGCTGAAAAACAAGTCGTAGACGCACTAAATAAAGAACAGCCAGATATTGTCCTGATTGGCGCTGGAGTAAGAACGGATCCAGACCATTTTTTGCTGTTTGAGCAACTTATTAACGTCATTCATGCCAAAGCACCGAGTGCAAAAATCGCGTTTAATACATTGCCCTATGATTCGCTAGAATCCGTGAAAAGATGGGGCTAAAATGTCCATTACATGGCCTTTTGGTGTGATGTGACGGGCCTCCACATCTTTCGTTTAACGTTTACATCCCTTCTCGCATTCAGCTTACATTCAGCTTGCCTTTGATTAAATGTCCCCTTGATGAATCAAAGGGATTATTAGATGAAGGTTTCAACATTAGCAAAGGCACTATTGATTATCTCGTTTATCACAGCCGCCTACCCAGTCTTATCTATCGCTCAGGTAAAGGCATCGGAATCAACCGGAAATGACCTAAAAGGAAAAACGCAAGTTACTGCTGCTGAAGGCTTTTCGAGTAAAAATCAGGAATCAAACCCAGACGCATTATCTACTAAAAAAACTACCACTGAACGGATTTCAGAACACATTCAGCATCCAAAAGGCGCACTCGTTGCAACAGAGAATGCGAAAGCACTAGACGCATCGAAAAGTAAAGAAACAGAAAAACGTTCATCTGTCGTCAGTAAGCACAATAGCGAAAAAGTCCTAGCCCAACGCGGTGAATCTGTAAATACCTCTAGCAGATGGCATGACTTCACAATCTATGATGCGAAAACGTATTTGAATCGAGATGTTGATGGTGATGGCTTTTATAGCGAGTTTGAAGTCGTTTTCGACGCCGATACCAGCTATGACGCGGCAGATGTGTATGGCGTTCTCTATATCAGTCGAAATGGCGGTCCTTGGGAGTTTTACTATGAAACGGATGTGTTTAGGATCAATGGGAATGATAGTGACGACGAATACTCCGTCAGGACTACATTAAATTTCAATTTTCCCAGTGGTCAGTACAGCGTCCTGATAGACCTTTATGAATATGGTTATTCTGGCGTTGCTGCAACAATAAGCTCAAGTGAAGACGGTGATTTGTATTCGCTACCATTGGAAGATATCACGTTGGACACAAGTTCCGTCAGTGGATTTGATATTCACGATATTTCAACCACATTGATCACCGATAACGATGGTGATGGCTATTTCAGTGAGTTTGCGATGTCAATTGATATTGATTCGATCTATCCAGAATCATTGGTTTATGCGGAGATTTACTATCTAAACAGATTTAACGAATGGGAACTTGAATTTACATCCAACAATGTGGCCATTTATGGAGAAGCATCAAACGATAGCATTGACGTTAGCTTTGAGTGGCACTCTGGATATCCGACAAGGCATTACGATTTCAAGGTCGTTGTTATCGACGCGTATACTCATCAACGCCTGTTTGAGACAGGTCGCAACTATAACGGTTTAAACACTCTTCCGTTGGAATCAGCAGACTCAGATAGACTGCCGAACATTCAACCACCACCGTCTGGAGGCAGTTCCAGTAGTATAGGCTCAGGAGGAGGATCTATGAGTATTTCTATGCTCGGCTTGCTGTGCGTTTTATTTTGGCGAACCTATTATTTTACGAAGGATTATTTTGCGAAATAAGGCGAGAGTTATCACCAAGTCAGCGCAACTGATAAAAAGCAGAGTGAGTTGACAATACGCCATTAACCACACCCTTGCTTTGCTTGCTGCCGCGCTTCAAACGCCGCCATTTGTTCAGGCGTCGCTTTTTCTTGAAACTTCTCTTTCCATTCGGCGTAAGGCATACCATATACAATTTCGCGAGCAGCTTCGTAGTCTACATCCAAGCCTTTCTGGCGCGCTTCTGCGGCATACCATTTACCTAAACAGTTTCGGCAAAAATCGGCCAAAATCATTAGGTCAATGTTTTGCACATCTTTGTTATCATCTAGGTGTTTTAACAGTCGTCTAAATACAGCTGCTTCTATTTCAGTACGTTGTTCAGAATCCATTACATTTGTCCAATTAATTCATTCGTTGTTTGACTGTTTGCTTGTCAGTCATCTCTTTGGTAAACGTCGATACTACATGGAGTAAGACATTAGCGCACCTTAGCTATCGGTTGTACTAAGTGCCACAATACGTCACATGTTGTTCATCAAACCCCATTGGCGCTGGTTGTATAAAGTCCGGATTGTCTGGTGTTTCAAAGGGTTTCCTCAAGCTCGCTAATAGCGTATTAAACACCACATAATCATTATCTTGCCAAGCTTTTGTAAGTGCATCTTCGACGAGATGATTGCGCGGGATCATGGCCGGATTGACATCATTCAGCGCAGATTGCGTGATTGTTGGAGGCAATTGCGCAGTCCAACGTTGCAACCATTGTTCAATGCCTTGTTGTTGATGTTGTGGTAAGCGCTCTAGAAAAAACTGATGATCGTCAAGTGCATCACCTAGTAGGCGATGTGTGCGCGTAAAATCCAAACTGTTTTGATTGAGCAAGTTCAGCCAATCACTCACCAGAGCATCAAGATCTTGCTGTGCTACCTTTTTATCGATACCTAATTTACCGCGCATGCGCTCTCTAAACGCCTGGTCATAAAACCCTGAAAACGCTTGTACGGCTTCCGTTGCCAAAACTATCGCTCTGTCCCTGTCTTTGTGAATAAGCGGTAATAGAGTTTCTGCGAACCGTGACAAATTCCACTGAGCGACACTTGGTTGGTTAATATATCTGTAACGGCCACGCGCATCGATAGAGCTATAGATGGCATTTGGATTGTAAGTATCCATAAAGGCGCAAGGACCATAATCTATGGTTTCACCGCTTATTAACATGTTGTCCGTGTTCATTACGCCATGAATAAAACCCACACTCATCCAGTGTGCTATCAGGGCTGCCTGTCGCTCAACCACAGCTTCGAGCAGTGCCAGTGCGCTGTTTTTGTTGCGTTGACTGGCGTTTTTTTCATCTTTGTCATGTTCTATATGCGGGTAATGTCTTGCAAGACAGAAATCACAAAGCTGTTGAACACTGCTATTTAGACTCCTGGCTGCAAAGAACTGGAATGTACCTACGCGAATATGACTTGAAGCAATTCGCGTTAAAATGGCCCTTGGTTGTGGCGGATCTCTGAATAAAACCTGATTGTTTTTCACAACGGCTAGGCTGCGCGTCGTTGCAATACCAAGTGCGTGCATGGCTTCTGAAATCAACACTTCTCTCAACATTGGTCCCAGCGCAGCTTTGCCGTCACCGCCACGTGAAAAAGGCGTCGCGCCACTGCCTTTAAAGCCAAATTCAAACAT
>JBCDMA010000198.1:0-7359 GCA_038744645.1 Pseudomonadota bacterium | reverse complement strand
GGCTTGTCAGGAAACTACACTGTTGAACAAGCACTCATACTACTGCTGTCCGGCACAGATATTCGTTATACCATAGCGGGCAACACCATCACTTTGAGTGAAGCGGAAAAAAGTTCCATCATTGAATTGACGCCAATTTTGGTACAAGGAGAAATCCTTGAGCGCGCGCTCGGTGATGTACAGACGAGTGTCACCGTCGCTTCAGGTGAAACATTAACTAGACGCGGTGACAAGGACATTGATGATCTAATAAAGCGGTTGCCTAACGTGACGCAAACAGGCGGAGGTGGTTTCTTCTCAATTCGTGGTGTTTCCCAAAGTTCGTTTGTTGGCGGTGGCGGCGATACGGCCAATATTAGCGTTCAGGTTGATGGTGCAGAGACGCGCAATCCAAATATCGTCTTCCCGAACTGGGATGTAAAGCAAATTGAAGTGTTGCGCGGCCCTCAATCCACACAGCAAGGTCGCAATTCACTTGCTGGTGCAATTGTGATCAGAACAAATGATCCTGAATTTATGGATGAATACCGGTTCCGTGGGGGCGTAGCCAGTGATAACTTTACCGAATTGTCTTTTGTTGCTAACAAAGTTCTGGATGAAGATACGATTGCTTTTCGGATAGCTGGGCAGCGACGCAGAGATGACAGTTATGTTTCTAACAGTACGTTGGGCATCGATGATGCAGACAGAACCGAATACGACAATTATCGAGCCAAATTGCGATTTACGCCCAATAACGATCTGGATATTGTGCTTTCTCATTCTTTCGATCGCACCTATGACGGCATTGGCAATATTCTGCGCAGCGAATTCCCAGACAACTTTGTTAAAGACGTTGACCTGGATGAGTTTTACGATAATGAATTTCATTTGACCGGCCTTCGTCTTAATTACGCACTTGCGCCTGGCTGGCAAATATCGTCTGAAACGACTTACCGTGACGGAGAATTTTTGGCGGAGCTGGCGCTTGCAATGGGCGCCACAGATACCACTGGAGAAAGTGACGCATTTCAACAGGACCTTAGGCTCTCTTATGATTATGAGCAAATCAGAGGGGCATTTGGGTTGTTTTATTATGACGCCTCTTCCGATGCCTTAAATGTTGCAACCACTGCACTTGATCTCAGTTTTTTTGGTTTTGGCTTACAAGAAATTGAAGGCGAGCTTTTTAACGCCGTTGATACAAAGAACTGGGCAGTCTTTGCCGAGGCAGAGTTTGACGCGAATGATTGGATGGATGGTATAACATTTGTTGTAGGTGCGCGGTATGACAACGAAGAACAGATCAGGACCACAGCCAGTGATGTATCATTGGTATCGGGTCTTCAACTCCCCTTGCCGATCCTTGGCGCTTCATCAGACACCATAGATATTGACTTCAATGCATTTTTGCCAAAATTAGGCGTTATCTACGAAATTAGAGAAGGACTGACGACCAGCCTTACCTTTCAGCAAGGTTATCGTGCGGGCGGTGCAAGACGCATTAATAGCACGTTAGAAGTTATCCCATTCGATCCAGAATATACTGATAATATCGAGTTTGCATTTCGAGGAGAGTTTTTTGAAGGCAATGTGACTACCAGTGCAAATGTTTATTTCACATCATGGGAGGATCAGCAGGTACAGCGTGTCAATGAAGCCGGAGACGGATTTATTGATAATGCCGGTGAATCTGAGATGTATGGGGCGGAAATTACCGCCGACTACATTGCAAGTGAAACCTTAATGCTCAATCTTGCACTTGGCTATTCTGCAACAGAGTTTACTGATTATCTGCTGGGAGAAGGCACTGCAAACGTGGTCGACTTGGCAGGAAACGAGTTTCCCAATGCACCAAGATGGACTGCATCACTTGGCGGTGAGTATGATTTTGAAAACGGGTTTGCGCTAAGCGCAGATGTCTCGTTTACGGATGGCACTTTTGGTGGAGTTGAAAACCTTGAGGTCTTTGAAACCGAAAGTTACACGCTGTTTAATGCGGCACTGACCTATGACAGGAATTCTATGACCTTAGGGCTGTATGTTCGTAACCTATTCGATAAAAGATATGCCGAATCATACTTTGGCACTGCGCCACCGCGATTGCGAGCTGGTGAACCACGCGTTATTGGCGGATATATACAATGGGCATTTTAAATTGCGAATCTTTGATGCTGCGTTGTTCTCGCAATAGGAACTACAACGTTTTTACCAGATAACTCATTGCTAGCTAATATGAACGATTATCATTATACTTTTGCTCATGAGTGTTAATTACGACAGAATTTATCGCGATCATCACGGCTGGTTAAAGAACTGGCTGAGACAATCCACCCATTGCTCGGAACAAGCGGCCGAATTGGCACATGATACCTTCGTGCGCTTGCTTACTCGGCGATACCAGGAACTCGAGGAACCTCCGCGGGCAATGTTACGGCGTGTATCCCGTAACCTGTTGATTGATCACTGGCGACGTCAAGAAGTTGAGCGCGCTTGGTTAGCATCTGTGGAACATCTGCCTGAATCTGAATACCCTTCGCCTGAGAGCCGTCTGCTCGTTATTGAAGCCGTACTGCAAATCGAATCTGTGTTGGCCAGATTACCAGTGCAGACCCAGCGTATTTTTGCTTTATCGCAATTCGAAGGGATGAAGCAGCAAGCGATTGCTGACCAATTGGGCATTTCTATCAATACCGTGCGTCGTCATATTCAAAAGGCGCTGACAGCCTGCATTCTCGCTGGATGATGAACTCGGAAACTATTGTGGTAGCGCACGATGTAGCGGAAGAAGCCGCCGCATGGCTGTTGCGTATGCAGGAAAGCCCATTGAATGAGGCTGATCAAGCGCAGTTTAAGAGTTGGTACAATACCAGTGCAATGCATAGCGAAGCATGGAGAAGAGCTGAAAAGATGCTGGTGCTGCGACAGGCGCCTAAGGGGCTACCTAATGAAGCGATAAAGCGGCTTCACAGTCTCAACCGCCGCCAAGCTATCAAGTCACTAGCTGCGGTAATAATTACTGCTCCCCTGGCCTGGCACAGCGCTATTAAATGGCCTGCATGGTCGGCGGAACTTCGCACGGGCAAACAACGAAAAGTGTGTACGCTGGACGATAACAGTACGGTAGTACTTAATGCCGACAGCGCAGTTGATATCGCTTTTTCTGCCATCGAACGGCGATTGTTACTGCACGCAGGCGAAATTCTTATTACTACTCATTCAGACAGTTATTCGAAAAACAGGCCGTTTTTAGTAGAAACCGGTCAGGGCTTGGTACAAGCGCTCGGCACCCGCTTTAGTGTAAAAACACAAGATGATACATCTTCCGTCGCAGTGTATGAAAAAGCGGTTTCAATTGAGTCCCTTTCCTCACAGAGAATTGAGCTTAGCGCTGGTCAGCAAATCAAATTCAGTACCCATAAAATGGAGCGCCCAAATATTATCTCTCAAGGCGCAGATGCCTGGTCCAAGGGATTTTTTGCAGCCGATCAAATTGAACTACAAGCTCTGGCAAGGCATCTTGCCCAATACCGTCACGGCTTTATTCGCGTGCACCCCGATATTGCGACATTGCCCATATCGGGTACCTTTTCTATAGACGATACTGATAGCGCGCTTTCACTATTAGAGAAAACCCGCCCTGTCAGCATCGATCGGCGTCTGCCTTTTCTGGTAATGATAAATCCCCGCTAACGAGTAACTTCTCGATGGTCTGATGGGTTCCGATATCAACTCACCTCGTCACAAACTGTACTCTATGTATTAGGTTATCTTGTTTTTATACATTTGTAGATTTGATGGGTGCTTTTTTCAGCTCGTCCGTCTTTGTAATAAATCGCATCTAATAAAGATAAAAAACCGATGAGGGAGAACCACATTTTGCCGACATCTTCAAATCGTGCTCATGCTCGAAAACTTGCCCGAACCAGCGGCCTGATCATCGCACTATGCTGCGCACAACTGTCACCTGCTCTTGCACAAAAAAGTGCAAAAACAGAGGTTCCAATCGCCGCCCAAATAGCCGCTCAACAGGAAGTGCGTTTATATAATATTGCTGGCGGTTCTTTATCCCAAGTATTGACTGAATTTGCAACCCAAGCAAGCATTTCGTTGTCGTTTGATCCTTTACTTTTGACCAACATACAGAGCCAAGGGCTAAGTGGAGAATACACTCTGCAAGAAGGCTTCCAAACATTGCTGTCTGGTAAAGGCTATGAATACATGGCGTTGGGTCCTGGTGAGTACTCTATCAAGTCAAGTCGTGCGGGCGTAATGCAATTGGCACCAATAAAAGTACAGGGAGAACTCTTTGAACGAGACATTCAAGATACGCTAACAAGCGTGATTTCGGAATCCGGTGACCAATTGAGACAACGAGGCGAAGTCTCCATTGATGCATTCACATCACGAATGGGCAACGTGAACGGAGCCAGTATTCGCGGGATCGCAGTTGCAGGACCTTCTGGAACAGGCAGAGGGCAAACTGTGACCACGACCATAGATGGCGCCAGAATTTCAACCTTTTTTGACCAGAATGTGGACACTTATTCGAGTTGGGATCTTGCACAAGTCGAGGTTTTACGCGGCCCACAGTCAACGCAAACAGGGCGCAATGCATTAGCAGGCTCAATCACTATCAAATCGCAAGACCCGATATTCGAACAAGAGATTAAATTGGGTGGGCAAGTCGGCAATAATGGTACACGTCAAGTTGCCTTTGCAGCAAATACGCCCGTGGTAGATGATGTGCTGGCGGTACGATTGTCCGGAGAAAAACTTCAGTTAGACAGCTTCATTGATTACCCCAACTCAACGTATTCGGGGGATACCGATCGCGAAACTCTTCGCATTGGCGCATTCTGGCAGGCATCAGACAAAATAACCGCATTGTTAAAAGTTCAAAAAGTTGATCAGGAGGAGCCCAATTTTGGATTCGATCGTGTTACCTGGCCTGATGAACGCACAAGTACAGCAGTAATCGCGTCAAGCTTTACCAAAGACCTGATCAGTTGGAATCTGGAACTGAGTTTTGAAATATCCGACAGTGTGACGCTGGAATCAAACTCCAACTACACTGAATTCGACACGCTGTTTGCGACTGGATTCGACACTCCTATTGGTGCGTTTGCGACGCCAAGATTCGGTGTAAATCAATCCCTAGAACAAGAGTTTCGACTGTATTATGAAACAGATAACCTGAAATCGGTTGTTGGTATTTTTTATACCGATATCGAACAGGGCTCTAGCGTACGAGGTAATCTCCCAGCAATAGCACTGCTGGATCCGGCTACCATTATTGCATTGGGCGCAAATCCATTCACAGCAACGTTTGCTGGTGAACTGAATCAGTCCACAATTACTGAAAACGCCGCCATTTTCGGTGAACTTGAATGGGAGTTTTCCAAAGGCAAACGCCTCATTCTCGGCATGCGTTATGACGACGAAGAGCAAGATGCTAATTCAACAAATACAGGCCAGCTGATAGACGGCGATATAATGTCGGGAAGCCTGCCGTTAGGTCCTGAAGAGCAAACGAATGCAAGTTACGAGGCATGGCTACCAAAAATCGGATTCGCTTACGACCTAGATGAAAATCAGACCATCGGCGTCACTTATCAACGGGGATACCGCGCCGGCGGCAGTCGAATAAACTTCGGTGCTACGCCCTTTTTCACATATTCATTCGATCCCGAATATACAGACAATCTGGACCTTGCCTATAGGTCCACCTGGTATGATGGTGGACTGACAGTTAATGCCAATCTGTTTTACATCGATTGGAAAGACCAGCAAGTTACTGTTCAGCAAGATCCCGCAGACAGTGCAGACTTTATCATCGATAACTCTGGTGCATCCCAGCTGTGGGGTGGCGAACTGGAAATTAGAAGCACCGTACTTGAACACACTGAGTTTTATACGAGTATTGGATATAGCAACACCGAATTCACCGAATTTGTCGCTAGTGTTGGCGATCTATCAGGCAATGAGTTTATCTCAGCACCCGACTGGACAGCAGCATTTGGAGGAACTTACTTTATCAACGACGACTGGGAAATAGCAGGAGATCTTACCTACACAGGAAGCACATTCTCCGATATCGACAATATCGAAAGTAATAAAAACGACAGTTATTGGCTCGCTAGCATCAGAGCAACAAAAGTCATTGGTAACGGATTTGAGATAACCGCTTATGTGAACAACCTGTTTGATGAGGAATTCACCACGTTTCAAAGCGCCGTTCTTGTGACCGCAGGAACACCTAGAACCTACGGGATCCAGGGACAGTATATTTTTTGATACAATGCTGTTCAATGACTGCCAAGGAGGATGAGTCTGCGGTAGTCATGGGCTAATAAAAACAAAGTTTGTAAAGAATGGTTTCTCATTTATACATTCTACAAAACATCTCCCTAACCAGTTTTCTGCCAGTCGCTGCGCCCTACAGACTAGAACTATACTTAAAATTCAAACTGGGCAAAAACGCCGTAGGTAAGTGGTAACCCTACACTGTCTCGTGCCACACCAACAAAGTCAGTCACCGGACTGCGATTAGTTGTATAATCTTCGTCAAGAAGATTGTCAATGTATGCAGTAATGCTCAGACCATTATTAAAGCTTTTAGCCAACCTCACATCAACGAGCCAATAGGCATCATTTTCTAAAGCAGATAGATTCTCAGCTTCGGAGTAATTCGCGCCTGTATAGCTTGCATCTGCTGCAAACTCCCAGTCTTCAGAAAAGCGATAGTTTATTCCCAGATTACCTGACCATTCTGGGGCGCTGCGGAACTGATTACCAGAAAGATCAAGAGGGATACCGTCTTCAAATGAAATAAAATCGTCAAACTCGGTATTTGAATATGCGATACTTGAATACAATTCGATGCGCTCATTTACGCGTTTCCGCGCGTCAATTTCACCACCCCATAACGACGATTCAGCTGCATTTGTTGTCACCGATGCGCCTAATTGCGGAATAATATTGGGGTCAGAGCTTTGCACTAACTCCCGTACCTGCATATCCTCCCATTTGGTGTAAAACAGATTAGCGTTTACCAATAAGCTACCCCCTAGCCATTCAGAACGAAATGCAATTTCATGGTTTTTCGAAAACTGCGGATCAAAGGGCACAACAAGCTCTCTATCCACTGGCGTACCGGAAGTCAGATCCGTAACAACATAGCTTCTTTCACCTCCTTCGCGAAATCCTTCTTGATAGGTAAATCCAATGCTCTTTTGTGAATCGATTTGATATACAACACCTATTTTTGGAACAAACGCATCGCTTTCTTCTGTACCGAATTTACTGTCGTCATATCGACCACCAATTATTCCACTAAACGAGTCTGTGATTGGAATTTCAATTTCTCCAAAGACAGCG
>JBCDMA010000197.1:0-7471 GCA_038744645.1 Pseudomonadota bacterium | reverse complement strand
CATTTTTACTGCACATCCCAGGGGGAGAATTTCCTAGTGAACAAAAAGAACAATATTTTTAAAAAGTCTCTTATTGCCGCCAGCGTGGTTTCATCGCTTACCATCATGTGTGATACACCGGTAGCGGCAGCCAACCAACAAACTGCTCAGAGTCAGACGGTCACCAAAAAATTTAATTTACCGGCTGGACCACTCGGTGATGCTCTATTTGTCATCACAACAACATTTGATGTCAATATCATTGCCGATGAGCAACTTATAAAGGGAAACGAAGCACCTGCAATTTCGGGCGTTATGACTGCAGAGGACGCGATAAACGGGGTACTGAAAGGGAGTGGGCTCTCAGTATCTCGTTCAACCAATGGCGCGTATGTTATTTCGCAAAGAACGTTGCAGACTGAGTCGCCTCTCTTAGCCAGAGCAGTTGATCAAGTCGAATTGGAAACACCTGAGGTCGAAAGGATCACTATTATTGGATCGTTCCAACAATCGCTTATCGACCGTCTCCCAATTACGCCAAAAGAGCTACCTTTCACGCTAAACACGCTTGGTCGCGAAGACATAAATGAGCGAGGCTTTATACGTCCCATCGAGATACTTGATACGCTTCCAAACGTCCAACTTCGCGACGACCCTGGTTACGGCAACCCAAGTTTTTTATTACGAGGTTTTGAAGCACCGATCCTCGTTAACAACCGTGTCACAAACCCAAGCCGCGGCCCGGGCCAACCAGACGATGCTTTCGTAGAACAATATGAGGTTTTGAAGGGACCTGCATCTATCGCTCTAGGACCAATCGCTGGTGGAGGCGTTATCAATGCAGTCACAAAGCTACCCGAACAAGAGGATTTTATCGACTTGCACGTCGCCGCGGATCAGTTTGGGTCCGTGCGCAGCGAGTTTGATATTAATAAAGCCAGTCTTCTCGGATCAGACGCGTTTAGCTTTCGCTTAAGTGGCGCTGTGCGAGATTTCGAGTTTGACGCAGAACAAGTCGACCGACAGGAAATTTCAGTTCGACCAGTGTTCTTATTCGATAACGGCGGGGCAACGACTGCCACCTTTAGCATTGGCTATAAAAGGACTGATTCCGTGCCAAACGTAAGCTTTCCGCTGTTTGACGATGGTTCGGTACCGCCACAATTTGGTACGGATACGTTCTTTGGATCTGCAAATACCGATGTCGTTGGCAAAGATCTTTTAATCGATACCCAAATTCGCCATGAGTTTCTTGATAATCTAACGCTTACAGTTAGGGGGAGTTTTCAGGATACTGAATCTGATTATCAGGACCGAGGTGGTCTATATAACTATACTGGCAACGGCTTTTCGCCTTCAAATCCTTTTGTATATGCCTATTCCCAAGTCTCGGTATTAGAACAAGAAACTCGATTCCTGGACGCGCAATTGCTTTATTCGTTTACCTTTGCTGGCCGCGAACAATCAATCGTTGTCGGTACAAGCTATGATGAAGGCGATATTGACTTTTTCCAAGGTCGATTCGGGCAACTTGGTCCATTTTTAATCGATGAGATTGACCTCCCGCGAATCGGTTCACCTCAAGAGAGTGCCCCAGAAGAGCGAACGTCTTGGGTCGATCAAAACTTATACTCAGTTTATGTAGAAGCGGTTATTCGTCCAACCGATCGCTTTACTATCGTGGGTGGGTTGCGCTATGACGATAATAAAGATGCTCTGGTGATCCCAGGTAATGATCGCTTCTCCCGTTCACAAGACGAAAGTGTTGTCACTGGTCGAGTAGGTATAACCTATGAGATAAATGATGACATCAATGCATTTGTAAGTTTTGCAGAGGCTTTTATACCACAGGTTGGAATAACCCGCTCTGGCGAACAGGTCGAAGCTGAGCGTTCTGAGAACTTTGAAATTGGCTTCAAAGGAACATTCCTCGATGGCGCCCTGGGTTTTGACGTAGCAGCGTTTTCAACTACTCGATTTAATCTAGCAGTGGATGACCCAGAGGATGCAGGAGACTTCACCTCGATTTTTCGAGTCACTATAGGCGAACAAGTGAACGAGGGTGTCGAGCTTAATCTGAACTATCTGAATAAAAGCGGACTGCGATTCGATTTAGGTTTTGGATATCTCGATCAGAAAATAAAGGCATCTGCTGAAGATGCAGTATCAGTCGTGAATGCACCTGACTACCAAGTTAGTGCGTTTGCAACCTACACTTTCCAACAAGGTATCCTTAATGGCTTAAGTATTGGTGGCGGAGTTAGACATTTTGGTGAGCGTCCATCTTCTAATCCTATATTCGAATTTCCAAACGTTACCGTAGCTGACGCTTTTGCTTCATATCCAATAAACCGTGATACTACGGTACAATTGAATGTACTGAACCTGTTTGATCAGGAATACCTCGAGTCTGCAGGGTTCGGGAATACGCAAGGTTTGCAAAGGTTTGGCGCCCCCAGAACGGCAATAGTGTCTATTAATACGCGGTTTTAGCAAGCAGAGCTTTCCAGCTAGCTGGGCTGGCTGGAGGGCATAAATCATTTGTAGAAGTAGGTTTATTAGACGTTAAGTAAGCCAATTTTGGCTTTAACCCTGCTTATATCTGGTGATACTTAAATGCTTTTGTAAATCTGCTAACGAATCAATGGCAGTAAGTTATCAATGCTACCTTGGTATAGGCCGCTCCCGCGCTTTTGTCTATCAGAAGATACCCAAGCTGAACGTCGCCTTTTGACGCATTGACATGAGATGGTGTCGCTAACTGCCCTTTACGCTTGGAAATTTCTAGTTACTGAGTATTGCAATTCATCGCAATGTTGAGCAAATCAGCCGTGTTTAAAGTATTTCCTAGTATACCTAATTACGATTTTCATAATTTACTTGACATTAATAGGTGACTAGTGTGAACCATATCTATTTTTAAATGAGAATAAGATCATGCTTAAGAAAATATTGATGGGCATATTTGGTATCATTGCTGGCGTTACGCTCGCCTCCACTCATGCCAATGAAAACCTAGAAAAAGCACCTATTGAAGATCCGCAAGCACAACACGTCGAGTAAACCGGATCGTTATCTAACAAATAAGATAGTGGGACGGTTTACACAAAACATCCACTCAACCAATAGTGGTTTGACGCCTACTTTGCAGATAGCTGCGAATGCAACGCACGTTGATACGCCTCAATTGCTGGAATAACTGCGGCAATCAAAGTAGCTATAATAATAAGCCCCGCCAACACAAAAAGTTCGGAACCTATCACCGAACGCGACAAAAACAATCCATAGTTTTCTGACAACCAGCCTTCCATGGTGACTGCAAGAACGCTCACCAATGCGGTCGAAGAAATCAAGGCCAAAACGCTGATTGCTAGCGCCTCAATCAGTATGAGTGACATCACGGTAGCCGGTGAAGCCCCAAGGATCCTCAAGACAGCAATCTCCGCTTTTCTTTCATTCATTGTTGCTAAAAGCATGGTGGCCAGCCCAAACAGTGATGCAATCAAAACTAAGAATCCGATGATCCTCAGCATGTTTTCAACATTTGCCATCAATTCCCATAATCTGGCCATTGCAACACCGGGCAATACTGCCATCAACCTATCACCTTCGTAGTTGTTGATTTGGCGCTGCAGACCAAAGGTCGTAAATTTACTGTTGAGACCTAACAATACTGACGTAATCTGTTTTGGCTCAAGGAGTTGAGGTGCGCGACCATTTAATGCGCTGACCAACTGTCCAGGCGCAAGATGAATCGCTTCGATTGCTTCAAGACTCACATGCACCGTCTTATCAACCGGCGTACCCGTTGGTTCAAGTATACCGACAATGGTAAAAGGTGTTTTATCGTGTTGTTGAAAACTGGTGCGGCCAATGCCGTGCGCGATGATGATTTCATCGCCTAGTTGGTAATTGAGGCGTTTTGCAACCTCTGCGCCCAACACCGTCTCAAACAAACCGTCAAAGGTTCCTCCAGCATCAAAGGACAACGCGCGCGCATTGCCGTACTTAAAGTGTGTAAAGTAGTTCCCATTGGTCCCGACGACCCTAAAGCCTTTGTGGGAATCGCCTAAAGAAATGGGGATTGCCCAAGCGACGTTTTCATCTTGTTCTAATACCTGCAAACTCTCATATTTGATGTTGTTGGTGGAACTGCCCATTCGAAATACCGAGTAGAGCAACAAATTGAGTTCGCCACTGGGTGCACCTACAATTAGGTCAACCCCTGACACCGTGCGGTTAAAACTGTCTTTTGCCTGGACTCGAATGTATTCAACACTGATGAGCACACTGATACTGACCAACAACGAAAGAAATGTCAGAACGACAGTTTTCTTGCGATTCAACAGGCTGTTCCATGCAACTTCAGCCAGCATAGTTATTGTCCCTTTGCGTTGCTCCCGAAGCATCTTGGGATAATAACGAGTTCATTGCCAAATGGCGCGCAAAGTGACCTTTCAAAGCTTCATCGTGACTCACAAACACTATAGCCGTCGCGTGTGACTCGCTCGTATTCAACAACATATCCATAAATGCATCTCTTGCGGATGCATCTAATGCGGACGTTGGTTCATCGACAAGTAACAACGAAGGCGAATTTGCAAACGCTCGTAGAATTGCGACGCGTTGGCGTTGACCCACGCTGAGTTCTGAGACTTTGCGATGCATGACGCTTTTATCCAACTTAAGCTGTTCTAATAGCTCTTGTACGCTTTCACTTTTCACTTCACTTGTAGTGATAGCGCCTGTCCTTTCTTTGTTAGTTTTAAAATGCGCAGCAAGTTTTATGTTTTGAGCCACGCTTAAATACTCAATCAAATTAAACTGTTGAAAAACGACACCAATGTTATTTGCCCTAAACCTATCTCTCGCGCGATGTGACAGGGTCACGATATCCGTGCCAAACAGCGAGATGCTGCCAGATTCTGGCTGCAATATTCCTGACAGAAGATTGAGGATCGTTGATTTACCTGAACCTGAATTGCCGTAAAGAAAAACCTGTTCTGCGATGTTGAGTTGCCAGTCGGAAAATACAAAGACTGATGATTGGTCCTGTTTATGGTAATTGTGTACCACGTTTCTCATCTCTACTGCATATTGAGTATCTTGTTCAGCTTGATTTTGTGATGACATCTAATGGCATCTGCCTATTCTTTTCTGATCTTATGAGGACAATAATGGCTGTATTCGTGGATAAACAACACACCAAAAACACGCTGTTGCATTGTCAATTGTCCTTTATGGGAATTAGTATCGTAGGTGATATACTAGAGTACGTGTAATTCTCCTTTTAGCCTTGTCAATTAACTAATATTTATATGCATCTATTACATATTTTTAAAGCTTTTTTGTTCATTTTTGTGCTGCTTGTATCACCCTACTTGTGCGCCAATACAGAGTACAAAACCGTTGATTGGGTCGAGTTAATGCCAGCCGAAGACTTAGAAGCACTAATGAATCCGCCAGATTTTCTTGATGCTATTGAAGAAGGAAGCGAACAAGACAGTATAGAAAGCATCAAACAATTAACGGAAGAAGATGAAAATGCAAAACGTTTTTTTGAAGCATTAAAATCTGCTGAAGTTATTCCAGAATTTGATGATAAAAACATTCGGATCCCAGGTTTTATTGTTCCGTTGGTGTCGGACGAAGAGCAACGCGTGACTGAGTTTTTTGTCGTTCCCTACTTTGGCGCCTGTTTGCATTTGCCACCGCCGCCGCCCAATCAAATCATTTATGCAAAATCAATTGAAGGTGTTGAACTAACGACCCTTTCGATGCCTTTCTGGTTCGAGGGCAATATTACCATTGAATCTCATAATAATGATTTGGGCGCATCTGCCTACGGCATGGCTGCGCACAACGTAGTGCCTTATGATACCTTCTGATTTGAAACTACTTCCAAAGGTGGCACAGTGTCTGCTGCTGTGCATTGCTGCGCTTTTTAGCCCTTTAGGTTCGGCCTGCGAATATCATGGACTAAACTTTGGCGTGTTTGGCATGCAATCCGACAGACAATCAGTGCTTGCGGCACGTCCACCTGCGCTTGAAGTAACGCACCCCTTGTCGGTAGATGTTGCGACATCGGAACAAAAGTCTGTGCGGGTAAGATACTACCAACCCGATGCCTATAAAAATATTGAGATTTCAATAGGCGGTAGCGAAGACATTAACATCATCTCTTCAGGCAATATTTCGCTTAACAAGCTGTTTGGCGCATTTGATCTCAGCTTTGAAAGCCTATCTAAAGGTGAGCATCAAATCGAATTAGCAATCAAAGGTTTGTTAAACGGCCGCCCGTTTTTTCAAGTACATAAAATGACGGTCATTTCAGACTAACCATAATCATCCGAGAGAGGTTTTTAGGCGCTATTTAAGCGTTTAGCACACATAATGAAGAGGAAGATTCTTTTAACCGCCGGGTTTATTGTGTGTATTTTCATCGGGATCCAGTTGGGTAAAACGGTCAAGTTGATAGTACCTAAAGTACAAGACTACCTAGCCTCACTAGACGCGGTCTATACGACACAAGATATAGATTTCATATTCGAGATAACGTCTGACCAACCGTATGACTTAACCTGGGAGGAACTGCTTCCACTGAAAGAACGCCAAGTATTGTCAGAATATCAGCAGTCCGAGCCAACCACAGTGGATGAATTCACCTCTATCCTGGTTAAATCACTTGAAGCCGCTTATGACGAGGACTATAAAGCGGCCGCAATATCAACTAATACCAATGCAGATATTGATGGCAGAGTAGTGAGCATTCCTGGTTTCATAGTGCCTCTGGACTTTCATGAAGATGGCACTATAAAAAATCTATTTTTGGTGCCTTATTTTGGGGCCTGCATCCATTTTCCGCCTCCGCCTCCTAATCAAATCTTGTTTGCACGATTAGCTAGTGGATTTGCTGATTTTAGTCTAGAACAAGCATACGAACTAAAAGGAAAAATATCCTTGGGACTGTTTGAAGATCCTGCCGGGACATCTGCGTATAGGATTAATATTGCAGAGATTAACGAATACTTTGGCGAACCGGATGATTTTCGCCAGCACTAGATCGTCTTTTTACTTTCATCGGTTTTTACGCCAGTGATTGTTTTCTCATCAATAGGTTTTTTGTGTGTCCGTATGCAATTAGTAGCGAGCCAATCACAGTCGCAATAACTTCACCGACATGACCGAAAACATCATGCCCAATAAATGCTGCAAGCGTAACAAGAAGTATCCCAACGACCACAAAGTAGAACACACGCAAGTCCTTTAGTTTAATGAAGCTAGAAACAAGCGCCATTGCACTGATGGGAATAATAAAGAAAATCAAGAGTTCATGAAAATGTTCATCGGTGAGGAAACCAATCGCCGATATTGCAGGCATTGCAATAATAAGAATTGGCAGGATCAAACAATGCACAATACATAATGCAGATAAAAAAATTGCTGATTTATCAGCAACATTTGTCAACTTTTCACGCATAATCACTTCCTT
>JBCDMA010000196.1:0-7505 GCA_038744645.1 Pseudomonadota bacterium | reverse complement strand
GCCAGTACCAAACCGAGAAATACAGCGGTTGTCATGTTTAACCAAAGGACCTGTACAGGTAGAATAGGTAACGTCAGCCCCAACGTTACAGCCGTCAAGATCACCAACCCTTGACCAATATTCGTAGGCAAAATCCATGTGATGAACTTGATCAGGTTATCAAAAACACCACGCCCTTCCTCAACGGCGGCTTTTATGGACGCAAAATTATCATCCAACAGGATCATGTCTGCGGCTTCTTTACTCACCTCGGTCCCTGTAATCCCCATGGCAATACCAATGTTTGCCTGTTTTAAGGCAGGTGCATCGTTTACACCGTCACCTGTCATCGCAACAATGTGTCCTTGTGCTTGCAAGGCTGTCACCAGTCGAAGTTTTTGTTCAGGCGCAACTCTGGCAAACACATGAGATTCTAAGGCTACTTTTTCAAGCGTTGTTGCGTCCATTTCGGACAGTGCCTTGCCCGTGACGACTTTTTCGCCGAGTGCTTTTATTGGATTGTTGAAAATCCCAATATCGTCAGCAATGGCAACTGCTGTCAATGCATGATCACCGGTGATCATTTTGACAGATATTCCTGCTGCCTGACATTTTTTGATCGCATCGATAGCTTCTGGCCTAGGCGGGTCGATCATTGCTTGCAACCCAAGAAAAACCATGCCTGAGGCGACATCTGTTTCAGTCAATTGGGTATGGTTTGCCATTTCTTTGCTAGCAAAGGCAAGCACCCGTAAACCTTTTGACGCGTAGGATTCTGCGCGGGAAAGAATTCTGCGCTTTTCAAGTTCATTCGTTTCGCAATGCACTAAGATGCGTTCCACAGACCCTTTGATGAAAGCGACTTGCGTATCTTCTGGCGTATTGTGAAGGGTTGCCATATACATGCGATCGGATTCAAAAGGAATGGTATCAATACGACGATACAGTTTTGCTTTGCGCTCGAGTGCTGCTTTTTGCGCTGATACTATTAATGCGCCCTCGGTAGGATCTCCTTGAACCCGGTGTTTGCCGTCATCGCTTTGAATGATCTGAGCATCATTGCAAAGCATTCCTGATAACAGCAAGTGTTCTACTTTACTACCATCTTGAAGTTGGCCTTCGTAGTAGATTCTTCCTTTCCCTGCATAACCAACACCATCAACGGTATAGTCTTTGGTGCCATCGAAAAGGTGCGTTACCGTCATCTCGTTTTGCGTCAGTGTGCCGGTTTTATCAGAACAAATAATGGTTGCACTTCCCAGTGTTTCCACCGCTGGCAATTTTCTGATAATGGCATTGCGACTGGCCATTCTAGACACACCAATAGCAAGCGTAATAGTCACTACTGCCGGCAAGCCTTCGGGAATAGTAGCGACAGCCAGCGCAACTGATGCCATAAAGGTTTCAAGAGGCGCTTTGCCGTGGAGCATGCCTACTGCAAAGGTGAATACTGATAGCCCTAAAATGATATATAAAAGAACCTGGCTAAAGCCTCTGATTTTCTTAGTTAAAGGCGTTTCAAGCTCGACGTTTCGATGCATGAGTCGAGCAATCTTTCCTGTCTCAGTGTAGTCGCCTGTTGCGATAACAACACCCTTGCCCTGTCCGGCTGTGACCAAGGTCCCTGCATAGGTCATATTGGTTCTGTCCGCCAGTACCGTGTCAGCATCAAGAGTTGCTATATTCTTATCCGCAGGTAACGATTCACCCGTAAGCGCAGATTCATCAATTTTCAACTCTTTCTCAGTACAAAGGCGCATATCTGCGGGGACTTTGTCGCCTGGTTGCAGGAGTATCAGGTCCCCAGGCACAATCTGCCATGCGGGCATTTCGTGTCGCTCACCGTCTCTGATCACGAGGGCATTTGCGTCCGTCATTTTTTTCAACGATTCAATTGCGTGCTCAGCTTTATTTTCTTGCAAAAAACCGATTACAGCATTCAAAAATACTACTGCAAATATCACCGCAGCATCGACGTACTCTTCTAGTACAAATGTGACCGCAACTGCTACTAATAATATGTATACCAACGGATTGTGGAATTGTAGGAGAAATTTGATGAACCCGTTTGTTCCAGCTTTCGTTGTGACAGTATTGGGACCGATAAGATGGAGACGAGTACTGGCTTCCTTTGAGGTTAACCCGTCATTTGAATGACTTTTGAGTGTGTCAACGGCATCGTTCCAATGCATATGATGCCAAACGTTTCGCAATGCAGCTTTAATTGACATGAGCTTCTCTTCTCGAAAAAAAGGATAAATGGCTAACGTTGCGTGCGTATGAATTTGTATCGCTAAGAGCGTTGTTGTTCTTATTTAATGCTATCCGGCGGTATGCTTGATTTCAATGAAATGCGGAGTGTTTATTGACATAACGCAAAATAACGCAAATGCGCAGATAATTAGTTGTCCGTTGTCTTATTTGGTAAAGATGATACTCAACGAGCAGCTTTTTATTCCGCATTTAATCCTTCGAATTAGAACAAATCGGACTGTTGAGGGACGGGGAAATCTAGCAGATCTCGAATTTTATCCGAACCCAAAATCCGTTGAAGATCGCAGTGGAATTGCCGCGCAAATTCAGGACAAAAGAGGTTGTTTGGACAATGTATGCTCATATAGGTTTCTACACCGTCATTCAGAGAGCCCGACACAATCTTCGCCCATTGATTGATAAATTCTTCGTTTTTTCCTTCACTCGGATGCATGACTAAGCGAATGTAGGCCAGATTATTGAAGACTTTGGTCGCGACGGGTACGTTGGGTTTCTCATGTTTAGCTTGCACGACATCCGGATGTAGCTGGTCACCGAAATAAAGGGGACGGCTGTCGAGCGTGACGCGGTGACAGCCATGCTTTTCCAAGATTGGCGTTAGTGTGTTGTTTTTCAAGAAGAATCCCAGGTGCCTGACTTCAACAACGAATCTAAACTCAGTGGAAATTCGAGCAAGAATATTGTCTATAAATTCAACCTGTTCAGGACCAACCTTGGCCGGAAAAACCAGCAATAGTGGACCTAAATGCTCGTTCAAAGGAGCGATTCTTTTTAGAAATGTCTCAAGAACGCCCCAATCCGGCCTTTGGTTATGAGTCACTTCTTTGGGCGGTTTAAAACAAATCTTAAAATCTCTTTGTTCAAGAGCAGCACGCCATTCATTCACAGATTTTTCACTGGGGACCTGATAAAAAGTCGTGTTCCCTTCAACCGAATTAAAAACACTGGCATAACTGGCTAAACGAGAAGGTTTTGTCTCGAAGTACTTGTTTTGCCAACCTTCAAATGCCCAGGCAGGAAGGCCCAGGCGATACAAAGAACTTGAAGAACTAGGCAAGATTATTCCCTGTGTATATTATGAGTGTGATTTTCAATTCTTAATATGACGAAGTGTCCTATTCCGTTTTCTTACGAGCGGTAATGCAAAACTGATTCATCTCAAGACACGCATTCAATGCAGGAGGTACATTCACCTCATAACTAACCTTGTCAGCTAGTGAAGCCAAAAACATACAAAATCCTTGTATCAAACAAGACAAAAGCTATCCATATATAACCATGTTGAAATAAGTTTGCTGGCAATTCACCATTAATAAATTGATTTAATTGAGTTTTATTTCCTTTAAATAATTTAAGCTTCTGAAGAAAACGTTTTGGACAGAATATTGCTTTACCTTACTAAACCTACAAATTTTATTATTTGTTTGAGATTGGTTTTCAAGTTCAACATGTTTTAATCGGGTTCTATTGTTGAACACTGGCTTGAGTGGCAAGACTAACTCTAAAGAGACATGAAACATGCGTGATATGCATGGCTTTCAGAGCAACGGATTACTTTAACATTTGAGAGGGAACAAAGGTTGGCTAAGTTTTTAATTTTGGTGGGTACCATGGATGGACATGCGGTAATGGCAGCAAAAGGCGCGGCCGCAATACTTAATAAATTAGGCCATAGTTCAGAAATGATACTCGAACACGACACATCGCTCTTAACACGTGACAAGGATGAAATTATCCTAGTATGCAGCTCCACTGCTCATCAAGGTCAGGTGCCCGATAATATCTTTCCTTTATATGTGGCACTTGATAATCAAATAATTGATTTAATGGGTAAATATTATGGTGTGATTGCGCTTGGTGACAGTTATTTTCAAGCGTCACAATTTGCAATGGGCGGCAAGTTACTCGAAAACGCGTTATATAGCTGCGGAGCTAAAAGGATTGGAGATATGGCAGTAATGGATGCCCAACAGGTCGAAAATCACGCGCTGGCTGCTGCATTGTGGACACAAGAATGGGTAGCAAAAGTTGAGTCACTTATGTTGTCGAACTCTACATCAGGAACCAAAACCGCAGCGTAGTTGTTTTGCTGTACGAATTACCATTAAAGTGACGGACCATTGTAATGATGCAAAACATGTTAAATAGCCAGTCAAATGCGCTTGAATCAGATATTCAAGCATTAGTTCCGATCGAGTTTCTAACGAGTCCAATATCAATACTTGATGCTGACAACTTATTTACTCATCTGCTCAATCAAACGCCATGGCAAGAGGATGCTATCGAAGTTTATGGCAGGAAATTTCGGATACCTCGTCTCCAGGCATGGTACGCGAATGAAGGCGTGAACTATAGATATTCTAACAACCTGATTAAGACCTTACCTTGGACACCTCAACTTCTAGCATTAAAGAAACAAATTGAAGACTCAACAGGCTGTCGATTTAACGCAGTGTTACTTACCTTGTACAGGGACGGTCAAGACTGTGTTGAATGGCATGCGGACAATGAAAGAGAACTGGGTGAAGATCCTTGGATTGCATCACTTAGCTTAGGCACAAAACGCATATTTCAATATCGATCAAACGACAACGGACACCTTGAACAGTGTGAATTAGTGCACGGTAGTTTGCTGCTAATGAGCCCCGAGTTTCAGCACTACTATCAACATCAAGTGCCTAGTCAACCTGAAATAAATGCACCAAGGATCAACTTGACGTTTCGCTATGTGGTCAATCAATAATTCATTGTTCGCCTCCGTTTAATCATCACTTTTTGATAAATATGCTTTTTGTGATTATCAACGCATCTTAAGGCCTCATTTTAATGCGTTTTTAATATATCCTTTGGTATATTCGCGCTTCCACGAACCAGAGACACCCAGCATTGAAAGTCTTACTTGTCGAAGATGATATTCAACTGGCGGCTGCGATTGCCGAATATTTGGAAATCAAAGATATTGATTGCGATTTTGCCTACACGGGCCATAGCGCCCTAGAGTTGGCCCATCAAAATGCGTCTGATGCCATAGTATTGGACATGATGCTGCCTGGTCTTAATGGTTTTGAAGTCTGCCGACAATTGCGTGTTAAGGGGTTTTCTATTCCCGTGCTCATGCTTACCTCTGCGGACAGCGAGCACGACCAACTCGAAGGATTTGACTGCGGTGTCGATGACTATGTCATAAAACCCTGCAGCATGCCATTGTTATTGGCGAGACTAAATGCACTGTGTCACCGTGTACAACCAAAACTAGCATCAAAGAAAATTGGCGATTTGATTGTTAAATTTGAAGAGCAGCGCGCCATTCGTTTAGATATCGAAATATGCTTGACCCCTACCTGCTGGAAGATACTTGAATTGCTTGCGCGTGAGAGTCCAAAAATGGTGTCAAAATCCATGATAGAAGACTACGTGTGGCCAGATTCGGAACCTAGTTTCAGCAATCTAAACGTACAGCTACACTTTCTTCGAAAGGCAATTGATAAACCTTTCGAAATGCCTTTGATTCATACTCATGTGGGGAGTGGGATATCTTTACGGGAGCCCAAATGAATGTGAAAAAAGTGAAGGTTAAAAGCTTAGCGCAAGAATTGCGCTGGCAGCTTCTCATTATTGCAGGCATCTTATTTGTTGTAAGCGTTTTCTTATCGTCGCTATTGACCTTGAATTCAATCGAGACCACCACACGACAACTCATGCTGCTTGATGCAGAATCAACGGTTAGAGCCATTCAGCAAAACCCTAGCGCGGTCACTTCAGATGGACTTACGCGTTCTATTTACTTTTCTTGGGGCTCTATACCTATAGAGTTAAGGCAACTGTTTTCTGAGACCGGTGAAAAACCGAACAACACGCTAGGACTCATGTTAGAAGAGAAGCATAAAAACGCATTTGCTGAAGACGAATTTGTCTACCTTTATCATCATTTCGAAGAAGGATTCGGCGATCTTTTCATCATTAGCTTCCACAACGCCGAAGATATCACACGCGTAAGCGACCGCTTCTTTCTATCTACTTTGCAGTTTGCATTGATAACCACCACTGTCACTTTCATCATTCTGTTTTTTCTTATTCGATGGTTATTCAAACGCACCAGTGAACCATTGAAGATGCTGACCGATTGGGCCACAAAACTCTCATCAGATAAGCATGCATCGAACAAACATGTCTTTCCAATTTCGGAGCTTAATCTCATCGCACAGCAATTGCAGCAAGGCATTGACGAAATTGAATCTTGTAATCGTAGAGAGCAGGAGTTTTTAAGGTACGCTAGCCATGAACTAAGAACGCCTTTGAGCATTATTCAAGCCAGTCTCGATACCTTAGAAGCCACTGCTATCGATACACAAACAAAAACACTGGAGCGCGCATGAGTGCTTGTGAAAACGCGCGAGAGTTGTGTATTGCGCTTTTGTAGCTGGCACGTTCTTCGAGTAAACCGATTGAAAAAACGGAGTGTAACCTCAACGAATTAGTTGAAAGATGCGTCAGCAATAACGCACATTTGATACAGAGTAAAAATATGAACTGCCATTTTTCTAACGAGAATATTCGCGTTGTCATCGAAGAGTCACTCTTTAAGATCGTTATCACCAACCTCATAAAAAATGCATTTCAGCATTCGTCAAACAATGCGATTGAGATAAACGTAAATCACCATCAAATCCAAACAACGAATGCAATTGATAAAAATAGCAATTTGTCAGCTTCTTTTGCAGAAACCAGTTTCGGCGTTGGACTTCAACTCATTGAACGCATTTGTGATAAATTGCATTGGCAATTCCAAGTAACGCAAGATGACAACACATTCACAACAACCTTGTCTTGGATCCCTGAGAAATAAGCATATAGTTCAGCCAGCTCTTTCTCTATCTATACATACCTTTTTAATCTTCTATTAATATCGACACTTGTAGGCTCTCCTCTGATTCGACAAAAAGGGGAAGCAAATCATGCGAGGTTCATCTATACAGACGAGACAGCATAGGCTTGAATCAATCGACTTTATAAGGGGGATTGCTGTTTTTGGGATCCTGCTTATGAACATCCAAGCGTTTGCAATGCCGTCGCAGGGGTATTTTAACCCATTTGCATTTAACACAGTCTCGGCCGGTGCTGAGGTGTTACGAGCGGAGTCGTTATTCAGTCCCAATGGACTCATATACGTGCTAACCCACGTATTTATCGACCAAAAATTCATGGCGATATTTTCTATGCTATTTGGCATAAGTATCGCGATAGCATCACAT
>JBCDMA010000195.1:0-7520 GCA_038744645.1 Pseudomonadota bacterium | reverse complement strand
TATTACGTCGAAGCCGATTTGTTCTTTGACAATAAATGGCGTTTCAGCGGCGGCGTGAGATGGGAAGACTATCGACTGGCGGCTGTGCCATTCGATCCAGCGTCAAATCAGATTGATTTACCTGATGAAGCTGACCGAAATCAGTTAGCTTTTCAGGAGGATGATTTTTATCCTGCTGTTGCGCTGACGTATTTCATCAATCCCGATATGCAACTACGCGCTTCTATTGGTGAAACTGTAGTGCGACCCGATATTCGGGAAGTAGTTGAAGCGACATTTATCGATCCGCTGACAGAGTTTCCCGTCAGAGGTACACCAGGATTAGAAACAACGTCAATCATAAACTACGACATCCGTTGGGAGTGGTATCGCGAAAACGGAAACAATATATCTGTGGGTCTTTTTTACAAAGACATGGATAGTCCTATCGAATCTATCCAAGCGCCTGCGCAAGACGGACCTCCATTGGTTGTTACTGCAAATGCAGAAACGGGTGAAGTTTTTGGTGTCGAAGTTGAATTCTTGCAAGGACTAGACGTTATTGGTGGCGGTATTTGGGACAATTTATTCATGTCGGGAAATATCACGCTAAGCGATTCAGAAATTGAAATCGACAGAACAGCAGTCGCCGAACAGACGGGATTATCCGCCGGTATCACAAACTTAACGCGCCGATTAACTGGCCATTCAGAATACGTGGTTAATTTGCAGTTAGGTTTTGACGATGATGCAGGAGAACACTCTGCTTCGTTGGTTTATAATGTGTTCGGTGATCGTATTTTGTTCCCCGGTCTTGAACCCTTCGACGATAACTTCGAGAAGCCATTCCATTCGTTAGACTTGATCTACAAGTACTATCCTAACTTCAACACAATAGTGACTTTTAAGTGGCAAAATATGTTAGACGAAGAACAGGAAATTGAGTTTGATGGAGCTCTGCGTCGTTCCGAAACAAAAGGAACTGGTTTGAGTTTGTCTATTCAATACGATTTTAATTAATCGGCTGATTCAGTTACATTTATGGAAAAAACGCCGCTAGATGCGGCGTTTTTTGTTTTCTCAACTTTTTAATTTTGTGCTGCATTCTTTAAGGCATTTTTATTTTCTAGTTTTGACGGAAAATCGACCGGACTATTATCTAGCCTTGGTTGTATTCACCAGAATAACGTCGTAATTTTACGACTTTTGTAGTGTGTTATTTACCGTGTGTCCGAGCCAACAAAATCGTGTCTATACGCTTTCGTTTAAATCAATATTATTTATTTATGACGATACTCATTCATGTAACTTCTGTAATAAAACTGTCACTTATTGTTCTTATTATCCACCGTCAAAGTTTTGTCTCATGTAAAAGAACGTTAGGAAACACTATGAAGTTTTTAGCCGCTATAGGGGCGATTTTGGTCACGGGCTCCATGTCTATTGCTGCTTTCGCACAAGAAGATGAGTACCTAGAACCAGCCAATGAAATAGCGACAGATATCAATGATTCTGCTGCCAACTCTCAAAATACCATCAATAACATTGCCGGTCAGATTGACAGCAAAGTGCAAGATTACAAGACCTTACTTAAAGAGATAGAAGGGCTAGAGGTTTATACGGGTCAGCTAGAACGTCAAATTGCAAACCAAGAAACAGAGATGGCGGACCTTAATGCATCAATAGATGAGGTGAGTGTCATTGAGCGCCAAATCACGCCTCTTATGATCCGCATGATTGAAGGGCTAGAGCAATTTATCGCGCTGGATGTGCCATTTTTGCCTGAAGAGAGAGCGGACAGATTGGAGGAACTTAAAGTACTCATGGATCAAGCGAATATTGCACCGTCGGAGAAATTCAGACGTGTAATGGAAGCGTTCCAAATTGAGATGGATTATGGCAGAACTATCGAAGCGTATTCTGGCTTAATTGATATCGAAGGCAGTGGCGATGAAACCGCGGTCGACTTTCTTCGCATTGGCAGAACAGCACTGTTGTATCAAACCAGAGATCAAAATCGCCAAGGGATTTGGAATCAAAAACTCATGCAATGGGAACTTCTTGATGACAGCTATCGTTCTCAGGTGACAAAGGGCATAAGAATAGCAAAGAAACAGCTTGCACCTGATCTCCTTATGGTTCCAGTAGCTTTGACAGAAGGAAACTAGTCAATGAAAAACAAAATAACTAGATTGATTAAAAATACCTCCATTGTCTGCCTAGCAGCTTTTCTATCATTAAGTGTAAATGCACAAGATAACGACAAAGCTATTAATTTAGATGCGTTACTTCAACAGCTAGAAGAAGGTCGATTTGCACAGAATGAACAAAATCGTCAACGTGAGGCTGAGTTTGCTTCAATGCGCGCCGAACAAGATAGAATTTTAAGAGAAACAACGGCACTTCGAGATGAATTGTTGCGAAAAGCCGAAAACTTAGAAACACAGTTCGAAGAAAACGAGTTTAAACTGGCTGATTTAAATGGTGCGTTGGATACACGCCTTGGTTCACTCAAAGAATTGTTCGGAGTATTACAACAGGTAGCAGGCGACACGAAGAATAAATTTTACAACTCGGTTATTTCGGCAGAGATTGGCGGCCGGGCAGAGTTCCTTGATCAGCTCGCTCAATCAATGGGTAGCTCATCAAAACTTGCGTCGATAGAAGAAATAGAGCGGGTTTGGTTCGAGATTCAGCGTGAGATGACCGAATCGGGCAAAGTCAAATCCTTTACCACCGAGGTTGTTGAAGCAGGCGGTGCAAAAACGGATAAAGCCATTACTCGAATCGGTCCGTTTGCGTTGGTTGCAGATGGGAAATATTTGCAATATGACAGTGTGACCAATACGGTCGAAGAGCTGATAAGACAGCCGCAACCACGATTTTTAAGCAGTATTGATGCATTGGAAGGCTCAAGTGGTGAATTAGTCGCGTTTGGCTTGGATCCAACGGGTGGTTCCATTCTTGGCTTGTTGGTACAAGCACCAAGTTTGAGAGAACGCATTGAGATGGGAGGCATTGTTGGCTATATCATTCTCATTGTTGGCGCTATTGGTTTAGTGCTTGCGTTGGTCCGCTTATTTGGCTTGACGTTGACGCAATTGGCTGTTAGCAAACAGCTTAAATCAGATGATTTTAAAGACGACAATCCACTCGGGCGTGTCATGCAAGTTCGAGATAAATATCCGCACGCTGATACTGAATCACTTGAGCTGCATCTTACCGAAGCGATTTTGGGTGAGGTACCCAAGTTAGGGCGGTTCCTAACAATAATCAAAATAATCTCAGTTGTCGCGCCACTTATGGGGCTATTGGGTACAGTGACCGGTATGATCATTACGTTCCAAATGATTACGTTGTTTGGCACTGGAGACCCTAAACTCATGGCCGGCGGTATTTCTACCGCGCTAGTCACCACGGTCTTAGGCTTGGTTGTCGCTATTCCGACTACGTTGCTTTACGCGTTTTTAAATACGCGCAGTAAAAACATTGTTTATATTTTGCAAGAGCAAGCGGCTGGAGTTATCGCTGAGCGTGCTGAAAAGCACAACGCTAAAGCGTAAGGTCGAGTGACAATGGAATTTCTGGAGTCCATCAGAGATTTTACAGAGACCGGCGGCACCGTCTTGGTGTGGATAGCGGGTCTCATATTTGTCATGTGGTTGTTGATCCTCGAAAGAATTTTTTACTTTAACACCACGCATAAAACTTTCAAAAAAGAGCTGATTAGCAACTGGAAAGGTCGCCATGAACGCAAGTCATGGAATGCGGAGCAGATACGCTCGGCTTATATTAGCCGTGTCTCTTTAAGATTGAATTCAAGCATTCCAATGATTCAAGCCTTGGTCGCCCTTTGTCCACTTCTTGGGTTAATGGGCACGGTGACAGGGATGATTGAGGTCTTCGATGTTATGGCGATGACAGGTTCAGGTGATGCTCGTTCGATGGCATCAGGTGTTTCCAAAGCAACGATCCCTACAATGGCCGGTATGGTTGGCGCGTTATCAGGTGTTTTTGCATCCACATGGCTAACAAGAACGAGTAAAGCGGAACGAATGCACCTTGAGGACGAACTACGATTAGATCGAGAAGTCGTGTGATGCTTTTGTCACGAAGTAATACATCTCGGTTAAGGATTAAATAATGAAGCAGCATTTTCAAAATTTAGTAGAAGAAGAAGAAGCAAATATCGACATGACACCAATGCTGGATGTCGTTTTTATCATGCTTATCTTCTTTATTGTCACAGCGTCCTTTGTGAAAGAGGCGGGTATTGATGTAAATAGACCTGACGCATCTACTGCGGTACAAAAGGACAGAGCAAGTATCCTCGTTGCGATCAGTTCAGAAGGTAAAGTCTGGATAAATCGACGGCAAGTAGATGTGCGTGCCGTGCAGGCGAATATTGAAAGGCTTTACGCTGAAAACCCACAAGGCACAGTCGTCATACAGGCAGATCGCAAATCTACCACCGAAGTACTTATTAAAGTGATGGATGCAGCGCGCGCGGCGGGTATAGAAGATGTATCCATCGCGGCTCAAGAGCCCTAATTGAGTAACGGATAATGGTCAGATACCTTTTAGCACTTGTATTGGCAGGCAGTATTACCTTAGGACTCCTGTTTTTAATGCAGTATTTAATAAAAACAGGTGGCGGCGAAGCGATTGAGCCGCCGCAAGGCAAGGTACTCGATTTCGTAAGAGTTAAGCAAGAAGAGCAAGTCGAACAAAAAGATCGCAAGCCACGTAAGCCACCAAAACCAGAAGAGCCGCCCCCACAAATGGAAGCACCCCCACTTGAATCAAGTGCCGCAGATGCTGGCTCTGGTGGGTTAAATTTTGCTGCCGATGTTAGCGCTGATGTTGGTCTTGAAGGTGGTGTTAACTTAGGCGCTGGTGACGGTGACTTTGTGCCCATCGCGCGACAGCAAGCGGTGTATCCCAGACGAGCGATGCAGCGCGGCATTCAAGGATATGTTGTTGTCGAGTTTACGGTAACCAAATTAGGGACTGTCAAAGACCCAGTAGTGGTGCGAGCTGAACCTGAAGGTATTTTTGAACAAGCAGCAATAAATTCTGTTTTGGGATACAAGTATAAGGCGCGCGTAATAAATGGTGAGCCTGTTGATGTTGCAGGCGTGCAAACGCAGGTGACCTTCGAGTTGAACTAGCCTGAGTATGTGTGATGAATATAGAAGTGATTAAAGAAATGAGAAAAGTGCGAGTTTTTTCGGTGTTTTCTATCCTCTCTTTGGCAGGCATTCCCAATCTGTTATTAACGATATCAATGACAACAGCGCTAACATTTGGCGTAACAAATGTATCGTTTGCACAAGATGCGCCTAAAACGCGGCGCGTCCCGACGTTGAGAGCACGTGTGTACGAACAACTAGCGCGAGCACAGACAGAAAGTGAAGCGGGTAATGTCGAAGATGCCATTGGCATTTTAGATGACGTCAAAGCTAAGATAGGTAGTATGAACGCTTATGAGATTGCTACCATGTATAATTTCTATGGCTTCATCTATTACGAACAAGAAAATTTTCCAAAAACCATTGAGTCATTTGAGCGCGCAATAGAGCAGACACCTATTCCTATTGGCTTTGAACAAACAGCGCTGTATAGCCTTGCACAATTGAATATGGTTGAAGGTGATTATAAAAAAGTCATTGATTACCTTGAGCGTTGGGAGGCGCTTGCAACTGGCGACATTCCGCCGAGGAATATGATTCTAAAGGCACAGGCGTTTTACCAGGATAAACAGTTTGCCGAAGCAGGCTATTTAATTGAAAAGGCCATTGCGGCTCACGAAGCAGAAGGCTATCTGCCTGATGAAAACTGGTTGATTTTGCAAAGAGCCATTTATTTTGAATTAAAGCAACCGGTGAAGGTAAAAGATACCATCGCGAAGCTTATTCGTCTGTATGACACACCTACCTATTGGATCCAATTGGCTGGTATGTACGGTGAGCTAGAAGAGAACGAAAAACAATTGGCAACAATGGAAATTGCCTATCAGCGAGGTTATGTCACGTCTGGGAGTGACATCTTTATGCTGTCTCAACTCTATTATTTCAACGGCATTCCTTATAAAGGTGCACGTCTTATGGAAGAGGGACTGTCTTCTGGTGTACTTGAAGAAAACCTTCGCAATACGCAGTTCCTAGCGCAATCATGGCAAGCAGCCAGAGAAGACAACAAGGCAATTAACGCGTTTGAAATTGCTGCGGATTTATCTGAAGACGGTGAGTTGGATGCGCAATTGGCATTGCTTTATTACAACAATGACAAGTTCGATAAAGCGATTGAAGCATCAAACAGAGCAATTGATAAGGGTGAACTGCGTAATCCAGGCAACACTTATATGGTGTTAGGATTAGCGCTGTACAACAAACGACAGTTTGCGGATGCGATCACCACCCTGGCAAAAGCAGAAGAATTTGCGCCCAGTCGAGCATCAGCGCGTCAGTGGAGAGGATTTGTCGAAAGAGAGAAGACCACGTATGAAGCTAGGGTCGCACTTGAGGCTGCTGGCTAAAGCATTTCCTTGTTCTTTTTCGCAGCGTTATTTGATGTCGAACATTTTCTTCATTTGATTCGCGAACGACATAAACTGTTCTTTTGCTGTTCGTTTGTGTTTGACCTTTGTGTTGGACTTTTGAATACCGCGTTTGAGAAATCCAGTTTCAAGTCACCCATAATGCTATAATACTTCATGTAGGGTGGGACTGTCCGGCGACCGGTTTTTTCTGTCGTTGAAAGAATCGCAGTATATGTTGTTGAATCTGCTTGAGCTGTCGGGTCAATTTGTGCTGAAAACGTGCTGTCTCGATGTTGTTTAACCTGATCGTCTTCAGGAAGTCTTAAATCCTCTATCTGTTTGACTATTTGGAGACGATTATCGCTGGCAATGACAACATCCAAACGGCGTTCAAATGCTTGTTCTGATATTACCGCGTGACTGTAATTAAAAATCAGTGTATCGATGGTTTCCTGTCGAACTTGCTCAATGGGTCTATCTTCCAATATGACGTTAGATGACACTTGGTATCCCCCCATGATTCAATTCTAAGTCGCTACTTCAAATAATAATCTTCATTTAGTTGCATTTCTATCATCTCTAGCATATCGCGGACCATTGAAAAATGTTTTAAAAACAAATGGATAGAATTTAAAAAACTGCTAGGTTGGTGCCAAAACGCAATATATAGCAAAATACGCTAAGTGATGGTGGGCTTTTCCTTTGATTGCCATATTAATACGCAAACCTAGGTGCAGATCAATAATTTGTATCAAGGTATTTAGTAATCTTCCTTTCTGCATTTTTATATTTTAAGAGAATAGAATACATTGCAATCGTTAATGTCACAGTATACGAACAAAGTAGATTGGCCAGCATTGATTAAATCAGGCGATAGGATTTTTATTGGCTCAAATGCAGCTGTACCTAATGCGCTGATAGACTGTCTAATCGATGAGGCGCCACAGATCCGTGATTTAGAGTTAGTTCATATAAGTACACAGTCCCCTGATCGATGGGC
>JBCDMA010000194.1:0-7552 GCA_038744645.1 Pseudomonadota bacterium | reverse complement strand
TCGACACAAGTGGCCGATTTCGATATTTTCAATTTTTTCAAGGAGCGCAGTGTGGTTGACTGCTAGCAACGCAATATCTATTTTGTCTGGCAGGCTATCGACGAGTTTTAACTCGTGTTCAGCCTCTACTTCCGACTTGTTTACCAGTGGGTCGAATATTTTCAGATTTGGAATGAACTCTGCCAATTTTCGATACAAATCTGACACCTTGGTGTTTCGAGTATCAGCGCAGTTTTCCTTAAATGAAAATCCGAGGATATAAACATCCTTGGAGTAAAAGTCTATGCGGTTTTTTATTAAATCGTTTATAAATTCCTGCGCATAAAATGCAGCCATTCCATCATTAATTTCCCTGGCTTTAAGGATTAAATCTGGGATATAGCCCGTTTCACTCGCTTTGTGTAGCAGATAATACGGATCAACACTAATACAATGTCCACCTACCATACCGGGTTGTAACTTCATGAAGTTCCATTTAGTAGAAGCCGCTTCGATAATTTCTTTTGTGTCCAACTTCAACCGTGAAAATAACTGATGGAGTTGATTGGTAAGAGCAATGTTCACATCGCGCTGGATGTTTTCAATGATTTTGGAGGATTCAGCAACACGTATAGACGATGCTTTGAACGTACCTACTTTCAATATTGATTGATAAAGCGAATCAACAACATTTGCGACGTCAGGTGTCGACCCGCTAGTTACGCGCATGACATTAGCAACGCTATGTTCTGAATCACCGGGATTAATGCGCTCGGGACAATACCCTGCAAAAAAATCCTGATTGAATGTCAATCCAGACACTTTCTCAATTTCTCTAACACATATTTCTTCTGTCACGCCAGGATAGACGGTGGATTCATAAATGATGATATCACCTTTGCCTATAACGTCGCCTAGCATTCTTGATGCTGAAATCAGTGGCTTTAAATCCGGATTTTTAAAGCAGTCTATGGGGGTCGGCACTGTTACAATATAGATATTGCAATCTTTAAGGTCAGACACATCATGTGTTAAACCGAGTTGTTTCAATGAGCGTAGGTCGTCTTCACTGCAATGATTGGTGGAATCTACACCACCGACCAATTCACCAACTCGATCAGTGTTTATATCAAAACCAATCGTGGAGTAATTTTTACAAAATTGAAGTGCCAGTGGGAGTCCGACATAACCAAGTCCGATAATGGCTATTTTTTTATCTTCATCATGAAAGGAAAAAGGACTCATTGCACCTCACGTTCAAATTCAAACCAGTTAGTTGTCTATTTTGATGACTTCTTTTTATCGGTAATCAAATGCAAAACATTATGTGTTGCTTACTGTGACGCATGTCGAAATTGCTTCGATACAAAGTAAACAGCTATGTCGCATAAAATAGTTGCGACTCTGTGTAAGGTGATCACCTGGAAGAAAAATGCTTCGTTTAGACCTGCCTGTGCAATAACCAACAAGAAAACCAATTCTCGAATACCAATACCGCCAGGTGAACCGAGTGCGAGAAATCCGGATAAAAAGGCAGCGGTAAATGCAAAAAGAATAATGAGTGGGTGATCTATTTCTCCACCTAAAACTACAATAATGGCCAATAAACAAAGACAGTTAAGTACAAACGTCGAGGCATGAAGTCCTGTCACCAAAAAATAAAATCGGTACTTTTTCGTTGCAAAAATAGAACAAATGAAGGGGACCAGGAACGTAATTAGTAACACAAGTGCTGGCTCGAGCATGTAAAGGTCCGCAAACAAAAAACCACAGAGCAGAAAAATGCCTGCCAATGTTAATAGACCTGATTCTAGAAACACCAGCTTTCCGTAATCCATCATACTCACATAACCGTTCATCAACAGCGCTCGTGTAACGTGATGCATGAAATTACCGACAACATATTTGTGTATCTGAGATTGGCAAACAACGAAGAAAGACGTCATTTTAGATATGTTTGAAATCTGATTAACGAGCATTCGCCAAGCGAGGGATGATGCAAAATATATACAAAATGAGATAAACAGCGTGCTCAAGAAAATCAGAAAGAGTCGTATGGTTGTAATTTCTTTAACTAGTAAAGAAATGGATTCTCTTTGCGTATAAAACACATAAACTATCGAGAGAATCGATAGCGCTAATCCCGCTGCGTTTAATGCCTGCTTAAACGCGTTTGTTCGTAGCAAAGACGAGGTAACCTTCAGATAAGTCATATTCATTGAAGAGACTTGCTATTTTAAACAACGGATGAAATGTATACTCATTTGCAATCACGCTATATACGGCGCCTAAATGAGTGGAACTGCTTTGCTTCGTTTTATCCGCTATCGTTTTCTCTGCTCTTTCTTTTTTTAACCTGATGCGCGCATCCAGGGCGCGCAAATGGCGTAAAATGTTCACAAAGGGATAGCCATAATTAATTACTCTCACTGAAGCAAAATCTGCAAATAATTTGTATAGCTCTTGCTTTTCATAGCGTTTTACATGGCCACTCAATTCGTCGTGAATTGTCCAGAACTTTTGTTTAGCAGGCACGGACAGCACTACTTTACCGTCGTCGTTGAGATGTTGCTTGATCCTTTGCACAAAAACACTGTCCTCTACGATATGCTCCATTACCTCGCACGCGACGATAAGGTCGTATTTATTTCCCATCCCTTCTTTCATGAAGTCGAGTACATGTGCCTCAACATTGGATAGTTCACTTGCTAAATTTGAGTAGTAGGTAGAAATATCGTCACTAAAATCTACTACATCACCCTTATTAAACAGCTTGGCCAACTCAAGCGTAAGTTGCAATCGTCCACCACCGATTTCAAGAAAGCGGTTACCCCGTTGAATATTCTTGAGGATCTCATATTGCCTGAACAAATATCTAGGCGGTCTTGCATTACTTACATTCACTCGCCATCGCCCTCTGAAACTGTGATGCTATTGCGCGATCACTGAATGAACTGTTATACAAATCACGGCCCTGATTCCCTATTTCGCCAAGTGCAGAACGGTTGTTATAGGCCCAAAGAATCGCTTGTTTTAATGACGCTTTACAGCCTTGATCAATGTAAAGGCAGTTTGTTTTATCTTTAAAGCCAACATCTTCTTCAATTTTTCCGATAATGGTTGCCTTGGCAAACGCGAGAAACTGGAATGTTTTTCCAGTAATCACACTTTGCGACTGCGGCGTATTTCCAAACGGCCCGCCCAAGCAAAGTGAAGATTTCTCAATAAGCGTTGTTAACGCTGAATATTCAAGCCAGTCAATAACACTGATGTTTTTGGACGTGGGTTTGAATTTGCATTTCCCTACAAGCGTAAAGTAAATTGGCAACGCTTTAAGCTCTTCAGCGACCTCAAATATGATGTCACCGCCATGTAACGGTAAAAATGAACCAAAGAACAAAACATTGAACCTAGTATCATTAGCGAGAGGAACTAGATGACTATTAGGTACCTTTGCACCCACATAGACGCCATGGAATTTTTTCAACGAAATATTGAAAAAATCACTGATGCGTTTTCTGTGGATTTCGGTGTCTACGATAATGACATCTGACCAATGCAAAATAAGGTATTCAAAGAAAAACGTCATCTTTGAAATGAGGGACTTTAATGGTGAAGGCGACTCGAATCTTAGTGATAAGGTAGGAGACACCAAGCTATCAAATAACATTTTTTTGCCAAACGTAATTAGTCTTACAAACAACGCTATCTCATGTCCTCTAAATCCAAGAAAATAGACGTCAGGGTTTTTGCGAAATCGAAGTGCAATTAGTTTTAAAAGTATCTCAAAATAACGCAAAGGACCTTTATACTTATTTTTGAGCTCTACAATGTGATAATTCTGCTGCGTACGCAATGCTCTAGCGATGACCTCACCTCTGACATAGTCTGGATCTCGGTAGCAAACGATGTGACAAATGGTCTTAGGTGTTGGCATTATTTGTGTCTTGAACCAGCTTATTTAATAGGGTGCATGCTGCTTTTTGTGTTGTCATATCAAAACCCATTGCAGTATATTCATGACATATTTTTGGTATAAGACGTCGCATAGTTTGTGTGCTCGCCAGCATTTGTACACTTGCTAATACCGAAAGTATGTCTTCCACATCCTGTTCTGATTGCCATAACTCTCGAATTCGTTGAACAATATCTTCCACATCATTGTTGTATGCAGAAATCAATATTATGTTTTTCGTAAGTTCTCCTAAATCGATGACGTCGGTAGATTTTGCTTTTAAGAGTTGTTCATTAAGTTCGTACAGTTGATTGATGTTTGCACTAGAGCAAACGCCAGAAACCAGCATCTGTGCTAAGTTTCTCATTTGAAGTGGTAATTGCTTAATTCTGATAGCATCTGGCACCATGCTGATAGTATTTTTGAGTACGTGATTAACTTGTTCCGTTTCGCCCAGGAAACACCTCACTTGAGCAAGCTGAATAGAAACAGTCAAACAAGAATCGCATTGTTGAACATAATGATCGAGAACGGCTGCGCTTTTATCTTGTCGCTGGTTTTTAAACAAGAGTTCAGCAAGGTGCATGCTTGCGCGCTTAGACGTGTTTTCTGAAACAAGCCACTTTTCAGCCGCCTGTAGCTGATTTCCCCAAGTAGCTGTCGTTAGGACTAGCAATAACGATAGTACGCCAGAATATCCAAAATAACTGACTGCCGTTAGACGTGGATTTTTCATTTGCGACAGAGCAAAAGTAATGGCAATTGCGGGTCCCACAAGTGCTAGATAGTTTCTATGCAGAAAGACAAGTTCTAAAGGTATTACGGTTGATTCAATTAGGTGAGCCACTAAAAACCAAAAAATCGCAAAACTTATCAATGGAAATGACTTTCGCGTGCGAAGTGCGATAACAACAGCACAAATCAAAATAATGATTGGAACCAGAACCTTGATTGATAGTGCGCTTTGCTCAACGGGGAAGCTATCATGAAATGGATGTATCGAATTGATGGCAGGTATAAATGATAGCCTAATGTAATCCAACAAAATCAGTGGTTGTGTGATGAAACGCTGAATTAACGTGTAATTTGCAACGTCCAATTCGTTACCTGTTTTCAATGCATATATGCATAGTACAACGAGCACAAGGATTAAGGCTAAAACGCCACCACCCATTCTCAATTTTCTGTATCTTTGTAGCGCGATGCAATTTGCAAGTACAGTGGTTTCAAATACCAATCCAAACACCGGAAGTAATACACCGTTTTCTTTACTGAACATCGCTAAACTAGTCCCCAAGAAAGCGCCACTCAATTGCAGTAAAACGGGCCATCTAATTGATTGGTTTGTTGAAGTATCAAACGCAAGTTTTTGCTTGTACAACCCATAAAGATACAAGGAAAGACCAGCTAAAATGAAAAGGGTGCTCAGCTGTGTCATGCGTTGGATAGCGATAAGTACAGTGGCTGAATGAATGGGCAAGATCAACCACAAAAACGCACATCCTAATCCGATAAAATGATGGGAAAAGCATATAGTGCGGTAATCAAGAAGCTTCATCAGCAATACGGAAATACAGTAAACAAGCGCACCACAAAGCAAATGAATGGCAATATTGACAGTAAAGAAAGCCTGGCTGTTATTCGGCCAATCATCGATATGTAGCAAAAAAGTCAACATGGATATTTTGCGGCCAAGTATCCCTGACGTGTCGGTGAATACATAAGCCATTGCCGAATCGAAATCTGTCACGGATGTGAGCTTTGAAAATGGGTGAATGTCATCGAAATAAAAGCTGCCGTTGATACCTGGCATAAAGAGTAATGCTACAACGCCTAAAACAAATAAAATTTGAACGCCTTTGAAGACGATTGCACTTTCATTTTTCAATGTCAGTTGCGAATTACTTGATAGCAACGAATGCGCTCCCGTTTTGAATATTGAAGCAATATAAAAACTTGAGTGGTAAGCAATTATTTGCGGACATACCTATTTACTCTTGTACATTAAATTAGTGATTTGCTCTGAAACCAAACCCACCATGAAAATGATTAGCGCCGTCGTGAACATGAGTGCGCTCATATTGGTAAATCGGCTTGCAGTAATAAATGTGTAGGCGTAATAGCTGATACCTATCAAAAACACCGTTAATGAGACCGGCACAAATATTTTCAAAGGAGAGTAAAGCGTTCCGATTTTGAATATAATCAAAAGAAAGCGTACACCATCTTTGATGGGCGAAATATGACTGTTTCCAATTCTTTTTTCAGCAACGATGGGAATATAGGATATGGAATACCCCGCGCGGAAAAATGCCATCGTAGAGGTTGTAGGGTAGGAAAAACCGTTTGGGTAAAGGTACAAAAATTCCCTAAACTTTTCAGCTCGAACAGCTCGAAAACCAGAGGTCAGATCTTTTACTGATTGACCTGTCATATAGCTTGCTAACCTGTTATAGAAGTTATTTGCGATGCTTCGTCCTGCAGATGCTTGAGACGTGTTATCTCGCGCACCGACAACGGCATCATATCCTCGTTCTAATTCATCAAGTAAGCGCGGAATGTCAGATGCCTTATGCTGACCGTCACCGTCCATAAACACAATGATATCGCTGTTTGCTGCTCTGGCACCGGATTTAATAGCTGCACCATTGCCTTTGCTATACGGGTGAGACACAACGGTAGCGCCAGCTGCATTTGCTACTTCTGCAGTTTCATCCGTTGAGCCATCATTTACCACAATGACTTCGGCGACGACATCATCGCAGACGGTAAAGAGTTCCTTAATGAGCATGCCAATCGCCTTTGCTTCGTTTTTTGCAGGTATCACAACAGAGATTTGGTTAACTTTCATGGGTGTGGTTCTCTACATCCAATAGTTTTCTGAACTCATTGCAAAGTTCTTCATGAGATAGTCGATAAGGACCAAAATAATTTGGTGTCGCACAAATTTCGTCGACAAGTTGTATCGATTTATCGGTTTTGCCAAGGGTGTTCAACGTTGTCACCATTTCAGCGGCGATGGGCACCTGTTTTTTTATGCCCCACGCTTGATTGATTAGCCTTTCAGCATCGTCAAAGTCTTTTTCCGACACAGATATTTCATACATGTTTTGTATGAGCCGTAATGGATTAAATAGATGGGAAAGCTTGTGTTCAGCAAGTTTAAAGTTAATTCGATAAAGTATTTGAGCATCAATCTTTCCGCAGGTACCATCTGTTCGGAATTGTTCGAAAGCAACCAGTTGTTCGGGAAGACCACGCAGTCTATTTGCATTTTTGATGTCAGAAACTGCAAACTCAACAGATGCAAGAATTACATTGACATTGACGTTATCCTCAGCCAAACACTTACTGACTGCGTACTGAAGTTTTGTTCCCACACACTCATCACATTGGCTAGCAAGATGTTCTGTGACCTTTGCACTTTCTTCAAATTTTTCGGCTTTCAACAACATATTTGAAAGGTGTTCATTTGCGCGAACTGAACCTTGTTGAGCAACAAACCAGGTTTCAGCGGCCATCGGCTTGTCGCCCCAAATATTGCTTGTTAGACCAAGTGTTGTTGTCATGACCAAGGTGTAACCGATGAAGGATGACTTTACTAACGCAACATTCTTT
>JBCDMA010000193.1:0-7576 GCA_038744645.1 Pseudomonadota bacterium | reverse complement strand
GGTTGGTTAACCGCTAAAGATAAAACCCTTTACGACCCCATGTGCGGTTCAGGTACCTTACTGATTGAAGCCGCGCAGGCAGCCAAGAACATACCGCCGAATTTACATCGGGGAAAATGGGGCTTTGATCACTATCTTGGCCACAAGAAACGCACATGGCAGGCTTTGTGTGAAAAAGCAAAATCGGAGATACGTGACGCCACAGAGGTAACAATAATTGGCAGCGACATCAACCATAAATTAATCGATATCGCTAGACAAAATGCGGCGCGCGCGGGTGTGGCTGACATCATTACGTTTAAACAAGGTAACGTGCTGCAACAACCTGCGCCCACCGCGCAAGGTATTATTCTTTCTAATCCACCTTATGGCGAACGATTGAGCAGTTACCTGGAACTCTTACCTTTTTATTATCAGTGGGGTAAATACCTAAAGGCACATTATAGCCATTGGCAAGTGTCGTTGATTTGCAGTGAGCCTGACTTACTGAGTACCTTAAAATTAAAATCAAAAAAGAAACACGCCATAAAAAACGGTCCTCTGGACTGTGTTTTTTGCACCTATGAATTATCAGGTGACAACCTACAAGACTTCAGTGATATTGCAGACAATGACGAGTTTTCGAATCGCATCATTAAAAATAAGAAACGCTTAAAGCGTTGGTTAAGTCAAGCAAACACAAATGCATATCGCATTTATGATGCCGATCTACCAAACTATAATTTTGCGATTGATATTTATGCCGATTGGGTCATAGTACAAGAGTATAAGGCGCCAAAATCCATCCCAGAGAAAGTCGCAAGACAACGCTTACAACATGCGATTCTAACCCTGCCAACATTACTTGATGTGAAATATTCCAATATTGCGGTAAAAGTCAGGCAGCGGCAGCGAGGACAAAACCAATATGCAAAGACGGACAAACAAAACACCGCAGTAAATGTCTATGAAGGCAATGCTACTTTTTGCATAAATCCAAGCGACTATTTGGATGTCGGTCTGTTTTTAGACCATCGAATAACGCGACAATTATTTGCTCAAGCATCCGCAAAAAAGCATGTATTGAATCTCTTTTGTTATACTGGCAGCGCCAGCGTGCATGCTGCATTACGAGGTGCCCAATCGGTAACATCTGTGGATATGTCAAACAATTATTTGGCCTGGGCAAAGCGAAATTTTGCGCTCAATGAACTACAGGGTAACTATCAATTCGAACAAGCCAACTGCCTTGAATGGGTCCGAGAAGCGAAACACATTCCTAATCAACGATATGACATAATATTCCTAGATCCGCCGTCCTTTTCAAACTCAAAAAGAATGGCCGATACCTGGGATGTTCAACGAGATCATGTAAGCTTGCTACAAGACGTTAAAGCGCTTTTACGACCGAATGGAGAGATCTTTTTTAGCAACAATCTGCGTGGATTTTCGCTTGATGAAAAAGCATTGCAATCGCTTGGTTTTTCTATTGAGGATATCACTGCCAAAACGATTCCTGAGGACTTTGCGCGCAGCCCCAAAATACATCGCTGTTGGATACTGACCGCATGACGCTCATTTTGTATTCGGGTCCGCAATGCAGTCTCTGTGATGATGCGGTTGAGCTTCTATATGAGGTTGACCAAGACATTGTATTTGAAAAAGTGAACATCCGAGACAGCCATGAACTTTATCACTTATATGGCGCTAGGATCCCTGTGCTCAAAAGAACAGATAGCAATAGTGAGCTCGGCTGGCCATTTTCAAAAGACGACATAAAAAGTTTTCTACAATGACGCTTCTGCAAATTATCAAAGGCAGTGTACTTTTCGGTCAGCCGCCACTTCTAGACGATGTTGATTTTGATATTAAGGCTAAACAACGCATATGCATTGTCGGCCGCAATGGCAGTGGTAAATCTACATTGATGAAAGTCTTGGCCGGTGAAGTCAAACTCGATTCGGGTCGCCTGATCAAAGATACCGCGGTACGCGTCTCGCTCTTGCCACAGGACCCGCCACAAAAAACCGACATTACCATTTTTGACTATGTCATTGAAGGATTGTCCGAGCACGCTGAATTGCTTAAAGCATACCATCATCAAACGCAACTCATAGTGCAAGATCCAAGCGATAAGCACCTTAATCAACTGCAAACTTTGCAGGAAAAGCTTGAAGACAACGATGCATGGTCTCTCGAGCAGACGATTCAACAATTGCTAACCCGGTTCACGTTATCAGCGCAAGCAAAGCTGTCATCACTCTCTGGCGGATGGCGCAGAAAAGCGGCGCTTGCCCGTGCCATGGTGCAATCGCCTGATATTTTATTATTGGATGAACCGACGAACCATCTGGACATCGACACTGTAAAGTGGTTGGAATCCACATTGCTTGGCCTCGATACTAGCATTGTACTCATCAGCCACGATAGAGCCTTTATTCGAAAAGTCGCAACGAGTATTGTCGACATCGACCGTGGAAAACTCACCGAATACGCATGTAACTACGATGACTATCTGGTGCGCAAAGCGCATGACCTTGCAGTTGAAGAAGAGCACAATCGCGCGTTTGATAAAAAGCTATCGCAAGAAGAAACCTGGATACGACAGGGGATCAAGGCAAGACGCACAAGAAATGAAGGTCGCGTGCGCGCGCTCAAGTCATTGCGCAATGAATTCAAACAGAGACGCAATGCGCAAGGTAGTGTTGAAATCAAAGACAACATGTCTGAAGCCAGTGGCAAACAGGTATTTAAGATTAAAAATCTCAGCTATGCGATAAACGACAAAACCATCATTCAATCGTTTTCATCACTCATTAACCGATCGGACAAAATTGGCTTGATTGGTCCAAATGGCTCTGGAAAATCAACATTTCTTAAACTCCTATTGGGCGAGTTACAAGCAACTACGGGCACCATCAAAGGCGGGACACAACTTGATGTTGTGTATTTTGATCAACATCGTCAACAGCTGCCACTCGACGCGACTGTGATTGATGCAGTTGCAGATGGCAAACAAGAGATAATGATAAACGGCAAATCCAGGCATGTGATGAGTTATCTACAGGATTATTTATTTTCACCCGATCGTGTTCGTGTGCCTGTCAGCGCGTTGTCTGGAGGTGAGAAAAACCGTCTGCTGTTGGCAAAACTCCTCATCAAACCCAACAATCTGCTTATCATGGATGAACCTACAAATGATCTTGATGTCGAAACACTCGAATTATTAGAGTCATTGTTGGTTGAATACAAAGGCACTTTGCTGGTTGCTAGTCATGACCGCGAGTTCCTAGACAATACCGTCACTCGTTGTTTGTCGTTTGAAAAAAATGGTATTATCCGCCAGTTTGTCGGCGGCTACACCGAAGTTCAAGAATGGTATGCAAAACAGCAAGCGGCACAGCCGTCTGTTGTAAATAACTCACCCGTTCCAACCAAGGTAGCGAAAAAAAGGGAAGCGCGTGCTGCTACAAAACTGTCTTTTAATGAAGAAAGAGAACTCAAAGCGCTTCCAGGCATGATTGAAGACTTGGAGCAGCGCTTAGATGCGTTGCAGAATGAAGTTAATACAGCTGGTTTTTTTGACCAGCCAAGGGAGCGCAGTGATGAGATACTTGCGACCTTTACTGAAACCGAACAAGCACTAGAACAGGCTTTTGATAAATGGCAAGCCTTAGAAGAAAAAGCAAATAAATTTAAATCGCAGGATGTTTAATGAAGTTTTCACCCATTATTACCGGTATTTTATTAACCACAAGCGGCGCAATCTCTGCAGCATCATATGAAGTAGAAGAAGTACCACTTGACGACGTCGCTAACTTCCATTTTGGAACTTCCATAGATGACACCAATACGACGATTAGTACCGTCAGGTCGCGCTTCAATCCCGAAATCGATTTGTCTTTGTTTAACGTCGATAACCACCCGACACTGCCTGACAATGTCGACCCCAATAATTTCACCACCAGTGAATTGACTATTGTTGCCAATGACCTGATTGGGCAGACGAATCTAGGGACATTTTTTCTACAGAAACTCGCAGGTGAAGTGGTGTATACCTCCGATGGCACAGATGCGACCTATCTCAATGGTTTTGACCAAGAAATCGATGCGACCAACGGGTTTACGTTCTCACTAAATTCCGAGGCAACAGATTCAACAAATGGGACACATTTCACAGGTGCGATGGCTGGCCCATTTCAAACTGTCCCGTTTACTACAGAAGATGGCGACGATTTAACTTATGTCATTAACGATTTCATGCTGAGAGGGTTTGTTCAAGTTGGACAACAAGTGACACCGTTAGTCCCTGAATTTTCAGGTGCGGGCGGTTTCAGTTTTGCCAGCGCGATCAATGACAATTTACAAGTAGCCGGGGTGCAATCCGTCGCTTCTAGTGAGAATTTAGACACGCTCATTGGCAATTGCGAAGACCCAGAGACAAGGGGCGATCAGCCACTTGAAGCCTGTATTTTTAGTCTGTTTAACAACAATAACTTTGACGTTACCTTTAGTACATCAACGGCGTTTCTCTATTTAAATGACGGAAACTCTTTTAATGAATTTTTTGAATCCGAGCCAAGCAGCTTAATGGATATACGCCCAACCATGTGGCAAGTCGATAGCAACGGTCAGGTCGTATCAACACAAGTATATGATTTATTGTTTACACCTGAGGAATTTGATGTAAGAACCTATGCACGTGCGATGGACATCAACAATAACGGCACAATGGTGGGTTTTTCAACTGCACCTGAATCTCAACGCGATGAACAACTGGTTGCCATTGCGACGGTGTTTGAAAACGGTGAAACAACCAGACTGTTTGAGGTTGACGACATTGTTGCAAGCTATGCAATGGCGATAAACGACGATGATATTGTTGTGGGCTTCTTTCCCGGCATATTCAACGACCGCATTCGTAACCGTATGTTTGTTTACGATCGCAATACGCAAGAGCTGACGCGACCCAATGGATTTTTTGTTAGTTCTAGTACCCATCCTAGATCTGTTAATAACAATGGACTTGTCGTAGGAGATGCGGAATCCGATATTTTTGACGTCAACACGAGACAAACGTCTGGTTTCTTATATAACGTGGCAGACGAATCTTTTGTTGATTTGAATACACTGATACCCTGTGATTCGCCCTATACCATCATTGGCGCTAACGATATTAATGACGGGGACGTCATTATTGCCGATGCGCAGATAAGGAGACCTAACCGAGATATTCGGGGCGAAGTAGTAACTGGCGATGATGCTGGTGATAATGACTTCGTTGTCAGCGTTAAATTAACTCCCACGGGCAACCCTCCATCTGAGTGTGAAACAGATAACAGCGACTTTGAAAGACAAGGTGCAAGTTTTCAAGTGCTTTGGTTATTGGCATTATTTTTCACAGCAGTTATTCGGTTGCGAAGACGTCGCTGATCCACACAATAGTATCCGCTTGACCAATGCGTCTGGGTAACGTGCCAAGACGCACTTTATTCTTATAATTTTTGACAATAAAAATAGTTTTTATAGAAAAAAATGTTTTGTTAACAAAAATGTAATATTTCAACCAGTTATCATCGAAGATACCATCCTTACGCTTTTCAGTATTGAAAACTCATATAAGAAAATGTATGAAAGAAAATGAGAAACAAAAAACTTGCCTGTTTTTTTGTGATTCTCCGTCTAATAACCAAGAGAGGTCATTAATGAAAAGACAAAAAAGAGACAAATTAAGTAGAGCGCATTCCAAAGGCTATCAAGCCGGAATTAACGGTCGTTCAAAAGAGACATGTCCATTTCAAACGTCTGATGCCAGGTCACAATGGTTAGGTGGCTGGCGTGAAGCGCTTACTGACAGGCAATTGGGATTGAGTCCAAGGTGACGAGATTCAGATAGATGTTGACCCCGCGATGCGGGGTTTTTTATGCTTACAATTTAGGGGCTAGATATTTTTATTAAAACTTAGATGTGTCTTGAAACAGACCTACTTTAAGCTCCTTCGCTACATATATAACGCGTCCGTCAACCGCTAACTCTCCGTTGGCGAGCCCCATAAATAATTTGCGCTTAATCACGCGTTTTAAATCAATACTGTAGGTTACTTTCTTAGCGGTCGGAAGAATTTGGCCGGTGAACTTTACTTCACCAACACCGAGTGCACGGCCTCTGCCTGGGCCACCAGACCAACCCAGAAAAAAACCAACCAATTGCCACATGGCATCTAAACCAAGGCAACCTGGCATAACGGGATCGCCAGGGAAATGGCAATCGAAAAACCACAGGTCGGGGCTAATATCGAGTTCAGCTTCAATGTACCCTTTATTGAACTGCCCGCCGTCTTCAGTGATCTTAGTGACTCTGTCCATCATCAGCATATTTGGCGCCGGTAGTTGTGAATTGCCAGGGCCGAACATTTCTCCTCGACTACATGCGAGTAAATCGTCTCTAGTAAATGCGTTTTTTGTTGTCATTGAATTCTGCTTTTTTGTGAAGTGCGTTGTTCGACTTTTGAATTTTGAACTGTATTTTTATGAAGCGCATAATTTAGCGAACACTTGTAAGCCAAACAACTGCTAATCGTATTTTTTTTACAAATTTTAATCATTTTCCAAAAAAACTCATGGCGTTCACTATGATTTCTAGTGAAAAAACACATACACTATCGATATCGCCGTTAATTACCGTTAAGCACTCACTCAATTAAATGCCGAATAAAAAATTAGTTGCCAACGCCGAAAAACAAAAACGATTTAGAGATAAGCAAAAGGCGCTAGGACGAAAAATGGTGCGCGGCTATATCTCTCAAGACGCACAGCGCGATTATGCTGAAATTGTCGAGAAAACGGGGTGGACGGACAACGAAATTATTAATAATTCGTTACGCATAACCTATGCAGCCTATAAAAATGGGCAGATCCAACTGTTAAACAAATGGTTGCAGGATGAAGATAGAAGGCGTAAAAGAAAAGAAGCACTCAAAGAAAAAAAGCCTAATGATAATTCATAAACATACAACTAATTTAACACGGAGTGCTTAAACAGCACGCGTTTCGCTTCGCTCTGGACATCTTTGCGCTGTCTGAAGTCCCACAGCTTTTTACGCGCTGCCCGCGCACTTTCTTCGTGTTCAATGATCGGATATGGATAATCCTCGCCTAACTCAAAATTACACGATAGCGCTTCAATAGGGGAAATCCGCCAAGGCTCATGTACATATTCGTTGGGTAACTTTTCAAGTGCAGGGATCCACTTTCGAATAAAAACGCCTTCAGGATCTTTTTCCTTCGATTGTTTGATAGGATTATACAACCGAATGGTATTGGTACCTGTGATCCCAGCCTGCATTTGAAACTGCGGATAGTGTATCCCAGGTTCATAATCGAGAAACTGCCTGCCTAGATAAGCAACACCCAGTTTCCAATCAACATCTAAATGATGCGTTAAAAAGCTCACTAACATGGCACGCATTCTAAAATTCAAGTATCCGGTCGCTATGACTGCCCGCATACTGGCATCAATCAACGGAAAACCGGTGCGACCTTGTTTCCATGCATTAAGTCGCTCAGTCGCATTGGGTTCACCACAGTATTCATACGC
>JBCDMA010000192.1:0-7680 GCA_038744645.1 Pseudomonadota bacterium | reverse complement strand
CTTCGACAGCTATCGCTGCTGCGGGCAACTGGGTTTGGACCTGTGTAGGGGCCTTAACTTGCGCTGGGACTTGAGTCTGAGTCGGCGCTTGCACCACTTGAAGTTGTTGCGTAGGCGCGATCGGCACTGCTACAGGCAACGCTGCAATGCCACCTTTACGATTGTAGTCCTTTGCTTCATTAGAGAAGTTACGGCCAAACTGAACACCTTCCTTCACCAACACGTCTTCGACATGTTTGGTCTTTTGCCCGCTATCATTCACGAGAGACCAGTTAAGAGGATCTATGCCTGCCGTTGCCGATTCTGCGTCTCGAAAGGTCGGGACTTTCAAAGTCAATTTGGTATCTACGGCATTGAATTTAGCAATGATCACCTGACTGTTTATCGTTTCTCGCTCAATCCCGTTTTCAAAAAATGGCTGATATCGAAAAACGATCTGGTTTTCGCCGTTTGGCATGGTCACAGATTGTGAGGAGCTAAACAAACCACCCCGCTTGGTATCAGGTTTTTCTTGGTTTACCGCAAGTATGCTTACGTTTTCTTCAAACTTAATTGTAACGTCGGCCAACGCAAAGGTTATATGTCCAAACGCTACAATAATTGCTAACACTTTCACCAAATTCATACATCATTCCCTTCAGATACTTCAATGTGCTAAAGGGTGCCTTTCAAAGCGAAGCATTGCAAGCCTAAAGGCGAGTTTGAATGTAATACTTTAATATTGGCATTGTTGTCAGCAGTGCCAGCAGCATTGGAATGCAATGCTGTCTAAAGCCTATTCAAATAACGAGCTATGTAATGCTCTTACGATACTGTCGCTATCATTCTCTGCCACGACAAACGAAAGATTGTGTACATTTGCGCCAAAACAAATCATCCGTAGATTGTAGTCCGCTATAGCAGAAAAAATGCGCGATGACACACCCGCTTCACTGTGCATATTATTGCCAACGACTGTTACAACATCCAGGTTTTCATCAACACTCACTTCACAAATGGAGTTAAGTTCCTGCAAGGTATCTTCGTTCATTTTTTGCGAAATTGTATTCGGCGGATTATCAAGGGTAAATGAAATGGCGATTTCAGAGGTAGTGATCAAATCGACACTTAACTTATGCTTTGCAATGATACTGAAGACTTTTTCAAGAAAACCCTGTGCATACATCATTTTTGGTGTTTTTACTGTCACTAACACCTGATCTCTGCGACGCGTTACAGCGCGACAGGATGGCTGCGTTTCACAGTCTTTGACAATCCAGGTGCCACCACTTTCGGGCTCTTTGCTGGACCCAACAAATACTTTGACGTTTTGGCGCAGCGCAGGTTCGATGGTGGCGGGATGCAATACTTTTGCACCGAAAGTCGCCATTTCAGCTGCTTCTTCAAAGCTTAATTCTGGCAAGGGTCTGGCTTTGTCAGTGATCCTTGGATCTGTTGTGTAAACACCAATAACATCAGTCCAAATTTCACACGTCTGCGCTCTTAGTGCTTCGGCAAGCAATGCCGCAGTAAAATCTGAACCGCCTCGTCCTAGCGTCGTCGTTCTGCCATCTTCATCAGCACCAACAAAACCTTGAGTTACGATGACCTGATTCTCCAGCAATGGGTCGAGTAGTTGTTGTGCCAGTCGCTCTACCTCTGCAAGCACTGGGCTTGCTGAGGTGAATACGCTGTCGGTGCGCATCACTTTTCTGATATCAAAGTTAACTGCATTGCAATCCAGTTCTCTTAATACGGCAGCAACGAGCAATGACGACATCCGTTCACCCAATGACATCAGCTCGTCTTTTAGATCATCGCGGAAGTTGATTTCTTCATGTCTTGCAAGCGCATCGACGTCGTCAAGCAACCCAAAGAGTTTGTCTTCAACCTCGTTTTTGTACCTGAGCTCATTCAAAATTGAAAACTCAATCACACGGATTTTTTCAACAATCTCTGTAATTTCACGTGAAGTCAATGAGGCGTTTGCCAACGTAACTAAAAGATTTGTTACACCAGACGCTGCACTCACCACCATGATGCGGGTATTGGGATTGTTAATGACAATATGCGCGCAGTTTTTTATCGAAGGATAGTTACCGACGCTGGTACCACCAAACTTTGCGACGTTTAATGCATTAATCATTTTGTGTGATCATCCTATCGTTTTAATTCGCTGGGTATTTCAACGGTATCGCCGACGCCAATTCCGTTTTTTTCAAACCAGCCTTGATTCATTTCAAGTGCAAACAGCACCGGCACCGACGATGGCACAGTAGTAAGATCTTGTGGCTCTAGCGGTTTTATGTCGGTGATGCGTCCAAACGCGTTGATATAAGCAACATCCAATGGGATGTGGGTGTTTTTCATCCACATACCGACAACGCGAATGCGATCAAATTTAAACAACATGCCACAGTCATTGCAAAGCGATTCTCTGTGCATCAAGCCTAGCGTGCGTTCGTGTTGCTCATCAGCAAGCTCGACTTCAATTGCCGTGTCATTGATGACCAATGGCACCAATTCGTCAGAATCGATTGCGTCATCTGCTTTGCAAGCAAAAATTGTAATGAGTAATGAAAGCTTAACTAGCCAGCGCATAGCAATGCTCTTGTGTCATTCTGTGAACTTATTCAACATATGGTGTTGAGAGAATTAAATGTCCTAACAATCAAAAAAGGACGGGGCAACGCTCCAAGCGAAGCTTTTTATACTAATAAAAGGAGTCTTACATATTAATAAATCAAGCGACATTTTACGTTGGTATTATGCGTTGATTTCGCGTTTAAGAATAGAACGACATGAATATTTGTCATTCATATCAAATTAGTTCATCGAACGTTAATTCACAAGGCGATAAAGCACCGCGTTTTCTTCATCGGTAAGAATAAAGATATCGCCCGCGGCGGTCGACACAATATCTCGCAAACGACGGCCATTATCGGCAAACATGTCAGGTAACGCATTAAAACTACTGTCGAGCACATAGAGACGCTGATTTTTCAGAGACGTGATCAGAAACTTATCTTTTAAATCCGCAAATTTTTGACCTTCGTAATAGATCATTGATGAAGGTGCTATTGAAGGCGTCCAATCAACCAGCGGCAATTCCATACCAGGATAATCCTTAAACGGCGAGATCGTTGAGCCAATATAATCCATACCATTAGTTACCACTGGCCAACCATAGTTGACGCCCGCTTTAATGATGTTGACTTCATCACCACCTGCTGCGCCATGCTCGTGTACGACAATGGTTTCATCATTTAGTACAACCAAGCCTTGAGCATTGCGATGCCCATAAGAATACACATAGCTTTGAGGCGCTTGCGCCCCTTCATAAAATGGATTATCCGGCAAGGCTGCGCCAGCATCTGACATGCGCAATACTTTACCAAGGTGGCTATGAAGTCGCTGTGCGTCTTCTCGATAATCGAATCCATCGCCCGATGTGACGAGCAGATTCCCTGCGTTGTCAAAGGCGAGTCTTCCGGCATAGTGCACCGGTGTTTCTTTTGAGTCGGCAACGCGAAATACATCTTCACGGGCAGAGATAGAAGGTTGTTCTGCGAGAATATCCAGTGTAATTTTTTGGATCATGAGATAGTTGTCTTTATTGGACCCAGCGGAATAGCTTATGTAAATCCAATTATTCAACATATAGTTAGGATGCGGCACGACATCCAATATCCCGCCTTGACCACCTGTCAAGAGATCGTCAGGTATGTATTCTATGATCGTCTTTTGTGCCTGGTCTGAAGAGACGTCGATTAACAGTAAACTACCTTCGCGTTGACTTATCAGCAGCTTATCTTCTGAAATCGACGATACTGCCCAAGGTTGCGCAATGTCTTCTAGCACGATATCCAGACGCATTTCTGCGCGCGCGAAGAAAGCGAAACTGCACAAAAACATAAACCCAATAAATCTCATGTTTCTCCTTGATACCAAACATTTTGCCAACGCAAATAAATTAAAATCAATCTCGCTTAAAATGTAGCACAGGGTCTATACTTTGCCGCACACCTGCAAAAAAACACAAAGGGACAAATGGGCAAACTCCTCCATCGTTTGGGTCGATTTTCAATCGCTTGGTTAGTTGCGTTTTGCCTTGCGAGTGTATTGCATACGCAAACTGTGCTTTCAGCATTGACCGCGCTAGATATAAAAATCAGTATTACTGATCGGTTGTTAACCGTTTACAAAGATCTAGTAGGACTTGCACCCACCTATGGCTTGATAATCTTAATCGGTTTAATGATAGCTTTTGCTGTTGCCTGGCTGCTACAAAAACGCTTTTCAGGGCGTGCCACTTGGTGGTTTGGCGCTGCCGGCGGGGTTGCAATACTGGCTATTTTGATGGCGATGTACCCTCTGATGAACATCACCTTATTGGCAAGTGCACGCACGACTGTTGGTATACTATTGCAAGTCATGGCGGGTGTTTGTGGCGGATTACTCTATGGAAGTATGCGAGACGCTCAGCACCATTAACCCAAATGCGCTCAACTCAATCGCGCACCAATACACCGCAGGGACCGGCAAAATAACCGTTACAATAAGAGCCGCGATAAACACTGATAAATTCCGCCGTATTGTTAAATTTATGTAAATATGAGCTACCCTTACTTAATTCATCCTTGCGTGAGGGCGTTTTATCGTGGCTACTTCCAATCTCATTCCAGATAACATTAACAACTTAGCCGACTATATCGAAAGTAAACTCAAAAGATATGCAGACCTAAAGGCCTATAGCGCGCTTGGTCAGGAAAAAACCTTTGCTGACCTGGATGCCTTGTCAGCGAAATTTGGCGCCTGGCTACAAACGTTTACCGATTTAAAGCCCGGCGACCGCATCGCCATTCAATTGCCAAACTTGATCCAGAATCCCATCGCTGTCTATGGCGCGTTGCGCGCTGGTTTTGTTGTGGTTAACACCAACCCGCTGTACACCCCAAAAGAAATGCTACATCAATTCAATGACTCTGGTGCGAAAGTGCTTGTCATACTTTCAGATTTTCTGCCCACATATGAACAAATAAAAGCAGACACGTGCATTGAAAAAGTCATCGTAACATCAGCGACGCAATTGCTAGACGGCAAGGCAATCGAAGGTAACAACCCCTGTTTGATGCGCATATTCGAAGAAGCGTCTGCGCTAGACTTGTTACCAAGAGAAGGTATCGGCCTCAACGATACCGCCATATTGCAATACACGGGCGGCACAACTGGCGTATCCAAAGGCGCCGAACTCACTCACCAGAACGTATTGGCGAACAGTATTCAAACACTTGATCGCTTGGGTAAGGCCTTTAATGAGGGAGAAGAAATCATTGTTTGTCCGCTGCCGCTGTATCACATTTATGCATTTACAGTCTGTATGATGACGTTCTTCGCCAAAGGCGCACTCATCGTCCTGATTCCAAATCCGCGCGACATGGAAACCTTTGTGAAGTTAATCACTCCGCACAAATTTACCGCATTTGCTGGGCTGAACACTATATTCATGGGTCTATGCGCGCAACCAACATTCAAAGACTGTGATTTCAGCGAACTGCGTTTAACCATTTCAGGCGGCACCGCGTTAACATCAGCTGCTTCAGATTTGTGGCAAAAGACGACAGGCTGTTCGGTGACAGAAGGGTATGGATTATCCGAAACCGCACCCGTGCTTACCTTTAATCAACCCGGTGAAGAGTCATTCGGTACTGTCGGCAAAGCACTGATAAAAACGGACATTAAATTTCTAGATACCAACGACAATCCTGTCGCAGATGGACTTGAGGGACAAATCGCAGCAAAAGGGCCACAGGTAATGAAAGGTTACTGGCAACGGCCGGAGGAGACGGCCAAAGTGATGACAGAAGACGGTTATTTTAAAACCGGTGACATTGGCATAAAAATGCCTGACGGATGCATCAAGATCGTGGATCGATTAAAGGATATGGTGCTCGTGTCGGGCTTTAATGTTTATCCCAATGAAGTAGAAGATGCGCTGTCACAGCACCCGAAGATCATCGAAGCTGCAGTTATTGGTAAGCCCGATGACAAAACACAAGAGCGAGTATGTGCCTATGTTACCGTAAATGCACCGATTGATGTCGAGGACGTCCAGGCATTCTGTCGCGATATTTTAGCTGCTTATAAAGTACCAAAAGAAGTTAACGTTATTGATGAGTTACCAAAATCGGCGGTGGGCAAAATTCTTCGGCGAGCACTGCGCGACTGAATTGACATTGCATTCGATGCGATAATTCTTTAGGGTGTCGATAAGTTCCCACTTCCTTGAAAACATATAGGACTGTGAGTACTGGCAGTGGATCGCATGGAAACAGGTCATACGGCGACTGATCGCAAGATTATAGTGAAATAAGTATCGCCTCCATTCTGCGTCCTATCTGCTCGATTAAGTCCGCGAAGATACAGCAGAGCCCTTGATAGAAACAAATACCCAGTCAGTCGGTAACTTTGCGATTGAAGTTATCGGTCCCGTCGTGTTGCTCATTGCATTTGGCTACTTCTTGTACAAGCGAAAAGTGATTACAGACAGCTTTGTCAACGACGCGTCATCACTCATCTTCTATTACGCCTTGCCGACGTTACTCTTTGTAAATATTTCATCTGCCGATCTCAGCACATTATTAGACATAAAGAGCATTGCTATCGGCACAAGCGCGACCTTAATTGTATTTATTATCAGCATTATTTTCGCATCTTCGTTTGTAAATGAGAAAGAAAACAAAGGTGTGCTAACCCAAGGGATATTTCGCGCAAATATGGGCGTCATAGGATTGGCATTCTGTGCCAAAGCATATGGAAGCGAGGGATTAGCGCAAGCGGCAATTTACATGGGGTGCCTTACGATCGTCTACAACGCGCTAAGTGTCTTCGTGCTTAATTTATATCATGAGAAAAGCACGAACGTATTATCAATTTTATTGAATATAGCAACAAATCCAATCATTTTAGGGACCGTTATGGGATTGTTATTCGCTTTTTTCAAAATACCTATGCCGGGTATTGCAGAAACCACGCTCGGCTACTTTTCCCAGATTACTCTTCCACTGGCATTGATTTGTTCCGGCGCGGCTTTGCGATTTAGCGCATTAGGAGAGCTGTGGAAATTAGTGAGTATTGGCGTAATTGGGAAATGTGTTATCTACCCCACTGTGGCGGTGACTCTAGCGATAAGTTTCAATGTTGACGGGGTCATGCTTGGGATTTTGTACTTGATGTCAATGAGCCCAACTGCCGCCGCAAGCTATATCATGGTAAAAAAAATCGGTGGAAACCATCTGCTAGCAGCGCAACTGATCGCCATCTCCACCATAGTGTCATTACCTATGACAATCGTTGGCTTTTACCTACTGTCAAAAATGGCGGACCTTTCGCTTTACTAAAAACAACAAACGTTCTATTTGCGCTCTCTGACCAGCTGGTCCATAAACCTCACACCCCAGCCTTGTGCACCGCGCGGTACCGTAGGCGTTTCATATTCTAGCCAATCAACCCCTGCGATATCCAGATGGACCCAAGGCTGATCTTCATCGACAAAGGTGCCAATCACCGCAGCGCCAATGGATGCGCCAGGATTACCCGCGCCAGAGTTTTTGATATCCGCGATATCTGAACCAATTTGCAGGAAATGATTGGGATGCAATGGTAATGGCCAAACACTCTCGCCCGCCCGCTCACCAATTT
>JBCDMA010000191.1:0-7769 GCA_038744645.1 Pseudomonadota bacterium | reverse complement strand
TTTTGAACCTATTAGTGAATCACTGGAAATCTCACAACTCACTGAATTTGCCTCTAAAGCGGCAGAATCTATTGGCGACCTGCATTAGATTCCGATCTAGCTAGACCTATTTTCAACTACCGCGGTTCTGACCTTTGTCATTGAACAATGCATGCTTTGCTTTGTTTGTTAGCTCAACATCGCGATAAAAAAATGCTTGCATGTTTTTATATACAGTATTACTGTATATATTATCAGTGTTTATTTACACATATAATAAACCGCACATAAGGTTTTGAAGGTAGATCATTGATACGGCAGCGTATCTACTGAAAAGGGAGAGAGTAATGACGACATTAAGCAATCACGCTAGTATTTCTGAAGCAACAGTTATTTCACTACCAAACACCACGGTGTTTTACTCTTCTATCATTACACCTTTAAGCCACCACAGGTCCGTGGGCTGGTGGTGTAACCTATGCCAAGACTATAAATTAGATTCAAAACACCCCCATCAAATAGTCGTTAAACAACAAGCAGCATCGCAATTCGACATCATGGTTAAACTAATAAAGTACGGCACATGTGAAGTCATTTTCTATGATTGCGAATTGACAAGGCAGCAGTCTCTGTATTTAGAAAATCTGACAAAAAATCGCCCCATCCAACTTATTAACGCGAGAAAGCTGCAATTCTCAAGTCAAAAGATAGCGTAATTTCAAAAAAATAAATGCTCTCTATCTTTGGTGAGTTGTTGAATAAGTGTCAAGGTAAGACAAATGAATGACCAAGGGAACGCCGTATTGTTTGTATAATAGTACGCAAGTCTCGTCTTTGTACAGTAAGGAAATTTGACGCGCAATCATGGCAACGGTTATCTATACAACACTCGCGCTAATCGCATTTGCGGGCAATTCAGTTTTATGCCGTATGGCGCTAGGTGACAATACAATTGATGCCGCAAGTTTCACTGCGCTGAGGCTGTTTTCTGGGATCGTCGTCTTATTTGTCATTCTAAGCTTCACAAAAAAACCAACGAGTAGTACTGCGAGTAAAGGCAGTTGGAAAAGTGGTTTATACCTTTTTGTGTATGCCATCTGCTTTTCGTTTGCCTATATCACATTAGATACTGCCACAGGCGCTCTGATATTGTTTGGTGCAGTACAGTTAACAATGATGACATTGAGTTTTTTAGCCGGACACCGATTCAACAAGCTTGAGTGGACCGGTCTGCTCGTTGCTTTTGGCGGTTTTATTTACCTAGTACTTCCAAAAGTCTCAACACCATCGCTGTATGGTTTTATTTTGATGTCCCTTTCAGGGATTGCGTGGGGGTTGTACACACTGGCAGGCAAACAATCAAAAAACCCGTTGAGTGATACCAGCTACAACTTTCTAAGAACCTTTCCTCTGATCGCAGTGAGCGTAATGCTCAGTTTTTCTTTCATCGATATATCTGCCGAAGGTGCGATATTAGCTGTACTCTCTGGTGGAATAGCCTCTGGTGTTGGTTACACCATTTGGTACCGCGCCCTTCGTGACCTGTCAGCTATCCAAGCAGCAGTATTGCAGCTTTTGGTGCCGGTGATTGCAGCGCTTGGTGGGGTTTTAATTGTAAATGAAAGCATTACCGTCCGATTGGTAATCGCGTCGCTACTCATTTTAGGCGGTATTTTTATCACGATACAAGGAAAGATGAAGGTAGCAAAACAAGCCTAATTGGTGTTTTGCTATGCTTTGATGGATTTTTTCTCGCTTATCATCGAAAACAAATCATAAAAGTTTTTCGTGGTAGCTGATGCTAACTCCTCCACCGTTATTCCTTTCAAATGCGCTATAAACTCAGCAACCTGTTTTACATATTTGGGTTGATTGGTCTTGCCTCTGTAAGGTACAGGTGCAAGCCAGGGCGAATCTGTTTCAATCAGCAGCTTATCCAAGGGTATGGCGCGCACCGTCTCCTGCAAATCTTTAGCTGATTTAAATGTAACAATGCCACTGATAGAAATATAAATGCCCATATCAATGGCAGCCATTGCCATTTCTTTTGATTCAGTAAAGCAATGAAGAACAGCGCCTGTTTTAGGATTGTAGTGCTTCTCTAACAAGGACAAGGTATCTTCCTGAGCATTTCGCGTGTGAATAATCAGCGGTTTATTCAGCTCGTTAGCAACTTCAATGTGGCCTCTGAAAGAGGTTAACTGTATGGATTTGCTCTCAGCACTGTAATAGTAATCTAACCCGGTTTCCCCCACAGCCACGACATTCGATTTAGCTGCGAAAGACTTTAAAACGGATTTCTCACATGCATCTTCTTGATGCAGGGGGTGGACGCCACAAGAGACAGAGACATTGTCAAACCCCTTAACACGCGCATACATCTGTTCAAACTCGCGAACGGAAACCGCCACACATAACATATGTTGCACACCTGATGCATGCGCATCATCGACAATGGATTCTAATTCGCGCGGGTCGTCGGTTATTCTATCGAGATGACAATGCGAATCTATGAACACAACGATATCACTCCTACTGTTTGGATTGAGCGACCAGCATGTGTTGGCATTGCTTGTAATCCTCTAGTGTATTTTTTAAAAGTAGTGTTTTGTTTATGCCTTGATGCAGGAGCTTTTTTTTCGCCGGGACCAAGGTGTTTTGTATCCATTCATATTGCGCTATCAATTGTGTGTCAGTCACTGATTTATTGGGTGAGCGTGGTTCATTAGTAACATTAGGATTTGATAATTCGAAAGGATCCTGATTAATAATAAAATGATACACCCAATCAAATACCTCAGTTTCTCGTCCATCAAAGTCATCGATGAAATCATTGTATTCTATTTGGCCGTTGACATACGAAACAAAATCATCTTGAAATTTGGCATACGAAGACTTACCACTTTCAAGTGATTCGACATAGCGCAAAGGTGAGTTACCAACAACAATCAATGCTTGCTTTGTTGGCGGAGTAATGCCCAAAGTAGAGAGATAATCGCAACTTTGTTCAAAACTGGGACTGGGGAGTGCAATCTGCTCACAGCGACTCTTGATAGTTGCCATTAACCTATCAGGCTGTGTTGTTGACAACAGGATGAAAGTGTCAGGCGTTGGTTCTTCCAGTGTTTTTAAAAACGCGTTGCTCGCCGCATCCGTCATGGTATCGATTTGGTTAACTACTATGACTTTACTTCCATTGAGCTGCGATGTTTTTTGAATTTTTTCAATGATGTGGCGAATCAAATCGACGCCAATGGATGCTTTTTCTGACACCGCTAGATGAAAATCTGGGTGCGCTTGACTGTCAAAGAGCTTGCAGGACTTACATTTCCCGCAGTAGGTTAATGAAGATTTATCTTGGCAAAGCATACTCTTTGCGATATCGCTCAAAAAGCCTTCACTGTCACTGCTTTGCGTTGATCTAAATAGCAAAGCATGATGCAACGCATTTGAAGCATAACGCTGCATGAGTTCGCTAAATGTAGTCTCTAGCCAAGGATACATGTCAAATAGTATCCATCCAGGCGCTTAAGGCTTGTACTGCATGTTGCTCAACAACCTCTTTTGAAGCAGAAGCGTCGATGCAACACGCATTTTCCATACCCGATATTTTCGAAAGATACATGTCTCGCGCGCGTTCAAAAAATGCCAATCCCGCTTGTTCGATTCTGTCAAGTTGCCCCCTACCTCGCGCTCTTTCAAGCCCTTTTGCAGGATCGATATCAAGATACAAGGTGTAATCGGGTGCAAAATCACCCAATGTTAGCTGCTTAAGCATATCGAGTTGTGCAACTGCAATACCCCTTCCGCCGCCTTGATACGCGACGGTGGATAGGTCATGCCTATCACCAATCACCCAAACGTTGTTTTGAAGTGATGGAAGAATAACATTGCTCACCAACTGGCTTCGAGCGGCATACATCAACAACAACTCCGTTTGCTCAGTGACTGTTTCTTGCCAGTCTTGTTTAACGCAGTCCCTGATGGCTTCCGCCATTGGCGTTCCACCCGGCTCGCGAGTCACAATACATTGAAAACTGCGGGCGCGCAGATAATCTGAAATCGACGATATCACTGTTGATTTACCAGCGCCCTCTAGCCCCTCAATGACAATAAATTTTGCTTCCATTTGCCGCTAATCCAAACCCAATTGATACTTGCGAACTGCTTGATTGTGTTGCTCTAACGTTTCAGAAAACTGGTGCGTACCGTCCCCTTTTGATACGAAATAAACATATCCGGTAGATGCTGGTTGCAACGCAGCATCAATTGACGCTCTTGAAGGCATTGCGATTGGCGTGATAGGTAAGCCGTCGATTCTGTAGGTATTGTAAGGCGTCAATGTGCGTAAGTGTTTTCGTGTAATGTTACCGTCGAAACTATCGCCGATGCCATAGATGACCGTAGGATCTGTTTGTAGCCTCATACCGCTGTGAAGACGATTGGTAAAAACGCCTGCAATGACGTCTCTTTCTGCCGCTACTGCAGTTTCTTTTTCGATAATTGAAGCCAAAATCAAGGCTTCATACTCGCTGCCGAGCGGCACTTGTGCAAAGCGCTGCTGCCATTGGTCATCTACATACGTCTTCATCATATCTCGAGCGCGTTTAAAGAGCTCAAACGCTGACGATTGGTACTCATATTGATAAGTATCAGCCAATAGGCAACCTTCAATCGACTGATGCGCATTCTCGCAAAAGCCAAATCCATCGATCATACGCGCATACAAGGTATCAAATTCGCCAAGGTCTTGTTTAAGATTGGATATTTGCGATAGCTGCATAAACCAATCTTTTACGCGTAACCCTTCGACAAGGGTTACCGAGAACTTCTTTGTGTCACCTGATTGGATCTTTTCCAACAGTTGATACATCGATATTTTCGGCGGAAGTTCATAAAGCCCTGCTTTTAGCGACAGCTTGTCGGGATTCAGTTTTGCCCAAAGCTTAAACCAAATCACATTCATATTTAGCTGATTATTTTCGATCAGCGCATTGGTTAAACCTATTGCTGACTCACCTCTTTCGACAAACAGCTCTGCTGGCATATCCTGTCGAGGGTAGTGCATTTCCATGTCTATTTTATAAAAGGCAAATGCAACAGCGACAATGCCAGTACTTAGCAATACCAACGCGCCTATAACAACTCTTTTCATGTATGACGTTCCTGCAAAGTTTCAGCTACGCGTCTTTGGACTTGCCTGCTTAGTCCTAGATTTAATGGGTAAAGATGATGATCGTCATTAAGCGATGACACCGGCGTGACTTGCATCACAGCATTGGTTAAAAATGCCGCTTGCACATCCGGCAAAACGTCAAAGGACAGATTTTTTTTCGATACACTTTGTCCGGCATCGCACATCATCTGAAGGACATATTCACGCATTACACCTACAACACCTTCCGAGTTTACGTAGGGCGTATACCATCTGTTGTTTTTCATGTAGAAAAAGTTAGCGGATGTCGCTTCTATGATTTCACCGGACGAATTACAAAGTAACAAGTCATCAATTTGGCTGCCATGCTCCTTTAAAGCGGCAAGCTCCTGCTTGGCAAGCACTTGGATAAGCCGGTTATTGTGTTTAACGCCGGCCAGTCTTGGATGATCAATTAATTCTGTCTCAGCGATACCCAGTGCAACAGATCTGTCTATCAACATAACGGGCAAAGGAAAACTATTGACATAAGCGATGGGCAAACAGTCCTTTGCTGGTGCATACCCGCGACCGCCCTCACCTCGGCTAATAACAATTTTATATATGCAATCTGTCGATGCAGCGCATGCAAAATCAGTCACCTGATGCACTAAATCATTCCAATCCGGCCAAGAAATTCCCAACTTTTCGCAATCATTTTGCAGGCGAGAAATGTGCCTATCAAACAATTCTAAATGTTTGTTTCGATACGCTATGGTGGTAAAGCAGCCATCGCCATAAAAAAAGCTACGGTCAGTCACGCCAACAGTAGCTTTATTTAGGTAAATTGTGTTTCTAGTCATTTTCTATAAAAGGACAACCTAGTTATCAATTTTCTTAAACAAGAGTGACCCATTCGTACCGCCGAATCCAAAGGAGTTGCACAAGGCTGTATCATGAGTGAAGCTCGCTGCATCATGTGCAACAAAATCAAGATCACAACCTTCACCTGGGTTATCCAGATTTATCGTAGGCGGTGCCATGCTATCGCGCAACGCCAGTATTGTAAAAATCGACTCGACAGAACCCGCTGCTCCCAGTAGGTGTCCTATCATTGATTTCGTTGAGCTGACTTTTAGTTTAGATGCATGTTCGCCAAACACTTTCTTAACTGCAGCAACTTCCGCAATATCACCCGCAGGCGTTGATGTCCCATGCGCGTTGATATAGCCAATCGCACTGATGTCGGCACCGGCGTCATTGATGGCATTTTGCATGGCAGATGCAGCACCTTCGCCATCGGTTGGCGGTGATGTCATATGATAAGCATCGCCGCTCATTCCAAACCCTATCAATTCTGCATACATCTTTGCACCGCGCTGTTTAGCCGATTCATATTCCTCCAACATCACGACGCCAGCACCTTCACCCATTACGAAACCGTCACGCGCTTCGTCCCAAGGTCGACTGGCTTGTTGCGGGTTGTCATTGTTCGTAGAAAGTGCTCTGGCTGCACCAAATCCCGCCATGCCCAATCGACTAATTGACGCCTCTGCTCCGCCAGCCAACATAGCATCCGCATCGCCGTACGCAATGGTTCTCGCGGCCACACCAATGTTGTGTACGCCCGTCGTACATGCCGTTACCACGTTGAGGTTAGGGCCTTTGAGTCCCGTCATTATCGAAAGAAATCCAGAGATCATGTTAGTGATGGTTGCAGGGACAAAAAAAGGTGAAACACGCTTCGGTCCTGACTTTAACAACTTCATATGATTCTCTTCAATAGTCAATAAACCACCAATCCCAGAACCAATACTGACTCCTACTCTGGATGCATTCGCTTGGCCAATATCTATACCTGCGTCCTCAAGCGCTTGTAACCCAGCAGCGATGCCGAGTTGAATGAACCTGTCCATCTTTTTGGTTTCTTTTTTTTCGATGTACTGCTCCGCTTCAAAACCTTTCACTTCGCCTGCAAAACGAGTCGAATAGTTGCTCGCATCAAAAAGCGTAATGCCACCAATGCCACTTTCACCCTTGAGCACCTTGCTCCAAGTTTCGCTAACGTTATTGGCTAATGGAGAAATCATACCCAAACCTGTTACGACGACACGACGTTTTGCCACCACTTCTCTCCAGTTATTATTATAATTTCTTAATTTTACACTACATTAAACGAAAAAACGGCTCGAAAAGAGCCGTTTTTCACAAAAATTAGTCTAATCTTGATTTGCGTTTATATAATCAATCGCCGATTGAACGGTGGTAATTTTTTCTGCTTCTTCATCAGGAATTTCAGTATCAAACTCTTCCTCTAGTGCCATAACAAGCTCTACAGTGTCCAAAGAATCTGCACCTAAATCATCAACAAAAGAAGCTTCCGATTTTACTTCGTCTTCTTTGACTCCTAATTGCTCCACAATGATTTTTTTTACGCGTTCTTCGATATTGCTCATATTTAAGGTTTCCTTTAAATCCCTTGATTTCAAAATTGTTGGCGTAGTTTATTTGCCTAAGCCAAGTGTTGCAAGTTTAACGATAACTTTACACTCTGGTCCAACCACCGTCAAATATCAAAAAAATAATGTACTTCATAAATTTGGGATTAAAAAAGAACCCCTAAATGACACCTATAATCCGTTAGCAAACGACCTTT
>JBCDMA010000190.1:0-7778 GCA_038744645.1 Pseudomonadota bacterium | reverse complement strand
TTTTATACGCAAGATTGAGCGAGCTTATGCGGCGAGGCAACACCTGATGCAGTCCAACGAAACCACTGCGTTTCGCTTAATCGCATCAGAATCAGACGGTCTTCCCGGCATAACTATCGATATGTACGAAGATATTCTGGTGGTTCAATTGCTCAGCGCCGGTGCTGAGAAACACAAAAGTAAGATTATTTGGGCGCTCGAAAAGTGTTTTCCGCAAGCGCGCATCTATGAACGAAGTGATGTTGCCGTGCGAGAGAAAGAAGGATTAGGCCAACATAAAGGCCCAATTAAAGGCGATAGTTTTGAACCTGTTGTCATCCAAGAGAACAAACTGAAAATTGAAATAAATGTTTCAGAAGGACATAAGACAGGGTTTTACCTCGATCAGCGAGACAGTCGATTATTGTCCTCAAAATTCATGAACGACGCAGATGTATTAAACTGTTTTTCCTACACCGGCACATTTGGTTTATACGCAATAAAAAATGGGGCTAATCATGTAACGAATGTAGATGTCTCCGCGTCTGCCCTGAAACAAGCTGAAAAAAATTATGTTTTAAATGAGTGTGATTTAGAAAAAGTGAGTTTTGTTGATCAGGATGTTTTTACTTTTTTGCGGGATCAAGTGAAAAATGGTGCTCAATACGGACATGTAATTTTAGATCCACCGAAGTTTGTTGATAGCAAGGCGAGCCTAAAGCGCGCAGCAAGAGGGTATAAAGACATAAACCTATATGGCCTAAAATGCATAAAGTCAGGAGGGTATCTTAGCACCTTTAGTTGCTCCGGATTAATGACTAGCGATCTATTCAGTAAAATCGTTGCGGATGCAGCGCTTGACGCTGGAAGAGAGGTGCGCATTATACACCGATATTATCAAGCGCCTGATCACGCAGTTGCATCAAACTTCCCCGAAGGGTTTTACTTGAAGGGGCTTCTATGCCAGGTGTTTTAACCTTAAGCAGTATGCAAGCGCAATCCTTTGTGCTTCGCCAATCGATAATTACTTAGCATACTTGCGTTTTCGTATGCCATTATCCAGGCAAACCGCAGTTTTTCGCGCCGTCCTTTGGGCTTGCTTAAGCCACTTCCTAGCAGATGGATATTCAAAACTTAAAAGCAATAGCCCTGGAAGAATAAAGAGAATACCAGGCCCCGGGATAATTAAAAAAATCAATCCCACAAATAATAGTAGGGCACCCAATACGGTTATCATCAACTTCTTCATAATTTCTCATCCTTGTAATCATTTTGAATCACTTGACCAGACACATTCTTGATCTTCATCTTGCCCGAACCGTCATCGATGATAGTCAGTCCTGTCGCATTGCTCACATAGATATCGCCTGACCCATCATCAATGGTTACTACTCCAGCCGTATCTAAGACATCGACACTACCGCTACCATCATCAATAAAAATATCACCAACAGTTGCTGTGATATCAATGTTGCCAGAACCATCATCAATGGTGATGTCGCCTTCTACATTGTTTATTTTTATGCTTCCAGAGCCATCATCGATAAGCGTGGCACCTCCAACGGTATCTATAATTATGTTGCCAGAACTATCATCGACACGAAGCCGATTGTCTATATTTTTCACGCTTAAATCACCAGAGCTATCTTCTATATCTACCGCTAGCCTTGAGGGGAGAACAACATTTAAATCGATACGCGGTGATTTACGCCAACTTCCCCAGTTTTTGGTGTTTGGAATAGCAACTAGCTTTGCATCTTTACCGTTGCGCTTCAAACTTAGTCGGTAATGTCGTTGTTCGGTCGTTAGTATGGTTGCGTCCACCGTAATCTCATCAATACTGTCATCACCTCTCACTTTCAGCGCACCTGCGCCAGCATCAATAATGATACGATCTATACCATCGGCGTTTAGCGACAACATGTCTTCTAATTCAACGTTGGCGGTCGCGCTACTGCCGCCAACGTGAATAATGCAGCCGCTCAGGCAATAGACTGCAATGCATAAGAAAGTAGTTCTGATGAGGTGTGAAATGTTCTGCGAATTCATTATTTTTCTCTTGTGAATGTGTGTTTCTACTGGGTTGAAAGTTAGTAATCAAGGTTAGTGCCATTGTTTAACTTATTGATATATATAATTAAAAAAATATTTAAAGAGAGAGAAAACGAATAAAGTACTAATATTCGCCACAATTTAGCGAATTATACAACTGGAGTAGATTTACTCTATTGAAGTTTACTGAGCACATCCCATAATGCTTGCATGATGCAGATTCAAAACATTAGGATTTGTTGCTATGAAGTACCATCTAGCCCAATTAAACATCGCTGAATTTATCGAAGATGCTGAATATCCGAACAACAAGGAATTTATTGATAATCTCGATCGTGTAAATGCATTGGCTGAGTCGTCAGATGGTTTTGTTTGGCGCCTTATAAGGGACGGCAGTAGCGCGATTGATATTCACCCATTTGACAATCCAAGAATCATTGTCAATATGTCTGTTTGGGTTTCAAAAGAGCACCTTCAAACGTTCGTGTATCGCAATACAAGGCATTTAAGCTTCATGAAACGGCGACGTGAATGGTTTAATAAAATACAATCGCACCTAGTGCTGTGGTGGATATCTGAAGGAGATATCCCTACCATTGAAGACGCGAAGGAGCGGTTAAAGCATTTAAAGCAGCATGGCCCTTCTCCATATGCGTTTACCTTTTCAACATCCTTTCCACCACCTTGATATCAATCGCTGAACCAAGTATGTAGAGCGTCAACTAAACGCTCTACATAAGAAAGACTGTTCTTATTAATACCCCAAGCTAAAGCAGTGCAAACGCCTTGTCTGCTGCTGCAAGGGTGTCGGCAACGATATTCTCATCGTGAAGTGCCGACACGAATCCTGCCTCGAACGAGGCCGGCGCCAGATAGACACCATTTTCCAGCATCAGATGGTAGAACTTATTGAATTGTTCAGTATTGCAATTGATAGTTTGTTGGTAGTTGGTGACTTTATCTACTTCTGTGAAAAAGATCCCAAACATTGAGCCAGCATAATTGATACTCAACGGGATACCGTGTTTATCAGCGATTTCTTTAAAACCGTGTGCAAGGGCTTTTGTATTTTGGAAAAGATCTGTATAAAAATCACCCTTCTCAATCTGTGAAAGGGCAGCAAGGCCAGCAGCCATAGCAACTGGGTTACCAGAAAGTGTACCGGCTTGATAGACAGGTCCAGTGGGAGCTATATGGGTGAGAATGTCCTTTTTTCCACCGAATGCGCCAACCGGCATCCCGCCCCCAATCACTTTGCCCAAACAGGTCAAATCCGGTGTGACACCATAGCGAGCTTGTGCACCGCCCTTTTCAACGCGAAAGCCAGTCATGACTTCATCGAATATCAAGACGCTTTGATATTCGTCACAAAGGTTTCTCAGCCCTTCCAAAAAGCCTTCAACGGGCGGAATACAGTTCATATTGCCCGCTACCGGTTCAACGATAATACAGGCAATGTCGTCTTTGTTTTGCTCGAACGCTTGCACTACCGAATCCAGATTGTTGAACTCAACCGTGAGGGTATGTTTTGCATAATCTTCGGGTACGCCTGGGCTCGACGGAACGCCAAAGGTAAGGGCTCCAGATCCTGCTTTTACTAGCAATGCATCTGCATGGCCGTGGTAGCAACCTTCAAATTTAAGAATTTTGTTTTTCCCGGTGTAACCTCGCGCCAGTCGAATGGCACTCATTGTTGCTTCAGTACCAGAATTCACCATGCGCACCATTTCCATGCTGGGCACAAGTTTACTTACCAATTCTGCCATTTCTACTTCCGCTGCCGTTGGAGCACCGTATGACAAACCTCTTTCGGCAGCATCAATAACAGCCTGACGAATTTGTGGGTTGTTGTGACCGAGGATCATAGGTCCCCAAGATTGAATATAATCGATGTACCGCTGGCCATCCGCGTCCCAAATGTAGGGACCGTCCGCTTTTTGGATAAAACGCGGTGTACCTCCAACAGCTTTGAAAGCGCGAACAGGTGAATTTACACCACCGGGAATAGTTTGCTGTGCACGAGTGAAAAGGGTTTCCGAAATACTCATTAAAATTGCTACCTATAAAAAATTAACTATTGTTCACGGTGTTTTTGGTTGAATACCAGTGAACCGGTCTGTCAAAATCGCCAACTTTTTCCGCAACTCCAAGCACCAATGCGAACAGTGCCATTCGCACCAGCACACCATTGTCAGTTTGCCGAAATATCGCTAGATTAGGGTGCATATTCAAATCATTGTCTAATTCGTTCGCGTCAGCCCGGGAATCCCGCGGCAATGGATGCATGATGACGGTTTTGGATTTAAAGTGTTGCGTATAAATCTGCTGGTTGAGTCTGAATTTACCACGATATTTATCAGCTTCATGTTGAGAGGAAAAGCGCTCCTGTTGAACTCTAGTTTGATAGCAAATGTCGGCTTCAACGCTGCCCTCTAGTTGCTCGCTCACAATCAACTCATGCCCTGCGTTGACGATTGCGTCACAAATTGATGTCGGCATTTGTAGTTCGGTTGGCGAGATGAGTGTAAATTTGATGTTATTGAACAGACAAAGCATGGTCGCCAAGCTGTGCACCGTGCGACCGTATTTCAAATCGCCTATCATTGCAATATGAAGGTTATCAATCGAATCACCGAATGATGCGCGCTCCTTGGCTATCGTATATAAATCCAGCAATGCCTGCGTTGGGTGTTCATTCGGACCGTCACCACCGTTGAGCACAGGGACTCTGCTACCTTCAGAGAACTCAGCAACTGAACCTGCGTCTGGATGACGCATTGTAATCACATCACTATATCCACTTAACACCCTAGCGGTGTCATATAGTGACTCACCCTTTGCTAATGCAGAACTAGATATGCCGGTTGTTTCTCTAACTTCTCCACCCAATAAGTTGAACGCCGTGCCAAAGCTAACACGTGTCCGTGTACTAGACTCAAAAAACAAATTGCCAAGAATCGCACCTTCCAACACCGTTGTGCGTTTTTCCCTGTTGGCGTATGGCTGCATTTTTTCTGCGACGTGGAACACGGTTTCAACCGCATGTCTATCGAATTGGCTAACGCTTAAGATATGTTGACCGATAAAATTTTGCATTGTTCTCGCACATGATTTTCCACAAATTTTATCAATTTTGTCATCGGGTTGCGAACGTAATATCTTTACAAAGGAAATATAAATTTACATTATGCGAATTGTTCATGCGTTGCTTAAACGCTAGTGTGTCTATAACTACTTTTGTCAGGTATTTCTATGTCGATAAATCGCGCTTTATTGTTTAGCCGGTTTGAATTTAATCGATTTCTTCTCTCAAAACGAGGACTCATAGCGCTCGTTTGCTATTTGCTGTTGTGGAGTTTTTTGCTGATAGAGATTGTTTCTCGCAGTGCAGATTTGTTGAGATCGTCCGCGTTTACGGATGTGATTTATCCATTGTTAGGTGAGGCAGGCTTTGAGAAGCTCATTGAATGGTCAGCGCCTGAACTGGTGTTTTATTGGGTGGTTGCGATGCTCAGTTTTCCTTTACTTGCCGTGTTCGCTTCTGCTGATCAATTGTGCAGTGACAAAGCGCGTGGGACGATGCGCTTTTTGACATTGCGAGCTACGCGTTTCGAAATACTTGTAGGTCGTTTTTTAGGGCAGGTCTGTATCAGCGCTTGTTTTATACTTCTGTCAATATTTGCCGTGTTAGTACTAGTGATTTACAACGGAGAATCGTCATTGTCAGCAAGCGTGATGTTGTGTGGCAAGGTATTTTTTCATTTGCTTATAACGGTTGTTCCTATCATCGCGTTTATGACGCTTATCAACACGTTTAGCACCTCTTCCAAGCAAACCATTGTTTATTTTTTTCTAATTATCTTGCTCGTTTATATAACCATTGGTTTGATTGAAACTTACTTGATCAGTAACGTGGGACATGCACTGTTGATATTGCCCAATGTTAATTGGACAGCTCGACTGCAACTAGGGCTCTCTGAGTTTGGCACCTGGGGGATACCCATAATACAAACTGTTATATTTTTAGCTTTCGCACAGGTCCAGTTTGCCAGGAGCGCGCTCTAATGCTGTTATCTGTTGAAAATCTAAGTAAGTCATTCGGTGACAAAGGTGTACTCAAATCAATCAATATGGAGGTGGCACCTGGCCCCCCTGTCGCGTTAATAGGACCAAATGGCGCTGGCAAAACAACATTATTCAGCATTATTGCGGGATTTCTCAACGCGGATTCAGGTAAGGTTTTACTCAATAATAGCAAGCTACCCAGCCCTGCGCAGTTTGGTCAAATAGCCGTACTACCGCAAGATGCACAGCTCGACCCCAGATTTTCAATTGATAAGCAATTGCGCTTTTTCTGTCGTTTACAAGGCTTGTCAGCGAGGCAATCTGAACAAGAAGTATCACGTGTGCTTGAACTAGTGGACATGGCCGCGGAGCGCAAGAAAAAACCACAACAATTGTCTCATGGAATGCGCAAGCGTGTGTGTATAGCGCAGGCGTTGATTGGTGAACCTCGCTTAGTGCTGCTAGATGAAGCCACCGCTGGCCTTGATCCAATACACGCTAGGAGTATTCGCGAGCTTATTGCGAATCTTGCAGGTGAAGTCACCTTTATATTGAGCTCTCACGATCTAGCTGAGCTAGAGCGCCTTTGTGAACGTGTTTTTGTTTTTTCCGATGGCAAGTTAACGCACTACCTCAACGTGAACGAAGCATCAGATAACAATAAGGTTTTAAGCAAAACTACGGAATTTCTCACACTGCGTACGCGTATACCGCTGCCAGAACAGTATGTCTCAGAGTTGGAAGCAATGGCCAATGTCCAGACAGTTTCGCTGACGCAAAATAGAGAATACCTCATCGAGTACACCAAAACAGGCGATCCATTTGATATATCTTTGCTTCAATTTCTGCATGGTCACAGATTGGAATATCAGCAAATTTACAATGGTAAAACACTGGAAAATAAGCTTTTTCAAAATGAAATGCCTTAAATCGACATGCTCTTGCCGGTCAATACAATGAAACTTGTCGCTAATTCAGTTGACGTAAACCATCAGAAATCTTCGAACGCTATATTGAAGAAAACTTCATCTTAAACGGCAGGGTAATTGGAAATGAATCGGTCTCGTGTGATTCATTGTGTTTTAAGGTTCTTTCTATCATTAACACCTTTGTACAGTTGCTGTAATGCAAGGGCGGCGTGTTGCAAAAATTTAACATTATCATACTAGACAGTCTAGTATTAATATTCTACTATCCGAATATCTTGTCAAATTGGACTTGTCAAATATCATGAACCTTCCTCAATTTAAGTTATTAGCGATAACACTGGTTTGTTTCCTCAGCTTGACAGTGCTAATGCTGTTTTCCGGTAACAATAATGCAGTAGTGCTGGATAGCAAAAAGTTACTTGCAATAGAAAACAGCCAAATCCAAGTGATGCCAGTAAAAGTGCAACAAGAGTACGTTAGAGAGCGGCTTGTATATGGGCAACTCGAGTCTGGGAAACTCGCTGATATTGGGTTTGAGCGAAGCGGGGCCATCAATCAATTACTAGTTGAGGAAGGTGCTATTGTCAAAGCCGGTCAACCGCTTGCACAAATGGACAATGAGCGCTTGATCGCGCAGCAAAAAGAACTCTTTGCGTCACTAGAACGCGCCCGTGCCGACGCCAAATTATCCGAGCTCAGCCAAAAACGACTGCAAGACCTAGTAACCAAAAACCTCGAATCCAAGCAGCGATT
>JBCDMA010000189.1:0-7884 GCA_038744645.1 Pseudomonadota bacterium | reverse complement strand
TTTAAATACCTACAAATTTACGTCACAACTCGTGATCGCGGTGGTACAGACGTCATCGTAACCATTAAAAAATTTTAATTTATCTGTTTGTTTCGATTATCAACACCCTATAGAAAACAGCATGCTGTGGATGGAAATAAGCCTGCATAACAGGCTGCGGCGCATGCATGGAGAACCAATGTTTCGGACGTGTGTGAAATTTGCCACAAAGCATTTACTTTAGATTTAGGTACACATCCTCAATAAATAGTAATAAGATTCATTCGCAATTAAAATTAGAAAATGCCGGGCATACCTGTTCATCATTGAACAAAAAGACTCGGTCATAATAAGGATGGATTTAATGTTTCATAAAAAGCATTTAGCTTTGTTAGTCGGATCGTGTTTTCTCTCAAATTCTTTGTTAGCGCAGCAAGATGAACAAACGAAAGAAGAACAAGATACTGAGATTGAGAAAATTACAGTGATTGGTACAAATCAGTCTCGTTATATTGTTGAATCAAATGATGCGCTTGGCATAAACCTAGACTTCTTAGAAAACCCAAGGAGCGTTTCCATATTACCTGAACAATTAATATTGGATAGGAAGATCACCACCTTAGAAGAGGCGTTAAGAAACGTTCCCGGCGTCGTTGCAGGAGATGGCTTTGGTGGTACACGCGATGACTTTTTCTTGCGTGGTTTCCGAAGAAATGCAGAATACAGAAACGGATTTAGACGTGCTTCTGGCGGTAAAGCTAACTTATCAAATGTTGAATATACTCAAGTCGTTCGCGGCCCTGCAGCTATCATATATGGTCAGGTCGAGCCGGGAGGTGTGGTAGACGTTATTACGAAGCGTCCTCTTTCCAGTGAGCGATTTGCTGGAGAGTTTCGCGCAGGTTCTGACAGCGATTATTTTGGCTTGCTTGACTGGTCAAAACCTATCAACGATAAATTGGGCATTCGGCTAGTTGGTTCCATACGAGATTCTGAAAGCTTTAGGGATTTCACCGAGATAGAAAGTGACAACCTAGCGTTGACCGCTGAATATGAAATAAGCGATCTAACGATATTGAATTTCACCTACGAATTTGAAAAAGACTCTAGACCGCTAGATCGAGGAACCGCCTTCATAAATGTTGCGGATGGAGGACAGCGAGTTATCAACGATGTTGCAGATGTACCATTCAGTAGGAGATTTGGTGACCCTTGGGAAAATCGTTCACTAAATCGAGACTATTTTGAAGTGGGAATCGAGCACGATTTTGGCAACGACTGGAATGTGGACGCAAGATTCGCCTACGAAGACGCTTCCGAAGCGGATTTACAATCTCGTCCCCTGGCACTTTTTGTGCTCGATGAAAACAATCCTTTTGTTACCGCAGATGGTTCGTTCACGCCCACATTCTTTGCCAATCTCCCCGAAGGTGTGCCTGTATCAACAGCGATTCTAGGATTTGTAGCAAGTGCTACGCAAAATGTCTTTGACGATCCGAGTGATTTAATCTTTATTGCGAAAGGTCTTGACGGAAGTCGAAACCGGGAAACAGAGGCATATTTCGCTAATGTTCGTTTTGAGGGGGAGTTTTCAACCGGTAAACTTGAGCACCGTATTTCCTTTGGATTTGACTATCGCGATTCGGAACAAACACGACAATTTGTAAGAGGTGCTCAGACCGATGGTGTTCAATTTGCCTTCTTGAATATCCTTGATCCGATTTATGACTTACCTGACGACTTTAGCTTAGAAGGCGTGCCTGTAGATGTATTCGGACCCTCTGAAGACATCGGTGCCTTTGTTAACAGCTATACAAAGATTAATGACAAACTTGGGCTATTGTTAGGACTTCGCTATAGCGAGACCGAGTCTGAAAATACCTTTGCTGGTCGAGACACAATTGTAACTGACGGAGATGCCTTAACGCCCCAAATTGGATTGACCTATCAGATTAACGAAACAATGTCGTTATATGCATCCTACTCTGAATCATTTGAACCTCAGGGTGACCGTGAGGGAACTCGACAAGCATCCGATGGGAGTGCAGAGGAGTTTATTGTGAATGCAGATCCAGAGGAGGGAGAACAATTTGAAATTGGGGTTAAAGCTGAATTATTTGATGGTGGGTTACAGTTTGCAGCAGCTGTTTACAGAATCGAAAAAACAAACGTTTTTCTCGGCGACAATCAAGGCGCAACTTTTGTGGATACTGCAACAAATACCCTTGCAACAGAGATAATACCCTTCTTTTCGGATGGTAAAAAATCTCAAGGTTTTGAATTGAGTTTTTCTGGTCAGCCCACTGACGGTATGAATGTAGTTGCAACCTATGCGTATATTGACGAAGAGCTGGTAAACCGCGGCGCGACAAATGGTAATCGCTCGCCTTCCATCCCCGAGCATGGATTTAATCTATACGCATCTTATGAAGTACAAGGTGGTCAATTCGAAGGTTTAGGATTTGGTGGCGGTTACTACTACGAGTCCGACCGCTTTGGAAACACTGCAAATACGCTTGAGTTAGGCGGGATTGATACTCTGGATGCATCTTTATGGTATACCATCGCGGCTCCTGATTTTCTTGCAAGAGAAGACGGCACCATTCGATTTCAATTAGCAGTCAAAAATATACTCGATGAAGAGTTCTACTTGGGCGGGTCAAATCCACTGCGAATTCCACTCGGAGCACCTAGGTCATACACTGCGTCTTTATCATTTGATTTTTAAAACACTACCTCTGCTGCGCAAGGATGCGAGTCGCCTTTGAAACTTTTTGATACAAACGAATCTATTAATGTATTAAAAGAAGGTACCGTTCGAGCTATATTGTTGTTCTCAATGTACCTATTAATCCGTTATTTCCATTCTTGCGGGAATAACGGAAAAGGTGCTCTTTTTTAAAAAGTTGCAAAAGCAAAAATAAAAGTAATGAGGGAAATTCACATGCCGGAAGCGGATTTTCCAGTAGAGCGAGGGCGAGAACAAAAAGCAAAATCTCGCCGTGGTTTGAAGAAGCTGTATAACTTGCACGCTTGGGTAGGATTTCAACTGGCTATCGTCATGTTTGTTATTCTTTTTACTGGAACAATAGCGACAATATCCAACGAAATTGATTGGCTGATCTTCGAAAATTTACGCGCGTCAGAAAATACCGAAAATAAGCCAAAGCCAACGCCTGAGGATTTGACCAAGATGTACTTGGCGCTCAAAGAGGCCTATCCGGAGGGTTCAATTCGATCACTGGTTGACATGGGTGAAAGCTATTTTACCTATCGTTCGTTTGTCGTTGATGAGTCTCTTGGGAACAACTTTGTCCAAATTGATCAATGGACGCAAGAAATAAAAGGGACCGTTCCGCGTTTGACCGTTCAGCGATTTTTTCGAGATTTTCATCGCTATCTATTTATGCCTTCATTCCCAGGCATCATTGTTGTTTGCGCATTCGCATTTATTCTTGGTATCTCTTTGTACACCGGGCTAAAAACCACAAGAAACTGGAGGACTGCGTTGTGGCGATTGCGAACGAATCAAGGTGCTCGAATAGCGTTAAGTGACTCGCATAAAGTTGCAGGATTATGGGGTATTTGGTTTGTTTTTATTATGGTGGTTACTGGTGTTTGGTATCTTTACGAGTTCAGTTGGAATGTGTCTGGTAACAGAATGGAACCTCTGCCCGCGGCTATCGAACGCAATATAGGCGAGTTTAAAAGCGCTGAAGAAAAAAAAGACGCGATTGCAAAAATACCGTTAGCAGTCATGAATGAAAAAAACCTATTGAAAATGTTTACATTGGCGCAAAATGCACATTCGGATTGGGATATTAAAAGCATATACTTTTCGCCGCGTGCTGACCGTCCAATCGACTTCCGAGGTACCGGTAATAACCCCTTACTTCGTGATCGCGCATATAGAGTCTTAATTGATCCGGTTTCGCTTGAAATAAATCAGACATTTTCACCAAATACGATTAGCACGCACGCTTATATAAATGAATATATAGATCCGATTCACTTTGGTTATTTCGGTGGCGTGTGGTCTAAGTTTATCTGGTTTGTATTCGGGCTGACACTTACTGCAATGTCGCTAACGGGTGTGCTTATGACATGGAAACGAACTAAGTCGAATAGTGTCACGCGCGCTCAAGTGGCGACTATTCCAATCTTAGTGTTAAGTGTTGTTGCATTTGTTTTTTGGATCCAGCGTTTTAGCTGAGCGTAACGTTATTCTGGAAGAGATAATGTGATGGCTTACCTTCTCACTATGTTTATAAATCTATAATTTTAAATCACGCAGGATAAGCTTAAGTTGAGGTAGCGTTAAAACATATGCTGCACCTGAATGCGCCTTTTCTCTGCTGTAGTCAGGCGTTCCGAAAATGGCGGTGTTATTTGATATTGCAACGCTCCATCCAAAGCGGTCATCTTTTACTCCATCTTCGGGCAGAATTTTCGAATCGAAAACCCATTTATCACCAAGCCTTTTGAAAACATAAGCACTGCCCGAGTTTTCCCCTTTGTCATCATCATGCATTGCAGTGATGATTGCAGTGTCTTTGTGCAATGCGACGGCTCTACCAAACCGATCATCTGCTGCTGCATCAGGCGCGGTGAGTTTTGCGCGTTGCTGCCACCCGTCGGTAGTAATTTCAAATACATAAACAGAACCTGAATCAACGCCTGTAATGGGGTCATCATCTCTTCTTGCTGAGATCAACGCAGTATTCCCGGATATTGCGACTCTCACGCCAAATAAGTCGGTCTCTCCCGCGTCATTCGCAACCAATTTATCGCTTTGTTTCCAACGGTTGTCTCTCCAATAAAATACATATGCAGCACCACCATTTTCGGCGCTTTCATCATTCAGATCGGCGCCGACGATCAAAGTTTCTCCATCAACGGCTAAACTGATCCCAAACAAATCGCCAGCAGTGGCATCAGATGCGGTAAGCTTTTCATGAAACTGCCAGCCGCTCTTCTTTTTGATATAAACATAAACAGCGCCAGTGTCTGTTCCTTTTTGATCATCTCTTGGCGCGCCTATAATTAGCATGTCATCTAGCAACGCGATGGTTTGACCGAACTGAGCAGATTCGGATTTCCTTGCATCCGGAGCGACTATTTTTTGTTCGAAGGCCCATTCCGTTTCGCTGCGATTAAACACGTATGCGGCACCCGAATCACTGCCTTCGTCATCACTACGAATAGCTCCAACAACGGCAGTATCACCCTTTATCGCGACAAATCCGCCAAAGGTGTCATCTATTTTTCCATCGTTCGCAGCGAGCACACCTTGAAGTTCCCATACTCCTTGTTTATTAGTAAAAACATAGGCTGCACCGCTATCTTTCACTCCCTCAACATCAGTTTTGTACGCACCCACAATGGCCGTATCACCATCTATGGCAACGCCAAAACCAAAATAATCTTCAGCCGCGCTTTCGCTATACAGGAGCTTCTCTAAGGAGGGAGTTTCTGCAGCAACGAACAATGATGCGACCGCTGCGGTAATAGCGATTGCTAAGAACATCACTAGTATAACTTTGTTAGTGTTTTGTATAACTCCGGAAAACTTCATCATCTACACCTGAAAACTCACTTTGAACATACTGCCACCTAACGCTTTGCTCTTACTGACCGCGATTTCTGCGTCGTTTTTCGCTAATGTTTCTTCCACAATGGATAATCCTAGTCCGCTGCCATTTAAAGCGCTTTGATTACCGCGATAGAAACGTTCAAATATCTTGTACTTATCCTCTTCGTCAATGCCTGGCCCTGAGTCTTCAACAGAGATAGATGCTTTATCAATTGATACTGTTATGCCTGCACCGGTCGGCGAGTGTTTAATGGCGTTTTCAACTAAGTTTTTGACCACAACAGATAGGTCGCCAGCGCTTATTTTTACTGGCGCTTCATCACACTGTGCGTTTAATTCTAACTGTTGATGTTTTGTCAGAGCTAAGGGGACTAACAACGTGCAAATATCCTTACTTATCACAACTAAATCGGCATTCTCAGATGCAGAAACAATCAGGTTTTGCGCTCGTGCTAAATCGAGTAATTGCTCAACAATGCGAGACATGTTGCCAACATCTGTCAACAACTGAGGTTTTAGTTCGCTTGTCGGCATGTTGAGCTCGATGCGATTAGACAGTACGCTCAAAGGTGTTCTTAACTCATGCGCTGCATTTGCAACAAATTGCTGTTGTTGTTTAAATCCTTTTTCCACTCTTGTAAGCGCGAGGTTCAATGCATCAATGATTGGCACTAGTTCAGTAGGTACATGGCGCAACCCGAGCCTTTGATCGAGCCTTTCTGGGCTGATCGAAGCGACGCTATCGGAAACCAGTTTAACGGGTCTGAGTATTAATCTAACTGCGATGAAGGTCACGACCAAAAAGAGCACAAAACAAAAGATAATTGCCAACTTCCAAAAGTCTTGAACGGCAGGCAATACCGCTTCATTTGCAAGCTCCCCTAACAAATCGCTTCTGGCAACGTCTAAATAGTACGTTGTTTTGTCGAGCCTTGTCTCCAGGCGAAAAACGGCAATGGACTTTTCAGGATTGATTTCCATATTCGCGTAGCCAATCGCCATACTATCTGGAATATCATCGAATAATCGTCCCCTCGCTTCATCAGGTTCAGAGCGTAAAACGACCTCTTGAGTTGCCGGATCAATTAATCTGTAAGCGATATTGGAATACAAAGCATCAAATCCCCACTTTAGCATTATCTCTGAGTCGTCGACGTTAGCGATCCCTTGGGCATCAACGTAGAGAGAGCCTTCCATGTCCTGTGCAATGCCGTTCAGGCTTTGCTTAAGTGCTAACTTCGCAAAATCTTGTGAAAATATAGAAAGGGTCAACAGTAGCCCACCGAATAACAAAGTACCGATGAGCAGGAAGTATATGAAAAGCTGTCGCGCAATTGAGTAGTTCTGGAGCTTATTTAAAAAGATAGCCAATACCTCGTATTGTAATTATCTCTGCATCGGCGCCCGCTTCTTTGAGTTTCTTTCTCACTCTATGCACCGCCACTTGGATTGCATTTTCAGTCAGTTCATAACCTCGTTGATAAATAGCACGTTCCAGCGCATCTTTTGAAATCGTGATGGCAACGTTTCGCAAAAAGTGCTCAACAACGAACAACTCAGTTTTGCCCAATACAACATTTTTGTTGTTGACCAATAGGGTTTTACTGACAATGTTCAGCACGATGTTGCCTTTATCCAGGGTATTCCCTGATAGCACCGTCGGCCGCCGCAATAGCGCACGTAACCTCGCTACAAGCTCATCAATAGCAAATGGTTTTGTTAGATAATCGTCTGCACCTTGATTCAGTCCCTTTACTCTGTCTTGTATCCCACCCCGCGCAGTGACGATGAGGATAGGCATCATTTGATTGTCTTTTCTTAAACTGTGCAGGACGTCAATACCATCTGCGTCTGGTAGTCCCAAATCGAGCACCAACGCCGCATATTCCGTGTCATTTAGGCACATTTTCATCTGGTGATAACTGTGCGCCGAGTCTGACAAAAAGCCTTCACGCAACAAGGCTTCCTGCATAAAACTCGCAAGTTCGACGTTATCCTCAATAATCAGAACTCTCATACGTTCTCTTTTAATAGTCTTGTCTACGTTATCTACTAGAAAACGTAGAGGTAGCCAAGAATAAATTGCACATTTGTTGAAGCATCAATCAATGGGCTGTCTTCGATTTCTGAACCTAGCGCAGTCACCGACAAGTTTGCAACGAATCTATTTTGTCTGTCCCATTGCCAATTAGAGTTGATCCCTAGCGTTACATTTGTGGTTGATTCGCCCAAATAAAACGGACGATTGAGAATTGCTTCGCTTTGTCGTACGCCATAATAATAATCGACCAAATCATCGCTGAGGCGGCTAA
>JBCDMA010000188.1:0-7885 GCA_038744645.1 Pseudomonadota bacterium | reverse complement strand
TAGTCCTTACAGTATTGCGTTGGGGGTGGTTTTAGTACTTGGTTTACTTGAAGGGCTAGGCATATTAGTGGGCATTAGCTTGTCTACAATTGTTGATAATTTATCGCCTATCGAGATGGATATTGATGCAAGTGGTGATATCTCTTCTGGCGGGCTTTCATCAATCATTGGTTGGTTATGCCTAAATCGTTTGCCGCTAATGATTTGGTTCGTGTTGTTTTTAACGCTCTTTGCCGTTGTTGGTTACACAGTTAACTTCGCAACCGGCAGTGTCATTGGATACTTTTTACCTGGTTGGTTAGTTTTCCCGGCAGCGGTCATAGGAGGCATGTTGCTCACTGGTAGATTGGGGTTCCAACTCGCGAAAATTATGCCCAAAAATGAGACTAGCGCTGTGTATCAGGAAAGCTTGGAAGGGCGATTGGCGGAGATTACTATCGGTACTGCGAAAGTGGGTTCGCCTGCTGAAGCAAGCGTGACAGATGATTTTGAACAGAAGCATTATGTAATGGTTGAGCCCATTGGCAACGATGAGGTGTTTTATCAAGGCAGCAAGGTTGTGTTAATTGAAAAGGGAGATTCATGCTGGACCGCAACCAGTTTGGACTAGACCGTACTTAAGTAACTATTAAATAAAGGAAATATTATGTTAGAAGCAAATATCGGAGGAGGCAATACAACGTTTATTCTTATCATAATCGGTGTAGTTGTTCTCAGTTTGATAACGATTGGGTTGATTTTTGCCAAGCTGTACAAGCGAGCAACAAAAGAAACTGCATTTGTACGAACAGGGTTAGGAGGCGAAAAAGTCATCAAGGACGGTGGTGCTATTGTCTTGCCGATTGTACATGAAACGATTCCCGTCAATATGAATACGTTGAGGATAGAAGTAGAAAAGACCCAAAAAGATGCACTTATCACCAAAGATCGCATGCGGGTGGATGTAAAAGCAGACTTCTACCTACGTGTCGCACCCAATGCAAATGGGATTTCAATGGCGGCACAAACGTTGGGTACCAGAACGACCCGTGCAGATGAAGTGAAGAAGCTGATGGAGTCAAAGTTCGTTGACGTGTTGCGTGCAGTAGCCGCCGAGATGTCGATGACCGAAATGCACGAACAGCGCGCTGATTTTGTTCAGAAGGTGCAGCAAAGTGTGGCGAATGACCTAGAAAAGAATGGCTTGGAATTAGAATCGGTATCGTTGACTGGATTTGACCAAACTGATCTTGTGTATTTCAATGAAAACAACGCATTTGATGCGGAAGGTCGTGCGCGCTTAGCTAAAATCATTGAAGAGAAACGCAAAGAAACCAATGATATAGAGCAGGAAAACCGAATCAAAATCGAGCAGCGTAATCTAGACGCAGAAAAGCAATCACTCGATATACAACGCGATGAAGAAGAGGCAAAACTGAGCCAAGAACAGATCCTTGCTTTCAAGCGACAAGAACAAAAAGCTGAAATTGCTAAACAGCGCGAACAAAAAGAGCGTGAAGAGCGCGAAGCAGAGATCGCAAAAGAAAAAGCAGTCGAAGCGGCAGAGATCGAGAAAGCGCGTGAAATAGAGACAAAGGAAATCGCGAAGAAACAAGCATTGGAGCAAGCACGCATTAAACAACAGCAGGAAGTTGAAGTTGCTGCACAGGTGAAAGAAATTGCGGTAGCAGTGAAATCTGAAGAAGAGTCCGCTGCTCGTGCAAAAGCCGCTGAGGCAGAAAAAACCAAAGTTGAAAAAGAAGAAGCAGTTGTTACTGCAAAGAAAGTCGCAGAAGCGAATCGTGGCAAAGAAATCGAAGTTATTGATGCCAAAAAAGAGGCTGAACGCGAAGCCGTTGGAGTCAAGGTTGAAGCGGAAGCTAAGCGAGATGCTGCCGAGAATACCGCTGCTGCTATTCTAACTGAAGCCCAAGCTGAGGCGAATGCGAAGATGTTGCAAGCCGAAGCGGATGAAAAAGTGCTTGCTGTAGAAGCAGCAGGTCGACAAGCAATGCACGAAGCTGAGAACATCCTTAAAGAAGAACAAATCGAACTTCAACGCGCCCTTGCGATACTTAAAGTGCTTCCTCAAGTTGTTGAGAGTGCGGTTAAGCCGTTAGAAAATATCGACGGCATAAAGATCTTGCAAGGTTATGGCGCCAACGGGAACGGAACAGGTGCATTGACCAATGCTGAAGTGTCAGGCTCAGCAGGCCTTGCAGAACAAGTTACTTCGGCAGCACTTAACTATAGAGCAAATGCGCCAGTGGTTGATGCGATGTTAAATGAACTTGGTTTAGTTAAGGGTGAGGGTGGTTTAGAAGAGTTAATCAAGGGCAACTCTCCCTTGCTGCAGGCAAACAACCCATCTGAAAATTCTGCGGACAGTTCTATAGTCCAGCCCAATGGACGCGATTCATCTGCCGATGAAGGCAGCTAAAGCGATTCTGCGCAGCCTCATCTCACCATAAAAAACAAACCCTCGGTAGTCCGTTAAGACTATCGAGGGTTGTCACTACTTGCTCGTTAGCTCAGATCAAACCGATCTGCTTCCATCACTTTTGTCCATGCGGCAACAAAGTCTTCAACGAACCTCTGTTGAGAGTTGTTATATGCGTACACTTCAGCAATTGAACGTAACTCAGAGTTCGAACCCATAACTAAATCTACAGGAGTTGCAGAGTAGCGTTGCTCGCCGCTTTCGCGGTCGTACCCGAAGTAAAGCCCTTCGTCATTTGCTTTGCGCCAAACTGTGCTCATGTCCAACAAATTAACGAAATAATCGTTGGTTAGTTGTCCTGGACGGTCGGTAAAAACGCCGAGATCGCTGCCATCCCAGTTTGTATCAAGCGCTCGCATCCCGCCTAACAAAACGACCATTTCAGGCACTGTTAAGTCAAGTCTATCTGCTTTGTCCACCATCATTTCAGTAGGCGAACGATAGCTGCTGGCTTGATTAAAGTAGTTTCTAAATGCATCCGCACTTGGTTTCAACAGTTCAAATGAAGTCACATCAGTTTGCGCCTGGGTGGCATCTCCTCTGCCCGGCGTAAAGGGTACATCAACCTCAACACCTGCCTGTTTCGCAGCGCGTTCAAGACCGGCAGTGCCTGCCAAGACAATCAAATCAGCCATAGATACGCGTTTTCTAGAACCATTGAAATCATCTTGGATTTTCTTGAGTTCACCCAGTACTTTTTGTAACTCAGCAGGATTGTTTACTTCCCAGTTTTTCATTGGAAGTAGGCCGAGTCTGCCGCCATTAGCGCCACCTCGCTTATCGGTTGCTCTAAAGCTTGAAGCAGATGCCCATGCCGTTCTGATCAACTGAGAATTTGTTAAGTCAGTGTCTAGGATCTTTGCTTTTAAACGCTTAATGTCACCTTGGCTTGGTAGCTTATAGTCCACTTCAGCAATAGGATCTTGCCAAATCATCACTTCATCAGGGACTTCGTCTCCTAAATACGTGAGCCTAGGACCCATATCACGGTGTGTAAGCTTGAACCATGCTTTTGCAAACGCCAATCGATACTCTTCAGGGTTAGCTAAGAATCGCTCCGCAATTTTTCGATACTCAGGATCGAATTTGAGCGCGAGGTCTGCAGTGGTCATCACTGGTGGGTTCTTTTTACCTTTTACGTGAGCATCTGGAACGATCTCATGTAAAGACTCATCGCTTGGTATCCATTGAATTGCGCCAGCCGGACTTCTGGTTTGTTGCCATTCAAAGTTCAATAGATTAGATAGATAAAGGGTCGTCCATTGCGTTGGTAGCTGGGTCCAGGCGCCTTCAAGCCCACTTGTGACAGTATCTTCCGAATGGCCTTTTCCGCATGAATTTTTCCAACCTAGGCCTTGCTCTTCGATGCCAGCACCACCTGGTTCATATGACAGGCATTCAGCGGGTTTGTGCGCGCCGTGCATCTTGCCAAAAGTGTGACCGCCTGCGATCAGAGCAACGGTTTCTTCATCATTCATTGCCATGCGACCAAATGCCACTCTAATATTTTTTGCGCTGCCCACTGGGTCAGGTTTGCCACGCGGTCCTTCAGGATTGACGTAAATTAGACCCATGTGCGTTGCGCCAAGTGGACGTTGCAATTTACCGTCTTTATCTTCGCGGTCACTTGCTAGCATCTCGACTTCAGGTCCCCAATAGACTAAATCCGGCTCCCAATCGTCAGCTCGACCACCTGCAAAACCAAAGGTTTGGAATCCCATGTTTTCCAACGCGACGTTTCCGGCTAGTATCATCAAATCACCCCAAGACAAGGCTTCGCCATACTTTTGTTTGACTGGCCAAAGTAGCCTTCTTGCTTTGTCTAGGTTGCCGTTGTCTGGCCAGCTATTCAGCGGATCAAACCGCATTTGACCACCATCACCGCCACCGCGACCATCTAGTGTTCGGTAAGTACCTGCAGCGTGCCAGGACATACGGATGAAAAACGGGCCGTAGTTGCCAAAGTCGGCAGGCCACCAATCTTGTGAAGTGGTTAAGAGGGTATCGATATCCGACTTCACGTCTTGAAGATTTATTGTGCTAAATGCGGCAGCATAGTTGAAATTTTCCCCTAGTGGGTTTGAGCGTTGGTCATGGTCTCTCAGTGCTGATAGATCAAGTTGATCAGGCCACCAAAACGAATTTGGCTTTGCTTTAAATGGCGCGGCATTGCCGGAGCCTACAGCACCTGCAGGTTTGGATATTTCTTCTGATGCAATAGCGCCTGCGTTGATGCCGAGCGCTAACACACAGGATGCTGTGATGCTAGACAGAGAAAATTTCGTTTTCATCATTTTGTCCTCAATAGTGTCTCAATTGTTAAATAAGTAAATGCAATGTAATAAGGTCGCTATAAAAAATTAGCAACAAAACGATAATCTGACATAACGGTATAAATCGATTCAGGCGATAGAAAAAACTGATTAATCTTGAAAGCACATCCGAAGAAAAAGAGAAATGGACATTAAACGATTGAAAAGTATATTGTATTTTAAGCTGTGTTTTACATGTGGTCCAAATATTGATCGGCTGCAAAAATGCTAAAACAGCACTTTTTGCAGGTGAATTGCATCCGTCTGAACAGTTAACTATTTAGACATCTGTTAACAGTTATTCACTTATTAGCAAGGCGTTCGTATTTAAAAGCTTTGATTTACTCAAAAGCTTTCATCTATTTAAACGATAGGAACAATCTACCGTTTCTGTTTTTAAACATGGCTAAACGACCCTAGTATCAATATTGACGGATATGAGCATATTCGAATTCAAGCATATTACGGAGACGCAAATGAACGATATAAAAGCCAATGAACCAATCAAGATAGGTAATAAATATGTGTTAGTTGTTGAGGAAAAAGTGATAAAAGTATGTAATTTTTCAAACAATTATTATGGTGATCAGCAGTGTTACATAGTGAGTAAGCAATAATCAAAATAAAAGTTTATGGACAATGGCCTTGCCTCGAAGCGGTGCGAATGGGTAATCGCTTTTCGCGCCGTCTGCTTGATGTTCTGCAGTTGGTTTGTCACAAGGTAAACCAAGAAAGCTCTTGGCCTTTTCGTTAACATTTACACCCATTTTTCCAGGAGCAGCTTGGAGCTCATAGACGTGACGCGCAAGACGCGCTCTATTGACGGCGTTGGGCGAATTTGTTGCATACCCAAAAAATTTGCGTATGCCATTAATGCTAAATCAGACGCGGTATCGTTTGATAATCCCATCTCGACATAACATTCAGTCAGGTAAGCCTGACGTTCACGGTCAATTTTCACCAGATAGTCGTGAATAATCGGCTCTTTTAAAGCCCAAGCTCTTATGTGCGTTTCTGCACCGAAATGATTTTTTAAAATCACACTATCCAGCTTCTCTAGTTTTTCTAACGGCGTGGATGCCGTGTTTGCTTGCTTTATGAAATCCACAGTCATCTTTTCATACCAAAAAGACATGAGTGCATCTATGAACGCCGCCCGACTTTTAAAATGATGGTAAAAAGAACCTTTAGTGACGCCTTTTAATGTGCAAAGCGGTTCAATTTTTATGTGCTCTGGACCTTTTTCCTTAAGCACGTTTAAGGCAAACATGAGCCAATCATTTTTCGCCTTGGTCTGAACTTGATCACTCATAGCCGTTTCGCTTTCTTTGCATTATTAATGACAGTACGAGCAATAATATAATGAAAAGGTACAATCATGTTCACATATACTCGCCCAATCAGGGTCTTTTGATTTACAAGCGTTGAAACGACGACACATCCATTGTTTTTTGATACCGATAAATAGAATTCCATATGCTTATCCTCAGCAAATGAAATCACTTCGTCATCATATTTTTCGATGACTGTCAAAAAGCCCGCGTTGTCGCCGATATTCAAATCGCCTGATTGGGGGGTTAAATCAGGTGTGCCGACATCGAAACCAAACATGCCAACCAGTCGATTTCGAAGCGCCATCAGGTTATTCACCCACGACGGCATGTTAGTAAAAATGGCAAGTTGCAGCTGACTAGGTGTCATATCGTGCTGATCGACTCTCGCGGAAATGGCATCGCGAAAGAAGTCGCCTTGTGCTTTTACACCTAGTCTGTCATTTTCATCTGGCTGTAGCGCCCACACATATTTAAAAACTCTCATCCACTTGTTTCCTTATAAAAACCAGTCCTTAAGACAACCAGCAAAAAAACGCCACACCGCACAAGCCTATCCATCCTGGATGACGTCCTTTTGTTGCAATCAATACCAGCAAGCCAGATAAGAACATCGCCCATGCTATTGGCTGTATCACCCACAATGATATTGACTCACTGGTTGATAGATGAAGTAGAACAATCCCCATCGAAACACCGAAAATACTGGCCAAGTGCCATGTCGCCCAAATGATTTGTATATTTCGAGGTTTCAACGGTGCCGCAGGTAGCTCAGGGACAATGCTTTTGTTTCTCAGTTTTTTAAAAATGAGTTTCTCACCTAAAAAGGAATGAACAGCTCCAACTATAAATGACAAAAAAGCGGCAGAAATTAGAAAATAGTTCATCAGATAATTCCATTTATTAAAACAATGAATTTACAATACCATACCGTATGGTATTGTAAAAGAGTTCAATTGCGACAGCGCGCTAAGACCGAAAGTTAGGACTGATTATGGTTCGTTAAATTTTTAGCCGTGGTAAGGTTGAGTTAGGTAGGTACTAAGGCTGTTTCTCAATGGCAGTATCGCGGTCGAGCCACTCAAGGGATGTTAACTGCAGCATGAAGGATTCTTTTCCTTCTTCGATCAGCTGTAATTTGCCAAGTACATGGTTTAAAGAGGGTATCATCCATATGTGGGTGTAACGTTTTTTGCTATTACTCTTTCTTAGTAATTTAATCGCGTTAAACCGACCCATGGGTAAATCTATTTCTTCTTCACCCAATATCTCAAAGGTATACGAGCGAATGTCACCATATTTATTGACCACGTTATACTGCGGAAAATCGTTACCTTTTTTCAGGGCAATCTGCATCAACAGTTGATAGTTCAATGGGTCGAGTAAATCTTGCTTAAACGATCCAGCGTTGATCTTCACCTCGTTATTGCCATTCGATACCGTCTTATCTTGTTGATTAAACATAAGCTGCTGATCGCGCTCTTTCCCAGTCCCCTCTCGAGTGAATCGATAGTAGGTAGACTGCAATCGACCATCTGAAAAGGAAAACTGACTCAATTCAGTGCGTTTATCACTGAAAATGAGATAGCGTGCATCAGATGAATAGGAAATTTCAATCATCGAATCGGATACCGATTTCAGTAGATGTTTCGTCGCCGACCCGCGCACTGTTCCGTTGCGCATGACGTTGTAGTTCGCTCTGTAGGGCAGAACATCGCTTGCAGAGAATGGATGGTAGTCCAATGCTATCGGGGTGTTTATTG
>JBCDMA010000187.1:0-7988 GCA_038744645.1 Pseudomonadota bacterium | reverse complement strand
TCAATGCCATTATTGTAATCGCAAATTCGATTGTGCAAATGAGTCACGACCTGGTGTCGTTTCCGAATTGCTTTCACCTGAACAAGCCGTCAAGAAAGTTAAAGCAGTCGCAGCCAATATACCTCAAATGACAGTACTTGGTATTGCTGGCCCTGGCGACCCATTAGCAAACCCAGAACGCACTTTTGCGACCTTTAGAATGCTCAGCGAGCAAACGCCTGATATCAAATTATGTGTATCTACTAACGGACTGGCGTTGCCTGACGCAGTTGAAGAGCTTTCTCAGCACAATATCGACCATGTCACTATCACCATCAACACCTTGGATCCTGAAATAGGTGCCAAAATCTACCCTTGGATTTACTGGAATGGCCGTCGCATTAGAGGCGTTAAAGGCGCAAAAATCCTAATAGAGCAGCAACAAAAGGGGCTAGAGATGCTTACCGAGAGAGGCATCTTGGTTAAAGTGAATTCCGTTATGATCCCTGGCGTAAACGAGGAGCACTTAAAAGAAGTGAGTCGCGTGGTCAAAGCAAAAGGCGCGTTTTTACACAATGTAATGCCATTAATTGCTGAAGCAGAACACGGTACATTCTATGGCGTAATGGGACAGCGCAGTCCTGAAGATGCCGAGCTCCAAACCCTTCAAGATGCATGTTCGGGTGATATGAACATGATGCGCCATTGTCGTCAATGCCGCGCCGATGCTGTTGGCCTGTTAGGCGAAGACCGAGGTGAAGAATTCACCATGGATAAGATTGAAGAAATGGAAATCGACTATGACGCGGCAATGGAAAAACGTGCGGTTATTCATGAAGGCATCATTGAAGCTCTTAATGAGAAACATGCTAAAGCCGCCGTATCTTCTGAAAATGCCGCACCTGCGCCAGACAAGATATATCGACCAGTGCTGATGGCAGTCGCGACATCAGGCGGCGGCATCATCAACCAGCATTTCGGCCATGCGACCGAATTCTTAGTATACGAAGCATCGTCTAACGGCGTGCGTTTTATCGGACACCGCAAAGTAGACCAATACTGCATCGGCAATGACACATGTGGAGAGAAAGAAAGCGCGCTTGCAGGCTCCATCCGATCGCTTAAAGGATGCGAAGCGGTTCTTTGTTCAAAAATTGGCTTTGAGCCATGGGGATTACTCGAAGAAGCGGGCATCAAGCCTAACGGTGAGTATGCTATGGAGCCGATAGAAGAAGCCGTTTTGTCGCTTTATAACGAAATGATTGCATCGGGTGTTTTGGAAGAAGATGTGGAAGATTCACAGGTGTTGACAGCGTAAGGACAGTTCATAGAAGGAGCGAGTTATGGCAGTTGAAATAATAGATGCATGCGTAAGCTGTTTTGCCTGTATCGATGTTTGCCCGAGTAGTGCCATCGATGAAGGGAAGTCGCACATGATAGTCAATGCAAAGAAGTGCACAGAGTGCGCAGGCGACTACGCAGATCCTCAGTGTGCAAGCATTTGCCCGATTGAAACGGCGATTCAGGACTCATCTGGTATCGCTATCAATCCGCCTGGTTCATTGACGGGGATCCCGCCTGAACTCATGAATGCAGCGATTCAGGAAATCAAGGCCAGATAACATGATGAGCAATCCGTCAGTTACCTTTTATGAAAAACCGGGTTGTATTACCAACGCGAAACAAAAAAGGATGCTTCGAGAATTGGGCGTCAATGTGGAAGTGAAGAGTATTTTAACTGAACCATGGACACCTGATTCGCTAACGATGTTTTTTGGTGCTTTACCCGTAGCAAATTGGTTCAACGAAAACGCCCCAACGGTAAAGAGCGGTGAGGTAAAACCAGACACACTCAATGCGTCAGACGCGATAGCGCTGATGTTAAAAGAGCCAATATTGATAAAGCGGCCACTGATCCGCACAGCAGGTAACGCCATTTGTGGATTTGATATTCCTCTTATTTGCGGTGAGCTATCACTGGAAATAAGCAACCATTCCGGTTCATCAGATTTGCACGAATGCAGTAAGACTAGCGCTGGTAATGCTAATGGTAAAAATAAATTGGAAGAAGGTAGCTGTCCTTGATTCGCGCGCAGACAAGTCGTTCACAAATAATAAAAGATGAAGCCTACTGGTTTACGCTGATCCTATTGGGTCAACGAAAGGGGATCAGTGCTTTGCCTGCAAAGCTTGGTTTGAATGATTTGGAATTTGCGGCACTGATTAGCACAGCGAACGAGATTGAAGAAATTGCACAAAAGAGTTACTGCATTAGCAGTTCCAATACGAGAGAAGAGCTCCTTGAACTCAGGCTTGATGAGTGTAAAGAGCTGATTGATTTATTGACACAACATACAACTAAAACAACTAACAAAACGCTATGGATGGCGAAAGTAATAGCAGTCGCGTGCATGGGAAGCCACCACCTTTGGCAAGATCTTGGATTACCCGATAGGGAGTCTTTGAGTGAATTGATGGACTCGGTGTTTCCAAGTTTAGCGGCAAAAAACAGCAAGAATATGCGATGGAAGAAGTTTTTGTATCGACAGCTTTGTGAGGAAGGAGGCCACTTTATTTGTCGCTCTCCGAGTTGCGAAACCTGTCCCACCTACAATGAATGTTTTGGAGACGAAATATGAGTCACATCAATCTAGTATCAGCAACGCAGGCAGACACCTTATTATCATCAAATGCGTCGGCAATTCTCCTTGATACGAGAAAAGAAGAAGATTACGCGATATGTCATCACCCAAGAGCTGTGCATCTAACAGATGCTTTGCTAAACATGATGATTGGCAATACCCCTAAAAACGCCACCATCATATTCTACAGTTATAGCGGTAACACGAGCCAAGATGTGGCGCATCTGTTTGTCGACTTGGGATTTATCAATTGCTTTAGTGTCAATGGTGGCTATTCAGCATGGACCAGTCGTCCAGAAGCCATATTCCCACTGTCCACCCAGGGCCATGCTTGGTTGATGGCAAACAGGATAATGAATGCTGATATCAACGCCCGTATAAACAGCGATCAAATGACACCATTGATGCTTGCAGTTAAGGACGGACTCAACACCATCGTTAACGACCTTATAGATGCAGGCGCGAATCCGAACCTTAAAGATATTCAGGGTAATAACGCGTTGTTTTATGCACTCACTGGACAAAACATGGATTGCATTAAAGCACTTGTAAACGCCGATGTTGAAGTCGAAAACCGCAATCGATTTGGCTTTACCGCGCTTCACTACGCTATCTGTAACGACGACGTAAAAGCTGAACTATCAAGCTGCTTAACGGCCGGCTCTCTGCGCAAAATGCACAGGCCGGCTAGACGCACCAAGTATTATCAAAAACTGCACAGAATAGCGCGCAAAAACTATTCAAACAACGCGCTACTTTAATACCGTGCGGCATCACAAAGGATGAATGTCATGAGTAATTCAACAGAAACAAAAATACGTGCACAAATTGCACAAAATCCCATCCTGCTCTACATGAAGGGCACGCCTGAAAATCCTGAGTGCGGTTATTCAGCCGAAACCGTCAAGTGCGTTAAGTCTACTGGTGCACCGTTCAACTATGTGAACGTGTTAGCGAATCCGTTTATTCGTGAAAGATTACCATCCGTATCAAACTGGCCTACTTTCCCGCAATTATTCGTTAATGGCGAGCTCGTCGGCGGCTGCGACATCGTCGTTGAAATGACAAAGGATGGCTCTTTGGCCACTTTGTTAGCTTCTGTTGAAGAAACGAATGATTAGTGTGGTAAGGAGGCAGTCAAATGCAAAAACAAGATATCGCAAGCATTATACTTGCGTCGTTCGCAGACGCAGAAGTCATTACTTCCGGCGCTGATTGCAACTTTCAAGTTACTGTGGTTAGCAGTCATTTCCAAGGTATGATGCCGGTCAAGCGGCAACAAGCCGTGCTGGGATTGTTTGCCGAGCAACTAAAGTCAGGTGAGCTTCATGCATTGAGCGTAAAGGCGCAGACGCCATCTGAATACGGCGCTTCGTCAGGTCTAACTTCAATAGATTTGTAGCTCGTAAAGACGAAAAATTTTGGCAAAAAAGACAAAAGGTCCTGAGGGTATAACCACTTTCAGGACATATTTTAATGTGCCGGTAAATATCAGGCATGGGTGCACTAGAACATGCACCCATTCAATCCCCATAAGACGCACCGCAGTGCAATAATTGTTGGCGCGCTCCAAACTAAGAATAAGATTATCCGAGCACTGGATAGCCTAGAACAAGAGCCTCTCTCGAAGTGTTGTTAAGTCCTGCTCACTTACGTCGAGCTCAGTCTGGATGAAATTCAGCACGCTGCCATATTCTTCTGTTAAATCTGCAAAGCTTGTTTCAATGAATATCGGGTCGGAGGAAAGCAGCGGAGCAACTTTTTCTTCTGGTAACTTAAACAGAAACGCATAGGGGTGGTCTTCTTCAGCCAGCGCTTCAGCTCTGTTCTCCGGACTCATAAATTCCGCAGCAAAATCCACATAGTCATCTGATAATTGATAATCATGCACCACGGTTTCTTCATCAACACCCAATGCAGTGAGTACCAGTGCTGCAGCAGTGCCCGCTCTATCTTTGCCAGCCGAGCAGTTAAATGCCAACGGTATATTGCCTTCAACCAATTCTGCAAACATTGCCGTGTAGCCTTCTTTTTCTGCTTTGACAATATGAGAATATCCCTCTGCCATAGCAAGCTTGACATCATTGGGATTTGACTCAGGATCGAGCAGCGTTGCAAACATCGGGTTTTCTCTAGGATCTCTTTCTGGTGGATCGGCAAAAACTTGGTAGTCCAGGTCGCCTGCTTGCCAATTCGTCGGTTCGTTTTCTCTTTCGCGCTTGTCTCTAAAGTCACAGATTGTGCGTATGCCAAGCCCTGATAAATAATCATAATCACTGCTAGTCAACGAGTGCATAACGCCTGAACGAAAGACATGTCCCCATTTCACCGTGCGTCCATCTGTCGTTTTGTATCCTCCAAGATCCCTAAAATTGCGCCCGCCTTCTAGAGGTAATAACCTCGCAGCCGTCTTAACTGCAGAACCAGAATCAGAGGAGATTACAAAATATCGGCGTTTATTTTCACCGCCAGCTTTCCAACTCAGCTGATTCTTTTGCGTTTCTGTGATTTTTGTCCCTTCACCCGCAACAAAGTCAGGATCGTACGACCACTCAACGGACACCTTGGCGTCTGCTGGCATAGTTCTCCACGTGATCACGTAGTCAGCAGCTGTTTCGCCATTGGTAACTTCAACATTGGATATTTCAGCTGCCTGAAGATCAATTGCAAAACTGCTAATACCTATAAAGACGATGATGCTATAAAAAAACTGTTTCATTTTTTGCTCCTTGAATTTCGCGCGTGTATGTCATTACACATAAAACGCGCGTGATCAAACATTAGTAATCAACGCGTACTGAAGCGACCCAGCGTCGTCCAAACCCTTCCACTTGATTAGGTGTCGCGCGCGAATTTATGTAACGCACATCTCGCTCGTCGGTAATATTGTTGCCATTGAGCGCGAATGTAATGTTCATACCACTGATGTCATTGGGTAATGAATATCGAAGCGAGAAATCCACTCTTGTTGTTTCTGCCCAAAATTCGGTCAAACTGTCATTTTCGGTTGTCGATAGCCAATCATCTCGATATTGATAATTAATCCGCGCTGAAAAGCCGAACTTCTCATAGAAGATCGAAGCGTTATAAATCGTATCTGAGGTTCCGGGTAACGAGAATGTTTGGTTGTTCAATGACGGTGCGGTAAATTCACTGTCAATAAAGGTGATATTTGCGCTTAACCCCAAACCATCAAAGGGTTCGGGCAACCAGTTGCTGGCAGTGCCCAAGAAGTTCAGTTCTAGTCCGCTAAGGCGACCGTCTTCTCCATTGAAAAATGAATTAAAGGCGGTTTCGGTGCCGGGAGCGATCAAGCCAGGCGCAAAGACCGAGCCATCGACAGTTGATGTCCCAGGGTAGATAACATAATCAATATCACGATAGTAAGCACCAATTGACAATAAACTCGCTTCTGCAAAATACCACTCCATTGCGATATCTGCTCCGATTGATTCCTCGGGGTCCAATGTTGGGTTTCCTCCGCTGATCTCTAATGTCACTGGATCAACGGATTGAGACGCTCTAATTTCACTGTATGTTGGTCGCGACAAGCCTGAAGAAGCTGATATGCGCAACTTGACCTCTTCATTCAAATCGATATTGGCATGCACAGAAGGCAGTATATTGGTGTAGTCGTTACCCGCTTCAATGGATGATGTTATGCCATCGTCATTTAACAATGTGCCAGAGGACGTGAAATCCGTTTGCTCCACCCTCACGCCATAAACCAAACTGCCCCAATCGTAGTCGGTGGTTACCATTGCATATAGCGCAATGATGTCTTCTTCGATTGAGATTAAAGAGTCATCATCAAATTCGACTGACCTGCCGCCAGCCGCTGCATCCCATGCGTCATCCAGCGCCGCATTGTCAAAATCACGACCAGCAATGGTATTGTCAAAATCTGATGACCATAAGTTATCTGTTATAAAGTCATTGATTGCAACCTCGTCAGGAAAACCACCAAAAACGAGCGTATCACCACCGACGGCTTCACGAGTATCAAATTGAGTGCCGAATTTAAGCGTAGAGTCTTGTCCGGCAACGGTGATGTCAGTAGATAAATCCAGCTTGAATTTTGTCGCTTCAGTATCGAGATCCCCGGCAAATATCAATCCAAAGTTTGCTGGAAATTCCAGCACATTTACATCAACTGACGTATCAGGAAGTCCTGCTTGGGTGAGCGTTAACTGTGGGTTTTCGATATCTGCGACATCGACACTGCCACCCACTACTGCCCCAGCACTGAAGGGTATGGGCAGAAAAGTTTCATTTTCTGTTTCGGTATAGTTGATCCGACTGGACACCTCCCATTTATCGAATGCACCGTCGTAACCAAGCGTGCTTGTGGTTGTTGAGTTATTGTATTTACCGTCTTCTAGCAGGCGGGTTACTACAATCACAGGTACATATGCAGAGCCATTTAATACAACGGGTTCAGTAAGGTCAAAATCAAATTGATTGCGCTCTTCGCGATCGATAAATTCCGAATATAAGGAAGATAAGAAAAACGTATGGTTACTGTTGGAATGATACTCGATGCGTCCGCCAAAAGCGTTGTCTTCTCGCTCTCCTCGATACGACCGAAAATCAAGGTTGACGACACTGTCATCCGCGCCGTCGCCATTGGTATCAGCGTATTCGTATTCGCGGTTGTCCGTGATCCTTCCGCGCAGATTGTGCGACCCAAAAACCAACAACCCAAATTTTTCACCTGAATATGACAGGCGACCGTTATATTTGTCGATATCGACATCACCCAGTTGTTGGCGCCCTTGTCCCAATTCCGCGGTGAAAGACAAACCTTCCCTGTCGAACGGGTTGAACGTTTGGATATTGATAAAGCCGACTGTGGATTCGCCGGGCATATCGGATGTAATGGCTTTATTGACTTCGATTTGAGAAGTAATGACTGAAGGGAAAGCGTCAAATCGCGGTGTGCGGCCATCTTCAGCACCTAAAACGTCAATGCCATCAAAGGCGATTTTTGTATAATCAAAGGGCGCGCCCCTAAAATTAATAAACCTTGCTTGACCCTGATCTCGCTCGATGGCCAAGCCAGGAATGCGGCCTAAGCTGTCGGCAAGATTCTGATCGGGAAATCGCCCAATAGTATCGGCCGCCAAGACATCAGATACGACATATGCGTTGCGTTTCGCTTCAATAGCTGCCGCTTGACTGTCTCTGATGGGTGTACCATAAACTGCAATAACTTCAACCGATTCCTCATTGTTATCAGTTTGATTTTCGGGCTGATTTTCTTGTGCATTTGCAACACTTATACTTAGCGCCAGTCCAATCAATACCGCGCTTTTTTTCCTTTTAAAATCCATCATTGCGCCTTCCATAAGTGTGGTTAGAGAAGGC
>JBCDMA010000186.1:0-8054 GCA_038744645.1 Pseudomonadota bacterium | reverse complement strand
GACCAAGGCACGTCAAACGTGATGTTTCTCAAGATCCAATTGGATGTGCCTAAAGCAGTCTCTGTGAAAAGCCAAAATATTTCGGTCATGGGACCATATTACCCAAATAACAACGTCTGTGTATTAGAAATGGCAAATGAATAAAAACTTTCATTGATTGGGTCTACTAAAACTGTCAACAGAAAGGATTTACGCACACATGAAGTATTTATTTGTATACAACGCAGACAGCGGCAAGCTCAACGCTGCATTGCACACGGCACACAAAATTTTGAGCCCATCAACCTATTCGTGTTCGCTATGTGCACTCACACACAATCTTGTCAATGAAAGTGCTGCCTGGAAAGCGTTCAAACATGCATATGATGCCGAATGGGTGTTTTTGCATAAAAATGAATTTGAAGACAGGTTTCGCTTTGCAACTGAATATCCTGTTGTTCTTAAACTCGACGGTACATTCACGGAAGTGATTTCAAACAAGGAGTTAAATCAACTCAGTGATGTTGACGAACTCATTTCACTTTGTCGCAAACGCTTTGAAATAAAATAGAAAAACAGGCGGTCTTAGGTATTGGTTTTAAAGGCTTAATTGGTGATTTATCACGCGCGTATCACAATTCAATTACGATTCTTGACGTCAATTGATTTGCGCATAACGCGCTTCTACAGTGCACAACTCATACAGCAGTATTTACCTTAGCTCACATTCTTTACGGAGAAATCCAATGGTAACAGTGCCAAAAAATAGTTATGCCAAATCATCAAGTGTCCTTTTTAAAGCGTCCTTAAGTGTGCTTTTTATTGCTGGGATGGTCGGGTTCAATCAAGCGCATGCAGGTGCATGGGTCGCTGACAAAGGTGACGGATATAGCAAGTTTAGCTATAACTACTACAACGCAGACACTTTTGATGGCAGCAACACCGACTTTGGTGAGTTTACCAGTGAGTCCTATACCTTTTACGGTGAATATGGTCTTGGCAATAACCTCGCTTTGTTTGGCTCGTTATCCTATCAGGATTTGGAACAAAGCGATGCAGACGGCAACTTCACTTTTGGTAATGATTTTAGCGATCTTGAGCTGGGTGTTCGTTACCAATGGCAGGCTGAGCCATTCGTATTGTCAACATCGTTGTTAGTGAAACTGCCGTATCTTTATGACGAAGATGCAGAATTACCAACGGGCTTTGGTCAGGAAGACATAGAATTCAGAGTACTGCTCGGTAAAAGTCTCTATCCATACGGCTATTTTGGTGTGGAGCTAGGCTACCGATTTAGACTGGAAGCGCCTTCTGACGAATATCGCTATCTTATCGAATACGGTTACGACATAAATGAAAACGTTTATGTGCGTACCAAACTCGATGGCATTTTAAGTGCCAATAACGCCGACGTTGATGTAAATAATCCCACGGGTAACGTATCACTTGTGCCTGAATTTGATTTAGGAAAACTTGAGTTAAGCGTCGGCTACAATTTTGGCAAACCTTCTAAAAACGGTTCTCGCTGGGGCGTGGAGTTTACTTATACCGATGAAATATACGGTGAAGAAACACTGCGAGGCGAGACATTATCGCTGGGGATAACACGTGTTTTCTGATGCACTACCTTGGTGGGGAGCACTACTGCTTCTCATCCACTTTTTTCTCTTATTCACTTTATGTTTGTTTGGTCTACATCGATTATCGATTGTCGTTCGATGGTTTTTTTATAAAAACAAAACTCAGCGAGCACAGGGAAAGTTCGAACAACTACCTTCCATTACTGTGCAAATCCCGCTCTACAATGAACGGATGGTGACAGAGAGGATCATAGACGCCGTTGCCGCTTTCGAATACCCGTCAGACCGTCTTCAAATTCAAATCGTTGATGATAGTACCGATGAAACCGTCGGTATCGCTGCGGCGCGCACCCAGTACCATCGTGCCCGAGGCGTCAATATCGAGCATGTCACAAGAACCAATCGGCAAGGTTTCAAAGCTGGCGCATTGAAAGACGCAATGGAAACGGCTACGGGTGAATTCATTGCCATTTTTGATGCGGATTTTATTCCACACCCGACGTTATTAACGGAAACGATCCACGAGTTTTCCGATAAAGAAGTGGGTATGTTGCAGTTCAGATGGAAGCACTTAAATCGTAAAAACAGCAAGATGACTGAAACACAAGCTATTTTGCTAGATGCGCATTTTAGCCTTGAGCAAACCGTGCGCTGCAATAGCGATGTATTATTAAACTTCAATGGCACGGCGGGGATCTGGCGAACCAAAACCATTATTGACGCGGGGCATTGGAGTGCGGACACCTTAACTGAAGATCTCGACCTCAGTTATCGCGCACAGCTCAAGGGCTGGAAAATGCGTTATTTGAATGACGTCGTATGCTACGGTGAACTGCCAGCAGACATGAATGCCTTTAAGAGCCAGCAGCACAGATGGGCAAAAGGTGGGATCCAAGTCATGTTGAAGTTGCTGGGCACCGTATGGCGTGCACCCATTGCACTCAAAACGAAAATCGAATCAACATTTCACCTGTCAAATAATCTTGCTTATTTTGTGATGCTGGTCGATGCCTTGTTTTTCCTATCGCCCAGCATCTGGTTGCGAGAACTCTACCAAACAGAATCGATGTTGTGGCTAGATGTGCCCTTGTTGCTCATCAGTTCTGGTGGCCATCTGGTGTATTTGTATTTTGGACAGGTGGCGCTGAAACATTCGCTGTGGAATGCGTTTGTAAGTTTGCCCCGCATGATCATCATGGGCATTCACCTTGCGTTTAACAACGCAAACGCAGCAGTCGAAGCGCTAAGAGGCCATAAAAGTGAATTTGTAAGAACACCAAAAAGCGGAGAATTGATCGTAGACGGTGGTGATGTGCCAAAAACCATATCACTAGCAAAAAAATCGTCGCTTTCTCTCAAACTGTACCGCGCCGTCGCACCCAAAGGCGCATTCATCGAACTTGCGCTCGCAATTAACTACAGCGTTGTGTTTGCGTGGGCGATACATCAGCAGCTTTGGCTGCTTTTACCTTTCTTATTTTTATTAATGTGGGGGTTTTTAAACGCAGCAAAACACAGTTTTGTCGGCCAAATGAAGCTGTCGAAATGAGCTTGAAATGACCGTTGCAACGCCAACAGCTCTTTTTTCAACCACGCGATCGTTAATCTTCATTTTGCTTTTAGCGATTGCCACTGCATTAAGCAGCTTTTGGTTGCATCGCGTTGATTGGTCAAGATTGCAAGAAGCGGATGTTGGTTTAGGCGCGTACACGATACTTCAATACACTGTGATGATGGGTTGCATGTTGGCCTATTGGTATTTAGGACCTAAATCAAATCGCTGGCAAGACCATACGTTATTGATCATCGTCGCCATCATCATTCGATTGCTATTGATTCCTATCGATCCTTATACATCCAATGACATCGAGCGGTACATATTTGACGGGAAAGTGGCCCTTGAAGGGTTCGATCCTTATCATGTGAGCCATGATGCTGATGCACTGTTGGATTTAAGGAACACCTGGCCGACACCCCAAGAGCATGCGAAATATGTCACTCTTTATCCACCAGGCGCTATTTCCCTATTTGCGTTTTCAGCGGCGTTTGGACCGGATGTAGCGCCCATCATATGGAAAACGCTGCTCGGCCTAGCAAGCGTTGCCACCCTATTATTTATGGTCCCAATACTGGTTAAATTGCAGCGTCTAAAGCATCTCAGCCTTGTGGCTCTATCGCCCATTTTGATCTTTGAAGCCGGTGTTGGCGCACATTTAGATGCCATTACAAGTATGTTCGTGGTACTTGCAATACTCTGTTATCAAAACAAAAAGATGGCTGCCACCGGCCTTATGATTGGGCTTGGCACCGTCATTAAACTGTTCCCAGTATTGCTTTTGTTACCGCTTTGCATTGCGCGTTTTAATCTGAAACGTAGCACAACGATTGCCATTGCCGCGACAAGCATTATTTTCAGCGCTTACGGCATCGCAATCATGCTGGGTATGCACCCCGTTGGAAGTACGCCGGTATTTTTTGAAAAGTGGCGAAATGCTTCGCCCTTTATCGACGTAATTAATAATTATCTCAAGGGTGAAATTTTACTCGTTTTTATCCTGTCTGTTTTAACAATAGGCTTTGGAACTATTGCGCTATCGATTTTTCGACGCAGCACGTTGACCGAAAAGGACGATAGTTTAATTCGCGCGATACAATGGACGCTTTCTCTTCCTTTGTTATTAAGTCCCGTAGTGTTCCCATGGTATTTAATGTCGCTAGTTCCTTTGTTCGCTATTCGACCAACTGTATTTTTGTTTGCCTGGTTGAGTTTAATACCAGTAACTTACGAAGTACTGAATAGATTCACGTGCTGCAATATATGGGAGCCCGCCGTTTGGCCAGTTGTGCTTCTCGGTTTAGGTTTGCTCCTCGGGTTTGTGATCGACATGTTCAATCACAGTAAAAGACTTACACAAGTGAATGTTTCATGCTTAAGATGATAAAGAGCTATATGCACTGGCTTCACGGTCAGTGGCCAGATGGCAAGACTGAAGTGTTGCCTGTCATCGATGAGCAAGGCCGAAGTTCAGTGAATGGAGTGTACGTCGTTGGTGATCTAACGGGGATCCCGCTGTTGAAATTCTCCTCAGACTCCGGCGCAAAAGTCATTAACGATATTGTTGCTGACCAGCGTTTTATCGATCGCCAAAAACAAAACGATATTCTCGATGTTATTATTATCGGTGGCGGCGTAAGTGGTTATGCGTCAGCAATGGCAGCCACCAAAGCACAACTGTCGTTTGAGCTGATAGAGGCCAGTAACGCATTCTCAACGATAGCTAATTTCCCTAAGGGCAAACCGATATACACCTATCCTACGGATATGAAACCGAAAGGTGATCTGCATTTTGAACACGATGTTTCTACCAAAGAAAAACTGCTGGTAGATTTGCAGGCGCAAGCAAAGGCGTCTGGAATAAGCCCGACAATCGCAGTCGTGAACAAGCTTGAGAAAAAATCCTCTTTTATTGAAGTGCAATTAGAAGACGGTAACGTCCTCAAGGCCCATAGGGCGATCGTAGCCATTGGACGGGCAGGGAAACACCGCAAACTCAATGTCGAGGGCGAAGAAAAAGCGGTCAATCGTCTTCACGATCCGGCAGATTACAAAGACAAAAACGTGGTTGTCGTTGGCGGCGGTGACTCTGCGGTTGAATCTGCGCTTGCCATATCCGAAGCGGGAGGCAATGTTACGTTATCGTACAGGCAAGCCGAATTTACCCGGCCCAAAGTTGAAAACATCGAAGCATTAGAAAATGCTTCAGATAAAATAAACATACTCACTAGCACGCAAATCAACAAAATTGAAGACGACAGCGTCGAGATTTATCTGCCCAATCAAAACGGTACAGCCAACATTCAAGCAGATTCCGTCCTCACCATGCTTGGACGAGAAGCGCCGCTGGATTTTTTCCGCAAAAGCAAAATGGCCATCAGCGGCGAGGGCACAATGCGTGGTTGGATTTACTTTGCACTATTTATGGTGTTTGCTATTGCGATTTATGATTGGAAAAACTTCGGCTTTCTAAATAGCGTTTGGGGCTTGACCAACTACCCGGACCAAATGCCAGCTGCGCTAGGCGCGCTGGGTGAATGGTGGCAAGCGCAAGTCAACGACCGCACCACCTTGATTGGCACCATTGCTGTGTCGATGAAATCCAGATCATTTTATTACACTGTACTTTATACATCGGCGATTGGGATCTTTGGATACATGCGGATAAAGCGCCGTCAAACGCCTTATGTGACGGTACAAACCATCACACTTTTTAGTGTTCAAGCCATCCCATTATTTCTTCTTCCTGAGATTTTTCTGCCGTGGCTGGGGTATTTAGGCGCCTACGACGCAGGTATTGGACAGTCTATCGCGAACAGTTTGTTCCCAAGCTATATTTCGGCACAAGACTTAGCAGCGCAGAATTGGCCAGAATGGGGACATCCTAGAGCCTATTGGCATGCCTATGGATTCATTCTCGCGTGGCCATTGAATGTGTATAACGTTTTCACACCCACCCCGATCATGGGATGGTTAATTATCTCAGCCATTCAAACCTTCGTGATCATTCCTTTGCTTATCTACAAGTGGGGTAAAGGTGCCTATTGCGGTTGGATTTGTTCTTGCGGCGCACTTGCAGAAACCATGGGTGACACGCACCGACACAAGATGCCACATGGTCCATTTTGGAATAAGCTTAATATGTTGGGTCAAATTCTATTGTTTGTCGCATTGGTCATGTTGGTGATCCGCATTGGCGGCTGGTTGGCGCCCGAGTCGTGGATGGCAAGTTCGTTTAATCTTTTGCTCAATGGTGTTAACAGTGATAACAGTTTAGTCAACCCGTTGAGTTGGAAGTGGACAGTGGATGTGCTCCTAGGCGGTATCTTAGGTGTTGGGCTTTATTTTAAGTTTTCAGGTAGGACCTGGTGTAGGTTTGCATGCCCGCTTGCAGCATTGATGAATATCTATACGCGCTTTTCCAAATTCCGAATTTTCTCAGAAAAGAGCAAATGCATCAGTTGTAATCAATGCACAAGCTCGTGTCACCAAGGCATAGATATCATGAGCTTTGCTAATAAGGGCAAGCCGATGGAAGATCCACAGTGCGTGCGATGTTCAGCCTGTGTTGATGTGTGCCCAACCGGTGTATTGAGTTTTGGTGAAATTGACAAGAAAACCGGTGCAATTGCGCGCAAAGACTCACTGGCAGCGAGCAAAGTGCAAATGGCGGAAGTCATCATGCAAACCAAGGTATAAGCATGTATAGAGACAATATTATCAATGTGGTTATACCGGCATTAAATGAAGAAGGAGCCGTCGACAAGGTGGTCAGTGATTTAAAAGCCCTCAAAAATGAAAACGAAGCGCCTTTGATAGACCATGTCATCGTATGTGATAACGGCTCTACAGATGCGACAGCGGATGTTGCTGAGAAAGCGGGTGCCGAAGTTGTTTATCAGTCGCAAGCTGGCTATGGCATTGCCTGTCTTACCGCAATTGACGCGATTAAATCATGTGACATTGTGTTGTTTGTTGATGCCGATGATTCTTGTGTCGTGTCGCAGTGCAAAGCCATGTTTGAACACATTGTTGATGGCGCGGATATTGTGATTGGCTCTCGAACACTTGGAAAAGCTGAAAAAGGGGCGCTGACGCCGCTGCAGGTTTTTGGTAATGGCTTATCAGGCGTCTTAATTAAAGCGCTTTGGCAACACCCTATTACAGACTTGGGGCCCTTTCGAGCAATAAAGCGAACCGCCCTTGCCAAACTCGACATGCAGGACAAAAGTTTTGGTTGGACGGTGGAGATGCAAGTAAAAGCGATTCAACTCGGTCTAATAACACAAGAGATAGCCGTGGATTCCAAAGTACGCATCGGTCAATCAAAAATCAGCGGTACGTTAAAAGGGTCAGTCAATGCAGGTATTGGCATTATTTCGATGATAGCAAGATTGCGATTTAATCAGCGAAAATTTGTCAAAGTGCAACAGGCAAAGTTTGAGCATTCATAGAACATACAGGGTACATCAGTGACGAAGCGCATTTCGGTTAAAAAAACAATCGGCACCTTTTTCGCCGTTGGTTTGGCAATTTTTATTTCGATTGTCGGTTACAAAGCGTACGGCCTTTACAAGCAGTTAAAAGACCCCGATGCCATTGAATTCTGGGCGCAAAGCGATCCTCAAAATACACAAAGCATCGACCACAGTTTGTGGCAAGGCATACTCAGTGCCTATGTCATTGAAGATACGTCAGGGATTAATTTGTTTGATTATGGCAATGTGTCTGACGAGCACTATGCAGACCTGGAAACTTACCTTCAGGCAATGGCCGGAATCGATCCTAGAAAATTCAATGAAGATGAACAGATGGCTTATTGGATCAACATCTATAACGCAATAACGGTGTTAGTGATTGTCGATGAGTACCCTGTTGATAGCATTAAGCAAACAGGTGAAGGCCTTCCGGGCTTGGGGCCTTGGGAAGACAAGTTGATT
>JBCDMA010000185.1:0-8069 GCA_038744645.1 Pseudomonadota bacterium | reverse complement strand
TTTTCTGGGTTTGCATCAATTAATTTCTTCAAGCGTTGTATACCATCATCCATTGAGGCTTGCGCTTGATCATAGCTACCGCCAACAAGGTCAATATGCCGAGACTGTGCATCGCCATAATCGGCCAAGAGCTTCGCGATCATGACATCAATGTCTATATCATCTGGATAGTCACTTTTCGCTTGATGACTAATGTCTATTGCGTTAAGGAAAATGGGTAATCCCTTGTCGCCTTCTTTTTCCCAGATATGGGCATTGCCGTGAATAACCATTGCATCGGTAACAATAATATAATCATCTACCGTGGGTGTTTCGAGCCTCTTCAAGTCTTGAAAGGCGCTCGCAGCTATATTTGCCTTTTCAATTGTTGCTGGCGAATCGTCATTCGCAAGATATTCAAATCGGGCATACGAATATGCGGTTTTCAATAGGGCACGCAAGTTATTGATATCATTTGGAGATTCAACACTCAAAGCATGCAAACCATTGAATGCAGTGTCTAAAGAGGCTTGTGCTTCGTCTCGGCGACCTAAATTTGACCGCCCCGGTATGCCTGATATCTGAGCTAAGCGTCTGTAACCTAGTAGGGTCTCTAACTGAAGTGACTGAGGCGCGCTTTCACTTGCATTAAGTGAGTCGAGATAGACCAGCGCTTTGTCTGCCACTGATTCTCTCGCTGACGTAGTACCTGTGATATCTGCCAAGGCATCATACAAATCAAAGATCATAAAATTCGCTAACTCTCTTACATCATCAAACCTTTCTGACGCTTGTCTTTCGGCCTCTACAGCTCTGAAATATAGGTTGGCAAATACAATCACGGCAACAGTGATACCAATAAACGCACTGGTTAACCCTGCAACTGCATATTTGTGCAAGGCAATGTTTCGTTTCCATCGATATTGCCAGCCGCCAGCTACTGCATCGACCGGTTTCGCTTGTAGATATTTTTCTATATCGCTTTGAAGCAACTCCACACTTTGATATCGATCTTCAGGAGCATTCGCAGTGGCTTTTTTAATGATGGCTTCAATGTCAGATCGTCGAGGATGGCTAAGGTGCTTTAACATGAACTTGAGCAACTCGCCCAAGGAATAAATATCGCTTATTGTTGTCGCCATATGTCCCGCAAGGCGCTCTGGGGAAGTAAATCCCGCTGTGTGCGCTTTGCTGGGTTGCGCTTCCATCGTCAATGATCCAATGGTGTGTGACACGCCAAAATCAATGATTTTTACCTCGCCTTCGTCAGAAACCAAAACGTTTCCCGGCGCTAAGTCGCGATGGATGATAAGGTTTTTGTGTGCATGTGCAACGCCGTTGCATATTTGGTCAAATAGATTGAAATAAGTGTCACGGTTTGGCTCACTTGCATGTAAATAGTGGTGTAGCGACTGACCCTTAACGTACTCCATAATGAAATATGGTAAGCCGTCTTCGGTTTCTCCGCCGTCGTAAAATTGTGCGATATTCGGATGGCGCAGACTTGCAAGCAAGCGTCGCTCGTCACGCAAGCGTTGCGTGAGCTTTAAAGAAGGTGTAGATACCGCTACAAGCTTGATTGCAACTTCATGGTCAAAATCAGCGCCCGTCCTCATGCCTCTGTAGACAACGCCCATTCCACCACGGCCAATTTCGTTCTGTATTTTGTAATTACCGATTTGTGATGGTTGGCCAAAATCGAGTAATGTTTTGACACCTTGACCCGTTACGGGCAAATCGTCTTCAGCAGCGATGGCTTGAAGTAACAGCTTTTTCGCTCGGCTTTGCAGCTGCGGGTTATCTTTGGTTTTTTGCTCTACGAACACAAGCCGTTGTTCAGGCGCTATTTCTAGTGCTTCTTCAACTATCTGAAGCGCTTTTTCTTCCAGATAAGGATCAGGCTGCGTCATTGTCCAACGCGTCTTTTAACCAGCCCCTTGTTGCTCGCCATGAGCGCTTTACGGTTGTCGCTGAAATATCCATTACCGACGCGATTTCATCATATGTCATTCCACCAAAATAACGCATTTCAACGATCTTTGCGCGATCTGGATTAATTGCGCTTAGCTTCGTGAGCACTGAATCGAGCTCTAATGCAGGAATGTCATTATCGTCTTGAGCGCTTTGTTCAGTGCAAAGCGTCACTAAATTACCACCGTGCTTCAGCGACATCTTTTGACGTGTTCTGTCCACAATAATGAATCGCATGATTCGCGCGCATAGCGCCAGCATATGTGCGTGATCTTTGATATGTAATTGATCGCGTTGCAGCAATTTGACGAAGGCTTCGTTGGCAAGATCGCCCGTTATAAATGTAAGTGGGGATTGGTTTCGTCGCAAAACGATGGATGCGATTTTTTCAACTTCAGCATTGATGCGATTAAAGAGGTTGTTACGAGCGGCTTTGTCACCGGTTTGCCATTTTTTTATCAGCTGATTTATTTCGCTGATTCTCTTTTCTTTTACATCCATTATTACGTAATACTTCTTAAGTCACTCAAGTATATTATCATAGCGGATTATAGCGTCAATGCGCCGAATTTTTGCCTGTTTTTAACGTGTTAATGCTTGAAGGTCGCTTTGGATGAAGTGCGACCATGGAATATTTTTGACCCTTTATTTGGAAGTATTTCGGTTTCAAAATAAAGGTCTCTTTACAAAAAAACATTAAGGTAGGGATTAAACCATGTTTTTAAAAAAATACTACTCATTTACTATCATGTCGATGGTGTTGTTACTGGTAATAAATGCTTCAACTGCAACGGCTAATTTGGGCGCGTTAACAGATTTGCTTCACACCGGTTATTCCGATGGCTGGAATGGCAGCATGAAGTCGAATAAGTATTGGTTGGAAAACACCAATCAGCCAGGCGCAATTCGCTATTACTACGCAGCAAATAATGGCAATAACGGACAGCGTTCGATTTCTACTAGCGTGCTGCTCAATGCTACCGACCCCTATTCTCAAGCGGGGTTGCTTTACGGATTTGATAGCGCGTCTCGTAGCTATTTTTTGGTTAATCTCACTGCCAATGGCGCAATGACTGTGACGCGTCGAGATAATAACGGGTTTAACGTACTGTTTGAGGAATATCTTGATATAAATCCTTCTGCGTTTAACACCATTTCAATTCAAGAGAATGGAAATCAGCTTGCTATCTCAGTTAATAATAAAAAACTGGGCAATATTGTTCACGAAGCAGCAGGCAAGGGTAGTGTAGGCATCGTTGCTATTGGCCTTGGAAAGTTTGGTTTTTCCAACTTCGTTGATGATGCTGCAAACAAAACCGCTAATAATGATAGTTTAGATATATCTTTGTTAAGCAATGATACATCAAAGAATACCGATAGAGACAAATCGGGTGTTAATACAACCTCTGCAACAATTGCGGCCACTGCTGCAAATATAAATAGCAATCCATTGGACGAACCATTTAAAACGCATTCAATCAGAGATGAATTCGGTTTCGAACAGCCGATGGAAGCCATGACCATAGGTATGCCAAAAAGCTGGGATGTCAAAGGCGCAGTGCAATGGTACGGAAAACCTTCATGTGCCCTTGATGTCGGACTGCCGAAAGTTCACTTAAAAGGTACTTCAAAAAACGGCACGCAATGGGTAGAGATGATCCCTGGCGGTATTTGGGGATGGCACTCAGGATTTGATGCTATGCCAGGTTCTGCACCAAGAGAACTCGCGGGTTGTGACGTGAGGCGTATAGTAGATATTCAAACGTTCGTAAATCAATATATCCCAAGCATTCGGCCTAACGCAAAAACATCCTCAATGCGGCCGCGTCCTGATCTTGTGCAGGAAATGATGCAGGAGCAAGCCGCTGAATTTAATTCGTTTAGACAACAAAACCCAAACATGAGCGTTCGTCCTGAGGTCATGGAAGTTCAGTTGTCATACCAAGCGAATGGTAGAACGATAAACGAGCTTCTGATTACTGTTGTATTATTTTTAGATCAGCCGGCAGTTGATATGTACGGCGGCATGAGTGCGCGATTGACGATGGCGATGGCAACAGGAACCGTAATGACGGCAACCGTTGAAGGCCCCCCTGATGAGAAACTCCTCGATACCATTGGTGATACCATCGTCAACAATGAAGCCTATCAGGCGCGATTGCAACAACATGTGCATCAGCGTACACAGCAAATGAGGCAAGTCACACAGCGTAAATTAGCGGCCAATCGGGCGTTTCGTGCCAGTGTTGCTAAATCTTCAGCGAACGCTAAAACTTACAGCGACATTCTTGATAGCAATTTGGCAAGTTGGAATAAAATACAGGACATGAAAGATGCAGGTCAGAGTAAACTGGTGGATGCCACATTAGAGCGCACTCCGTGGCAGACGACGTATGGTGAAACAGTTTATATGCCGCAAGAATACCAACGTGTGATCCAGCTTCCAAATGAAGTATTTGCGGGAACCAATGACAACTTCTTCAATCCGGTGAATGGTACAGAGTTAAACCAACACCAGTACTAAGCGAGCGAGGGCTGTTGTTTTAATATCAGTGATTAAAATAGTGGCCTTTTAATTTATAGGCCCCTCGAAGGTGTTCAATTAATAATTTGATTTTCTTATCAGGTTTTCTTGCGCGTGGGTAAACGGCGTAGATCCCTTCTTTTTTAGCTGATTGGTTGGCAAGCAAGCGAACCAATCTACCTTCCTTAATGTCTTCATACACCATAATGTGAGGTAGATACGCGATACCAAAATGTGAAAGAGTCGCTTGCTTAAGTGAGCTTAGATCATTCGCGTTAAATTTACCGACGACCTGCTCTGTGTGATCAATGCCGTCCACTTCAAACAACCAGTGATGATTAGTACCAGTTTCAGATCGATAAGTCAGGCAGTTGTGATTGGTTAACTCTGTTCTACATTCAGGAATACCGTGTTTCTTAACGTATTCAGGAGATGCAACAATCACCCAGTGAGAATCGACTAAACGTCTTGCTAGGAGACTTGAGTCTTCCAAATCACCGGTGCGAATAGCGAGATCAAATCCCTGTTCGATGATATTCACAAATCGATCGTCAACGTGCAAATCAACCTGAATGTCTGGATATTGTTTGCAAAACTTCGCAATAGCATCCGTTAACACAAAGCGTGCGGATACAGACGGCATGGTTATCTTTAGCTGACCACCGATGTTTTCGCTGTATCCACATACGGCATCTTGTGCGTCAATAAGCATTTCAGAAGCGACTTTCGCCTTTTTATATAGAGTCTTGCCGCCTTCGGTAAGGCTTAGTTTTCTTGTTGAGCGATACAAAAGCTGGATATTGAGAGACGACTCCAGTCGCCCAATGCGTTTCGAAACCACCGAATTGGTCAATTCTTGCTGAGAAGCTACCTTGGAAAAAGATCCCGCTTCTACAACTTGCACAAACAGCATTATGTCGTCAGCTTTAGGTCTAAGCATAGGAAATTTGAATATGGAAGTTATTGGAGATAATAGCAAAAATGGAAAAACAGAATTTGCGCCATTGGTCTTATAAATTCGAATTTGACTTATAAACACCTTCCAATCAACGACAAAAGTGAATCATTAGCGCGCATTATCTTAAGTAAAAACTGATTATCTATACTGTGGTTGAGCTATCCCGCTAGCGGCTAGGGAATAACTCACGTACGAACACCCAGAGGGTGGTTCGAAGGGCGTCACCCTAGGAATCAATAGGTTTGGGATAAGACCAGTCACCTGTTTTGCCGCCTGATTTGGTAAGGACTTTGATGTCGCTGATCGTCATTGCCGGATCGGATGCTTTACACATATCAAATAGCGTAAGGCAAGTAATACTCACAGCAGTAAGCGCTTCCATCTCGACGCCGGTTTTACCATTGAGCTTACACATTGCATTGACAGTCAATCGCGATTTTTCTTTTTCAACATCAATAGTGACCTCAATCTTTGACAGCATGAGCGGGTGGCACAGGGGGATCAAATCACTGCATCGTTTTGCACCCATAATACCCGCAATTTTGGCGGTCGTAAGCACATCGCCTTTTTTGTTGGAGTGTTCAAGTATTTGGTCAATAGTTTCTGCTGACATGTAAATATGCCCAGATGCGCTCGCAATGCGGGTGGTAGCATCCTTATCGTTCACATCCACCATATTTGCCGCCCCTGTCGCATCAACATGGGTTAGTTTACTCATAAAATGTCCTTTAATCAGTCAGATACGATAGTAGCCTTTTCAACACTATCGACTTGTAGAAGGAAGACCGCGTTCCGGTTGGCTTACGTGGAACCAGGTGCTAAACAAGTATTATTTACACCAGCGTTGAAATGATTCGGCATCTGACTGTTTAGCTTCTACCCAATCTGCTCCCTTGCCAGTGAATTCTTTTTTCCACAATGGTACGGATTGCTTTAAATAGTCCATTAAGAACTGCGCTGCTTCAAAAGCATCTTTTCGATGCGCAGAAGTTACGCCAACAAAGACGATTTGTTCGGCAGCAGCCAGCTCGCCAATCCGGTGAATCACTCTGATACATCCAAGTGACCATCTTAAATGCGCTTCGTGACATATCTTCTCGATGGCTTTTTCTGTCATGCCTTCATAGTGTTCGATATAAATACTCGAAACGTTATCGTCAATGGTGTAATCACGTACTAGGCCAGTAAATGTCACAATAGCCCCGTTTTTGCCCGGCGCGCTTTTACTGGTTCTGTCTCCTTCAATTCCGCCTTTGCCATGACCATGCCTCAATGCATCGTACTCAGTGTGATGCGTAAAGTCTTCAGTTTGAATGGAAATGCGCGAGATATTAGGTTGCATTTTTTTGCAGGACATGGGGTGCAAAGTTGCAAGGGGCATGTTCGCCGTCAAGTTGCGTATGGATAATACCTGTCCACGCGGTTTTGCATGCCCCCGTTGAACCTGGCATGCAAAAAATGATGGTATTGTTAGCTAAACCGGCGAGTGCTCTTGATTGTATGGTTGACGTGCCGATTTCGGCATATGATAAGTGGCGGAACACTTCACCAAAGCCTTCGACTTGTTTGTCAAACAGTGGTAATACCGCTTCTGGCGTGGAATCGCGTGTTGTAAAGCCAGTGCCGCCTGTCATCAAAATCGCATGGATGTTTTTATCAGCGATGTAGTGCGACACCCTTGCCCTGATCAGATACACGTCATCGATAACTATCTCTTTTTTTACCACATTATGACCGGCAGCATCAGCACTGGCGACAAGGTAATCACCAGACGAATCATTCTCTTCTGTGCGCGTATCTGAAATGGTAATTACCACAATGTTGAGAGGGTGAAAAATAAACTCGGCTTTTGCCATTAGGATCTCCTAAACCATGGCCTGTGTCTTCTCAGCATACTTATAATAACAATTGGGCTTTTTGCAAGTCATCAGGTGAATTTATATTGATGAGTTCATCTTGGTTTTTACAAGGAATATGTTTGATATTCACCGAGTCAAAAAAACGCATCATGGAAAAATTTTGTGTTTGATTAAGCTGGTTTTCCAGTATGACCACTGTTTCGTCAGTGTTTTTTAAAAACAACGGAAGATTATTTTGCGCCACACTGACATGTTGATTGGAATTCGTACCTGTCTCTACTAGCTTCATGAGCAAATCTGCAGAAACGAGAGGTAAATCGACGGGCAAAAATAGCAGGTCATATTGTGGATTTTTTAAGCAGGCGGCGTGAATAGATGATAGTGGTCCCTTGTTAGGGATGACATCCTGAATAAAACCTTCTTCGCTTTTATTTCGGCTTACCTGAACATCATGTAATGGAAGCGATTTAAGTTTGTTCACTGCAATATCTAGTAAAGTATGCTCTCCCAAACTCACCAAAGCTTTGTCGCGACCCATGCGAGATGAGTTCCCTCCTGCCATAACCACGCCTACAACATTCATTTGCGTTAGTTCCTATTTTCGAAGCAAAAGTCAGGTTGATAGATTACCTAAATTTAGGCAATTTCAAAACCGGATGTGAAAAAACGTCTTGCACCTTATAATACGCAATATTTACATCTATACGGACATCAATCCTTGGAACGGAATAACTGTGGTTTTGCAGAGGTATCGATGATTGGTTTGAGATGATGCACT
>JBCDMA010000184.1:0-8235 GCA_038744645.1 Pseudomonadota bacterium | reverse complement strand
TTACAAGCTAAAACTCTGCCGTTAGAACATTTCACCAAACGCGGTGATTATCTAGATATGAAGCTGTCTCCGGATGGCAAACATATCGCTGCCAGGGTTCGGCAAGAAGGCCTCGTTAGTATGGTTGTGTTGAATACAGAAACCATGCAGGTAGTTGGCGGTGTCAAACCGAATAATGGAGATGAAGTTCATTCAGTGGAATGGATTAATAGCGAGCGTCTTGTATACCAGTTCGCCGAAAAACGAGTGAGATCTGAACGACTCTTTGCTACTGGAGAATTGTTCGCCATGAACTATGACAATTCAAAAAACAGAATGTTATTTGGCTACCGAGCCGGTTCGCGGACGACAGGGACAAATATCTCGAAGCGAGAAAGCACGATGGCATCTGCGGAAGTTATCAGCTATCTACCCGACGACGATAAGAGGATCTTAATCGCTGAATACCCTTTCACAAAGAAAGGCAATAAAATGTACAACAACAAACAACGAGCGCCTCGGATCCAGTTGCTTGATGTATATTCTGGTCGAAAACGTAAAGTCGATGCCATTCCTTACAATTACGCTACCGTTTTTGCGTCCGATGCAGGTGATATTAATTTTGTTAGCTACACTGATGATCAACTTCTTAGTCGTGCCGCCTATCGATTGAATGAAAAAGATGAATGGAAAGACCTGTCAGAGGTTTTGGGCAAAGACATGATCCCAGCGGCAATCAGCAGCGACGGGAAAAAAGTCTATCTCACCGGAAATATAGGTGAGAAAAATCTGAAAACCATGTTTGAATTTGACCTAACAACCAAAGCGGTAACTAAACTTTTCGAGCCTACTGATGCAGATCTCGAATACTATCTCTGGGACCGCAAGTTGCAACAACCGGTAGTAGGTATTTCTTATCCAGACAAGCATAAATACTATTACTCGAAAGTTAAAAGCAGCACCGCCAAATATCACAAAACGTTAGCCGCCAGTTTTGGTGGGCAAAAAGTACTAATACAAAGTGAAAGCAGAGATGGAAAATACGTATTGTTGCATGTGAGTAGTGATGTAAATCCCGGTGAATACTATTTGTTTAATACTGAGTCAAAAAGCGCATCATTCTTATGGGCTAATCGGTCATGGCTCGACCCCAGGGACTTGGCAGCGACTAAGCACTTTTCATTCACAACGTCAGACGATCAATTGGTCAATGGTTATGTAACCTTGCCAAAAAATGCAGAGGAAGATAAACCGGTGCCATTTGTGACAATGATTCACGGTGGTCCGCATGGTAGTCGTGATTATGCAGAATTTGATAGCGAAGTTAAGCTACTAGCAAACCGAGGCTATGCTGTCGTGCAGATCAACTTTCGAGGCAGTGATGGCTATGGAAAGGATTTTAAAAAAATGGGGCACCGAGAATGGGGTGGTGCAATGATTCAAGACATTCTAGAAGGCACCAATGCTGCGATAGAACAGTTTGCCCTGGATGCTGACAAAGGCTGCGTTTATGGCGCAAGTTACGGTGGCTATGCCGCCATGATGTCCAGTATTCGTGAGCCAAGCATGTTTAATTGCGTTATTGGTTTTAATGGATTATACAACTTGAGTTACTTTTTCACCGAATCTGATACTGCTGTAGCCTATGGAGGACTTAGCTACTTGAAGCGTGTTCTGGGGGATGACCAGGAAGCGCTCGATGCAAATTCACCTGTCTATCATGCGGATAAGATAAGCGCCAAAGTCCTAATCATTCATGGAGAAAAGGATGCCAGAGTACCGGTGATAAATGCCGAAACTATGATTGACGCATTGGAAAACGCGGGCAATAAACCAAAATACTTGAACCTAAGTCGTTCAGACCATTGGGTAGTTGACGAGAATGCTCGCAAGAAAGTGTATGAAACGTTACTTGACTTTCTCGACGATAACTTAGGCTGAGTAGTACTGATTTCAAGGGCAAAAAATCGACCAAATAGCATTCGAAAGTTTGTTATTAATATCTACCAGTAAGTCACTTGGCATATGAAGCACCATTGCCAAGTGACTCACCCCAGATATATCAATAGACTATCTCATTCAATTGATTAACCGCTAAAACTGCACTTCTAGCCTCAATAGAAATTGGCTTACTGAAAAACACCATTGTTAAGAGCCCGTAAAAAAAACCTTAAAAGTTTGGACTCAGTCCTAAACATCACTTCGGACATGTCGATACTCATTAAAGAAGTATAGGAAGCAATACGAAAGTATTTGAAACTACACCTGTTTCACTGCTCGTTTGAAAAATCACACTCAAACAACCGAGGTAAACATGGCATTAAACTACATAGTTGCAGACGACAGTCTATTCGCGAGGTATTTCATCAAATCAGCGTTAAAAGATATTGATCCCGACGCCATTATTCACGAAGCATCAAGCGGCGAAAAAGTACTCGAAATAAGTCTCAACAATGACATTGATTGGTACTTACTTGATATCAACATGGAAGAGCCAGACGGCATTAAGGTGGCAAAAGAGCTAATAGATAAAGGTGTTGACGTTGCTAAAATTGCATTGATTACCGGTAATAAGTCCAACGATCTCATGACTCAAGCAGAAGAAATGGGTGTGGCATACCTTCAAAAAGCAATTGGTCCAAATGAGGTTGTCTCTTTTGTTGTCAGCTTGCGAAACTTTTTCGAAGGAGCCTGTGTATGAGCGGAGCAGCACTATTGACCGAAGAAGAACAAGCATTATCTGTTGATGTGCTTGCAGAGTCATTAAACCTCGGTCTAGGGCATGTCATTGAAGAATTAGCTGAGATATCAGGCAGTAAAATCGAGCTTCATGTCCCTGAAGTCAACATGATCCCTAAACAGGACGCCATGCGTTTCACCGACAAGATGAAACAGGCAAAAAAAGCGATATTTGTCATTCAAGAATTCAGTGGCGAAATCAACGGCGAAGCATTGTTATTTTTTAGCGAAAAAGAAAGCCTCAATCTGCTTAATGGCCTTCTCCTTGACGGAGAGGAGAAACTGATTGAATTCTCCACAACGGAGGAAGAGATGCTTTTGGATCTGACGAATGTAGCAGTATCTGGCGTACTTTATGTGTTATCAAACATGTTGGATGTAAAACTCAACACTGAGCTGCCAACTTGCGAATATGGACAGTTTAAGGACATTCAAAAAGATACGATGTTGCTAGAAAATGCCGACGATATGGTGCTGTTCCTGACAATCAGTTTTACGGTTGTCAAAAGGAATTCAAAGGCGCAGCTAATGTTTTTTCAGCCAAATAATTCCATGTCAACGTTGTATGACCGCATCAAAATGCGTCTAGGAATATAGCGAAGAATTGTTTTTCTCCAGCATTAACAAGAAAATTAAATAAGTGAAAAATCTATGAAAAATACATCACTGCCAGAGATTCTACTCGGGCTTATAAACAGCGGTGTCATAGTCCTGGATGAGTCATCAAATATTGTGACTTGGAATACATGGATGGAGCAGCATAGCGGCAAAGAAAGCGACGCTGTTACTGACAAAAATATTTTTGATGTCATACCTGAAATCAAAGGGTCGCGCATAGAACGGGCAATTGGTAAAGCGCTTAAATTTAATTGTCCGTCTGTGCTTTCAGCTAAACTCATCAATGCGTCTTTCCCGCTCTATAAAATACAGGTAATCAGTCGTAGCGCTAGAGAAAGACTGGTGCAATCCATATTGATCAAGCCCTTTCAAAGTGCAGATGGCAAGCAACATTGCATAATATCCATTTTTGATATCAGCAACGCAGATAGACGAGAAAACGCATTGCGAAAACAAACGCAGTTGCTGAATAAAGTGGTCGGTGAACTGCAAGAGAAAGACTACGAATTAAGAATGATGTTTGAGAACGTTCAAAATGGGATTCTCGTGTTTGACAGAACAGGCACCATTCTCAATCAAAACCCGGCTGTAAGAAAAATGCCTGCGTCCACTAAAGATTCAATCATCGGCAATAATATTGCCGAGCATATTGAAGCTTTTGCGAATGACAGCGGCAAATTTGATTTAGCAATAGCAGAAGAGCTTTTCAATGAACGGACATCTGAGTTCGAATCATCTTTCAAATGCGACGGCTCCAAGCCAATCAATATTGCACTCACCGTTAATACCATTCCTGAATTGGGAAACAACGGATTTAATTTTTTCGTTTTCTTTCGCGACATAAGTGCAGAAAAAGAGGCCGAACAGCGTTTGATACAGTTAGCCAAATACGATACTTTGACTGATTTGCCTAATCGAGTTTTGTTTTTAGAACTGGTAAATCACGCAATTGCGACACATAAACGCGATAAAGGAAAATTCAATATTTTCTTCATTGACGTGGATAAGTTCAAATTAATAAACGATACATACGGCCACGATTTCGGCGATGAGCTATTGATTGAAATTGCCACAAGATTAAACAGTATTTGCCGAGAATCGGACGTCGTAGCGAGGTGGGCAGGCGATGAATTTATGCTGTTGCTTGAGCACCAGTGTGCGTCTCGTTCCGCAATTTCCGTGGCTGAGAAAATCCTCGGATCTATTAGCCAACCCGTTCACATGGGCGAACATACCATTTTTCCATCATGCAGTATCGGTATAGCTGGCTATCCAAATGATGCTGAAGATGCAATGACGCTAATAAAATACGCGGACAATGCAATGTACCGCTCTAAACAAGAAGGTAGAAACCTGTTTCGCTTTTTCACTCAAAAAATGAATGATGCGATGCAACAGCGTCTTAAGCTCGAAAGCGAGATGTGTAATGCGATTGAGGAAGACCAGCTTATTTTGCACTATCAACCGCAGATCAACGTCAATACGGGCATGGTTTATGGCGTTGAAGCGTTAGTTCGATGGCAGCATCCTACATCGGGGTTAATCTACCCCAGTGCGTTTCTGCCCATTGCTGAAGAGAGTGCTTTAATACGCCAAATTGGTGAATGGGTATTTAAACGTGCGCTTGAAGACGCGTCTCGATGGCGACAGATGAAAGGGAATACACTGCCAATATCTATAAACGTTGCGGCATCGCATTTTAAACATATTGGATTAGTATCTACACTTTCAAATATAATCGCTTCCATAGGTATACCCGCTTCAAGCATCATTTTGGAAATCACGGAAACAAACCTACTTGAAGATAAAGCATCAATACTGAGTCAAATAAGAGCCCTCAAAGCAATGGGGATCCGCATCGCACTAGATGATTTTGGCACTGGGTATTCTTCACTTTCTTATCTCAGGAAGCTTCCGATTGATATCCTCAAAATCGACAGATCCTTTTTGATTGACGCGACAAAAGACAAGGCCAGCGCACATATTATTTCGGCGATCATTGAGTTATCTCACGCCCTAAATTTGGACGTTATTGCTGAAGGCATAGAAACAAAAGAACAGCTGGATATGTTGAAATTAGAACAGTGTGATAAGGCACAAGGCTTTTATGTGGCCAAACCCATGGAGCTGCAGCATTTTTCTGAATGGTATGACTCTTACAATGTGACGCCAATCAGAGGAAACATGGGTTAGGCATCAGGCGGTTCTGCCTTTCCTGATAAATATCACTGATTCAGCTTAACTATTGAGTGCTTCAAATTCAGTCAGCGGCATTGGCTTGTAGAAATAAAATCCTTGGAATGCGCAGTGCTCTTTCGCGATGTGACTTTTTAATTGAAAGGAAAAGGACTCGTTTACCTTTAAACCTATGGCATCATCTTGAGAAACCGTACCCGTAGCATCCGTTCGTTATAAAAAGCAACCGAGAAGTCCTCATTAAACGGAATGACACCAAGGTCAATGAAATCTAGGATATTTACAAACGAAAACGCGTCGGTCACTTGTTACACCGACATTTTTTTAAACATTTCCTCAAGTGTTGTTCGCAATTCCTGTAACGAGATATCATTTAAAGTAAATGCCAGATAGCCAATGACATCGCTTTCGCTCAGTTTCATAGAAATTCTGACCAGCAGCACTACATCATCAAGTGCAGTCGTGCTTTGCAGTATCTCGTTAGGGTTGCAAAGATCAAATTCGGGTAACGAGAGCTGGAACTCACCTGAAGTTGCATCTGACATAGCGCCAATAAAGGCATTGAGTATTATATTACCGATTTCACTCAATGCGTCTGGTTGCAATTCAGTCAGCATTTCATCAGAGAAGCTCTGTCCGAGCATCGAACGAACCACTTTAAATCCACTTGCTGCGGGTAAAAGTAGCATGGATTTACCGGAGAATGGCCCCTCCATGTTCTGACTGACTGAGCATATTGTTTGATTGGTACCCAGCTTTTGTACCAATCCGGCTCTGTTTCGGAACTCTACAATGGGCACTGACAAAATGACTTCCTGATTCACCATCTCACTGAGTGATGAAGCAGCTTTGCCAACACCTAAATTAAACAGTTCAGAGAGTAGATCATGTTCCAACTCAGATAGAGCGGGGGGTTCATTCATGATTCGATGGCCTCTATCACCTTATCAATGGCTTCCTCGCTGATGGGTTTGTTGATGCAGACAATGCCAAGTTCGGAAGCTCTCCTATGGGTTGCTTCTTGTATATTTGCTGTCAATACTGCCATTCGAGCGTGAGAGTACTTTTCCTGGATTTGTTTGGCTAAGTCCAAGCCATGCATCCCCGGCATATTTAAGTCAATAGATAAGCCGTCTACGTGATGTTCGGCACACACAGATAATGCTGCATCTCCACTTTCAGCCTCTAAAATAGTCCAAGAAGGCCGTTTATCGACGATCAGTGCTTTGATCATCATTCGGGAAACACGACTATCATCTACGATTAGTACACAAGAGTTTTCTAACATGGCTTTATCACCTAAAAGCGTTGCTTTTGTTTTTGCTTTGCTGTAACGGTAATAAACTATCGGCCATTTCAAGCCAGCCTTTACTTGAAAAATAACATCTTGATTACTGGTTATTGAAGCCGTTTTGTAGGTGAACTAGTTAATATGCAAGCGCCTATTGCGGCTCATCTAATGCAAAAGATTCCATTAAAAATCAGCCGCTACAGCGCGCAGGTCCCTGTAATTGTTTGAGATATTTAGTAAAGGTGCCTAGTAGACATACTCAAGTTCTAAGCCAAACACGCGCGGCGTATCAATTGGCGCATATAGGGTTCCGTCACTTGGGAAGACGCCACTTGGAAAGCCCAAGCCACTGAATCGCTTTTCTTCAGTGAGGTTTTCACCAAATGCCCTAACGGTAAATTCACCTGTCGTATACCCAACCTGTACCCCAAATATTTGAGTAGAATCTTGTGTCTGGATGGGCTCGTTGCTCAATGGTTGAAGACTGCCATAGTTACCTTCATTTAACGGAAGCTCACCGAGAAAATCAGCTTCCGCTCTAACAAACCAGCCACTTCGCCACTCGTAACGCAGGGAGAGATTGGCGTCGTATTTAGGAATAAATTTTACAGGATTGCCGATGACTTCAGGCTCTGTTGGCGAAAAGTCGACGTATTCGGCATCGGTATAGCCAAAGTTGGCATTTATTGAAAAAGCGTCAGTGACATCCCATCGTCCTTCGATTTCAAACCCTCTGCTTTCAATTTCCGCAAACGAAACAATAAAAGATGTTGAGCCCACCTGGCCATCTTCAGTGAAGACGCCTGATATCTCCTGCCAGTTATCCGCTTTGATGTAAAAAATTGCGGCGGAACCACGAAAACCTGCATCTGGAACTTGCCATTTTAAGCCGAAATCATAACTCCATAGGGTCTCTGATTCGTATTGTACAAATTCACCCAAAAACTCACTGGCAACGGCTGCAAGATTGAAACCCCCTGGTATATAGCCCTTAGCGACATTTGTAAAAAGCGTTAAATTATCAGAAGGCTCGTATTTCACTGCAACGCGCGGTAGAAACATATTAAAGGTTTCGTTGATATCTTGTTGCTCAAAGAAAAACTGGGTGAAACCCAAGTCGAGCACGCCCTCGTCCTGAGAAGTCTCTCTTCGAGCGATATCATACCGACCACCCAGGATAAATGTCCATTTGTCTAGCGACTTCGGATTGTAGGATACCGAGGAAAAGACGCCATAGTCTTCGCTACCACGTTCTTGGACAGGTGCGAATGAAAACCCTCCGAGGCCTTGTGACGCGTCAATTAGAGAGCCTAGGGATTCTTTTTCCTTGTCTTTGTACGTCGTAATACCCACCACATAGGAAAACGCCTGTGGCTGATTTGATTGAAGTACAAGTTCACTACTGAATACTT
>JBCDMA010000183.1:0-8254 GCA_038744645.1 Pseudomonadota bacterium | reverse complement strand
TTCCAGCATTTGAAAGCGCGCTTAATGTCGGTACAAAGCTCATCGAATGCGATATTCAGGAAGTCAATGGTGAATTTTACGTTTTCCACGATCACACGCTAGAACGATTGTTTGACATCAACGGCAGATTCACCGAACAGAACAACAGTGAAATAGAGAAACTGTTATTACCAAACAATGAACCCGTCCCGACACTTGCGCAGTTATGTGAATGCATCGGTACGAAGGCCACGCTCAATTTAGAAATAAAACATCTCATAAACATTTCTGCATTTGTAGCAGAGCTAAATAAGTTAAGAGCGCAGTACAGTGTCAACGTCGTTTTATCGAGTTTTTCGCATCCTTTGCTCATGAAAGTCAGGACGCTAATGCGAGGCTCACGCGATTATCATGATATTAAATACGCAGCCCTAATCGCGCATTTACCTGCAGACCTTGCACTATATGCGCACAAACTCGGTGTTGAAATAGCAGCTGTTGATGCCTTCATGGTAACACGCGCCTTTGTCGAACATGCGCATAGCCTATGCATTGACGTATGGTGTTACACAGTGAATGACGAATGGTTACTAAGCAAGCTATATGACTATGGTGTTGACGCCATTTTTACCGACAAGCCGGCATGGGCGCTAGATGTAATGACTAGTACAAACTCAGCAGGAGCAGTTACTCGTTAGGCGCAAATTGCAGGACACGCAACTGGTTCTTAACTAACTTGTCATTTTTTAGTATCTCAACATCTTGATTCATGATTGAGTCTACCGTCACCAGCTCGATATCGTTAGGCAACGCTTCAATCAACTCGGGAAGCACGTCCAGAGTCACTGAATATGGGTGAGCGATAGCTATAGCAACGCCATATGTTTGCGCGATTGCGACAAGACGATCAAACTGTTCAGCGACAAACCCTTCGTTCTGTTCATGGTCTAAGAAAATATGGCGCGTTGCGTAATTAACCCCGTACTCTTCAGCGATGTCATGCGCTTTTGAAAATCGCGTGGTGACGCTATCAATAAAAAATAACTCCCGCTGCGCCAGCTCTTGCATAACGGTTTTCATCGACAAGGTTATTTGCGTGAGTTTGCTGCCCATATGATTGTTTACGCCAACAGCATGAGGCACGTTCTGTAACGCCAGTGACAAATTTCTAATTTGCTCCTCTGGGTACATGGTAGACATCAAGGGATTAGGACCGAGATTACCACCATGCAGACTCTCCATTGGCATGTGTAACATGACTTCACGGCCCTGCTTTGCTGCCATATGAGAATAACTTGTCGAATACGCTGTGTTTGGCAAGATCGCAAAGGTAACATCTTTTGGCAGCGCAAACGCCGCAATATCAGAAGGCTTACCGCCGATATCGTCTATGATGATGGCAATTTTGGCTTTATCTTGTGTTTCTGCTGTGTCCGTTTTGGCGATAGAGGGATTTATCACACACATTAGAGAGAGACAACATGTAACAACAAAGGGGAATAGTGGATTTTTTTTCATTGTGAATAGTGTATTTATGTTCTTTTCGCATTGTTAATCTGCACTTATATCTACATCTATATCTGCAACTATTGGTATAAGCTGAACCCTTTTATTAAATGCGGGATTATTTGCATTTAATTGAGTAGCTCAGGCTGATCTGAAGACAGATGGTCTTCAATGTTTCCAACCGGTATGGCCGATTTGTATGACTTAACACGCTGGACATGCAGGTTTGGATACAATTTTGGTGTGTTTAATAAGTAGTCCACTTCGGGTGGAACAGTATCTTTTTGCGTCAACCATGCTTGAACAAAGTTGTTGTCATTCGGCAAAAATAACGGGACCACTTTGTCGTGATAAGCCTCCATCTTCGGATGAGCATATCTTGTAATTATCGCGCACGTGTAATCACCATTATTCAATTTCCGATATAACGCCCCTAACAAGAACGGCTGCTGACTTTGCATCAAATACTGGTGTTTTGTCTTGCCTACCACCTTTGACTCACCGATATTGGAGGCAATCACTAGACCTCTTGAACACTTTAGCATTCCCCGTTTGCTTTGATTTATGCTTCCAATCTTTTGACGATGTTTTTCAGCATGTCAAAACTACAGCCATAATTGATCCTAAAGCAATTTGGATTGCCAAAATCCCTTCCGGGCGACGGTCCAACACCTTTATTCTCTGCCCACACTTGTGTATCAGCGACGTCAAGTTCTGCCGCATCTATCCATAACAAATATGTCGCTTGAGGAGAAACGCAGGAAAGCCCAGGGATGCCATTTATATGTTCAACCAAAAAGTCTCTGTTTTTTCTAAGGTAACTAAGTTCATCCTGGTGCCAATCATCGCATTGCGTGAAAGCCACTTCGGTCGCAATCAAACCCATAATATTGACCCAAGGCGTTATGCCCGCGCCTGCCTTTGCCAATCGAGTTCGCATAGATTTATCAGGCACCACTGCAAAAGACGTCCCTAGGCCTGCCACGTTAAATGTCTTGCTCGCAGCCATTAACGTCACCGCGTTTGCACTGAGTTTACTGATTGGCGTGTGTCGCATACCGTCGAGTATCAAATCACAGTGGATTTCATCGCTGCAGATAGTCACATTGTGTTTGTTACATATCTGAATAATACGTGTGAGAGCATCTTTACTTAGAACACCGCCATTGGGGTTCATTGGATTGCACAGTATAAAAAGCTTACTTTCCTTCTTTGCAGCTTGCGCTTCAAGCGCGTCAAAATCGATGGACCACGCACTGCCATAACGTATGGTATTGACAAAATAACGCTTGCGATAGTTGATTGAAGGCGCCGCGAGCAACGGCGGATAATTTGGCGTTTGCACAATAACCGCATCGCCTTCATCAGTGTATGCCTGAATTGCCATGTTAAATGCAGGCACCACCCCGGGCGTCCACAACACCCACTCAGCTTCTATATCCCAGCCATATTGTTTCTTACACCACCGGACAATGGCTTCTGCCGCTGGCGTATATTCGTTAGGATGCGTATATCCGAAAATGCCATGCTTTGTCCTCTCGACCAGCGCGGAAGTGATGGCGGGTGCACATTGAAACTCTGTGTCAGCAACCCATGCGGGGATGATATCCCTACCCTTGTATCGTTCCCATTTAAATGCGCAGGTGTCCTTGCGTTCAGGTGTATTGTCAAAATCGAACACGACAATTCCTTCTTTTTATTATTTGATAAATATACTAACGCTATCGCCACAGATTAAACAGGTCAGAATCAAAAAAGACCCGGATTAATTGCTACGGTTAGCGAGATACAAAAAAGGCTCACACCGGAGAGCAAGCCTTTTACTATTTTGTTGTTCTGGCTTTAATAGGTTGACTAAAAGCCTTTAGGTCTTATAAACCCGTGCCATTGAGCAATAGGTGGACACCAATACTGGCGATATATCCCAATGCAATCACGGGTGTCCATTTTAAATGCGAACCGAAGGTATATACACCACGCGCGGTACCAAGGAGTGCTACACCGGCAGCAGAACCGATAGCTAACATACTTCCGCCAACACCCGCTGTTAAGGTTACTAACTGCCATTGTTCCAAAGGCATAACGGGGTCCATAGTCAGTACGGCAAACATGACTGGTATATTATCTACGATGGCCGATAACACACCCACCAAGGCGTTAGCCCAAGTTGGTCCTAAATCGTTGTACATCAGTTCAGAGACGATTGCCATGTAGCCGAATTGACTTAATCCTGCAACACACATGATAACGCCATAGAAGAACAGCAATGTGTCCCACTCAGCACGGGCGACTTTATCCATCACATCGAATTCTTTGACGTCTGTTCTCTTATCTGTCATGTCTTCAAACATTTCTACGGCACCAATATTGTTGCCATTTTCATCTTTGATAGGTGCTGCACTGAACATCAAATAAGCGCCGAGATCTTCAAAGTAGTTCGCCGCATCATAAGACTTTCCTTCAAGTGGATTATCGCGGTACTGTCCTCGATAATGTTGGCGTACACCCGATTCAGATCTGTCATCTAGGACGACATCTGCAAGCGTCGGACGCTCATTTTTGTAAAACGCTTTCCATTGATTTTTAGTACCGACCATTTCTTCTGCTTTGAAGCCTGTGAGTTTCTCTAACGCAGCATTCCAATGTGTCACTTTGTGCTCGTTATCAACGATAAAAGCAGGGTACGGTTGTGTTCCAATATGCTCGCCAATATCCTTTCCGTAAGTTTCCAATACATTCAGCGGATTGCTTTGAGTTCGCGTGCGACCGCCAAAGATGGAATCGGCCATGATTGTGCGCCCTTCCTGTCTTTTTAGATAGAACGAATAAAGTCCTAAATAGCCCAAACCGAACATCATACCTGCCGCTGGAGGTAAATGCAGAAAGCTATGGAAGCTCACAGCGGTCACAATAGTCGCTAGGAAAAGTCCCATCATGACCCTTGCACCTTGCTTCATTTGTACCTGTTCACTAGACGCTTTTGGTGTGCCTTTTGGTAGCGCAAAACTCATGATAATTGCAGGCACAAGCCAGTTGACAACTGATGGAATAAAAATCGGCATAAATTCTAGGAACTCTACCTTACCTTTTTGCCATACCATCAAGGTGGTGATGTCGCCAAAGGGTGAAAATGCACCACCTGCGTTTGCTGCAATGACTACGTTTATACAAGCGATGGACACGAATTTGATGTCTTTACCACCAACAGCCATAACCACTGCGCCCATTAAAAGCGCGGTTGTTAGATTATCTGCGATAGGCGACATCAAAAACGCTAATATGCCTGTGATCCAAAAGACTTTCTTAAGTGAGTAACCTTGTGAAACGAGATAGGCGCGAAGTGCTTGGAAAACATTGCGTTCTTCAAGTGCGTTGATGTATGTCATTGCGACCAATAGGAATAGGAACAACTCTGCATACTCAATAATTGCGTGTTTTATTGCGTCATGTGCATAGTCCGACATGCCCACGCTGTTGAATGCAATGGCTACTAGCACCCAAATGATACCTGCTGCAAACAATACTGGCTTGCTCTTAAGCAAGTGTATTTCTTCTTCAAACGGGACTAAAGAATACGCCATAACAAAAATGGCGATGGCTGCAAAGCCATAAAAGGTTGCGCTCAAATCTGGTATCTGACCGGCATCTGTCCCTCCAGTGGCAGCAAACGCGCTAAATGGAAATAGCAACAGGCTAAAAGCAGCGAGCAAGAAACGAGCATAAGGCGAAGTTACAAGCGAGCGAATTGACGGCAAGTTCATAAAAAATTCCAACAACAATTAGGTAGTAAGTTATGAATGGGTGGCACGCTAACACCATGTATTAACGCAAACAATTACACCTTTGGTGGAGGCTGTCACGCCATAAAGTCCTCAGTAACGCGTATTTGCTGCGTGTAACGCTACATATATGGACACGAGATAGCAATTATAAATATGATGAATGGCAAGCTTGCGAGGCATAACAGATTTTTTTACCTTTATTTTTCAAATTGTAAACGTAAATATCGAATCTTGGATGTATTTGGATCGTTTGATAAATGCGCGGATGACGCATTCTCGATAGTTTAAAAATTAATGCTTTGAAGTATGTGGGAAAATACGCAATTGATTAAAAGTAGGACGTTATATTTGCGTCCTACCGAGACCTACATACATTTTCTTGCTTTATACATAAAAACTATTGTTATAAGTAACTGTGATAGCTACACCAATACAGACAAAAACTAGTTTGGCTGCAAGCATAATCCCCATGTTTTTCCAAAACTTCTTATCACTCTGATTATCATCGGACATGTAGTTTAACCCTCAAATTCACTCGCGTTTATGGACTGTGTTTACGACAGTCGTCTTGGTATTACGACGACTGTCTGTCTAGATACTTCTGGTTTAGGTCTGTGGTTCAATGGTTAAGAGCTCGGTTATTTGATATTCGAGCAAATCGGCAATATAGATAGGATCATTTCGCTGCTGTGCGTTTACTATATTGTTACACAACAGCTCAAGTTGTTGTTGCTTAATCTGTGGAAGCCTATCCGTTGCATGGGCAAGTTTGTCAATAAAGCTGACCAATAGCGCATTAGCCTCTCCCACAAATCCAAGCCTAAAGTGGTTTGCTGTATTGATAGCATCTTCACATAAAGCGTCTATTAGGTCGACCACAGTGTTGTACCTTCAATCTTTGCGCCTTCAGCACTTCCATTAATGAATGCAACCTGCGGATATTTCTCTATATACCTCTCCAGATCACGCAGATAGGCTTTCAAATTAGCCATTGTCGGTACTCTTTTTCCATGACTGTTAATCACCCATTGTGTGGCCAAATCCGGCGACTGTTGATACGCGTTTTCGTTCCCTTTTGCATGACTACTTCCATATACATATGCGAAATCGGTTCCGAGTAAGTAGATTGTCTTTGCGCCTAGTTTGTTTGCTAAATCAACCGCAGGATGGATTACACTGCCAGCAGAAAAAAGCGGCTCTAACTTAACTTCTTCTCTCACATCGGCATACATTGGGGTTTCACTGTAGCTGACAAAACGCTGTCCTTGCCAACGCTCTAAAAGCAAGAAGTCCGAATTGGGGAAATAGACCAGAGAAGCGTCTTTCAATTGGTCGTACATCCGATCATCAAACAGTTTTGCGCTGGTGTGATCTATGGACACCACAATGTCAGGCGTTATGCCGTTGGTTAGCAAGGTATTTATCGATGCATCTACTGCGACAATATAAGGGTTTTGAGTTTTTAACCAATCTATATGGTTGTTCAATGTCGGCCCAGCACCACACACAAATATTTCATTCACTTGTGGTAATGGCAAAGACTTAATTGATGAGTCTTGCGTGACGAAGCGCATGTTCTCAACCATACGCTGCTTAAAATCCGCTTCAGATTGAAATCGACTTGAAACGAACTCATGGTTTAGTTCGATTGCTAATCGGTCGCACAATTGTGCGCTGCGATTATCGCAGAGCTGCATTTCAGCTGGCAGAGCAATGAACGGAAAAGCAACATCGAGCATAGTTTCCGCAGTGTGCAGGCTTACTCTATCATCTGCCAACCATGTAGATTGTTCATTGACGTTGAGTGACAACCAAAAAACTTCGATATTCAGAATGACAACGTGCAAAGCAACGAGATGATTTCTGCTCAACAATGTCGTCTGGCAATCTCCAAGCCCTGTACCAAAAAGATAGGCTTCTGTGCAGTCTTCTGGAATAAGCGTTGCCTGGACCTGGCTTTCCTTATTTCTATCAACATCACTGGTCAATTGAATGTGATTGATAACTAGGGTGTTTTCTTTGACGTCAAGGTGAACATTGGGCTTGTCCACGCGCGAAAGCTCATTTGCAATTGACGGCCAACGTTTACTAATTATTTCAAGATGTTGTTCAAACACGGTAGCGCAACACTAGAATGAATTCACTGGTTCATTAGCTTATCGTACATGACTTGGAAAACCGCAGTATTATCAATGTAATGACCATCCCAATTGTATGTTTTTCCCCAAAGCTCCGCCGCTTTCACGTCGGTGCGAACGAATTGATTGAATTTATCTGCGCCCTTGCCGATCGCCCATAATGGCACTAAGTCGTTAGTGTGGTTTCGCGATGAAAACTGGTATCCAGGCATGTTTCCTTTGCCGTTATCTTGTACTGCGAGAAACGCATTAAAGGTATCCTCGCTTGGGTCAAAACGCGCTGCTTCGAGTGAAGTATCTGTTCGTTCATTGGCTATCGGACCTCCTCTACTATTAGTCCAACTCCCTTCCCCCCAAATACCGCCACATTCGTGATCAGAAGTAATGATCAAAAGCGTTTCGTCCCAATTCGAGTTATTCTCCACCCATTCGATCACTGCATCTACCGCGTTGTTAAAATCAGTCTGCTCTTCTATAAATCGAGGCATATTGTTCGCATGCCCCATCCAGTCGACGGCACCCCCCTCAATCATCACAAAAAAACCATCGGGATCCTGTGAAAGTACATTTAATGCGCCAAGACTCATGGTCGCCAAATCGGGTGTATTTGTAATGTAGCCCATACCAGACGGCGTGTTTGCATTATCAAGCGCTGTTCTAGATGCTTGTAATGTCGATGCGACCTGTGCTATCCCTACTACCCGTTTTGGATTCGTTGTGCCTTGGGCCAGCGCAATGAAATCTTTTTTGCTATCGAGAAACGTAAATCCATTCAACCCTTGTTCTGAAGTCATCGCATTGAAGGTTGCTTCCCCGCCAACGTATTTGTAGTCCAACTCTCCTTGGACG